>NZ_JBMHHY010000006.1:0-342987 GCF_049739465.1 Embleya sp. AB8
CATCACCGGCCGCAACCCGCCCCGGGCACCCGCCCCCGCCGCCGACGCATCGAGCCCGACCACACCCGAACCCGCCACCTCCGAGCCCAACACCCACACCGCCCCGCCCGCCGGGACGTCTACAACCGGCGACCCGTCCCCCGGGCCCGCCAAGACCGCCAACGCACCCGTCGGGTCCGAATCCGCACACCCCGAACCCACTTCACCCAAGCCCGACGCCCCACCCCGCTCGCCCACCGCACCCATCACCGGCCGCAACCCGCCCCGGGCACCCGCCCCCGCCGCCGACGCATCGAGCCCGACCACACCCGAACCCGCCACCTCCGAGCCCAACACCCGGGCCACCTCGGCCGCCACGCCCGCCGGGCCGCCCGGGGGCAGTGGGCCGCCGCGGGTGGTCGCGCCGGTCGTCAGTGCGGCCAGCGCGACGTCGAGCAACGGGCGCAGTGCGTCGATCCCCGCCACTCCGCCGGCCAGGGCAGCGTGGCCGGCGGGCTGCTCGGGGGTCATGACGGCGCCGATCCCGGGCGGGCCGCCGTGGCCGCCTCGATGGCGGCGGCCAGGCGTTCCAGGACCGCGTCCGCCTGGAGCTCGGTCATCGTCAGCGGGGGCGACAACCGGACCACGCTGTCGTGTCGGCCGCCCAACTCGACGATCAGGCCGCGGCTCAGGGCCTCGCGGCGGATCGCGAGCGCCAGGTTCGGGGCCGCCGGGCGGACCCCGCGCGCGTCCGGGGCCGCGTCGGGTTCGACGATCTCCACGCCGAGCATCAGACCGCGTCCGCGCACCTCGCCGATGGCCGGCTGACCGGGCATCAGATCCCGTAGCGCGCCCGCGAGTCGGCCGCCGATCCGGGCGGCGTGCACGGGCAGCCGATGCTCGCGGACGAATGCGATCGTCGCGGTGCCGGCCGCCATCGCGAGCTGGTTGCCGCGGAAGGTGCCCGCGCGCGTCCCCGGCCACCAGCGGTCCAGTTCGGCGCGGTAGACCACCGCCGCCAGCGGCAGACTGCCGCCGATCGCCTTGGAGATGACCATCACGTCCGGCACCACGCCGGCATGGTCCACACCCCACATCGCGCCGGTCCGCCCCAGGCCGGTCTGTACCTCGTCCGCGACCAGCGGGATCCCGCGCGCCGCGGTGAGCCGGCGCAACTCGCGCAACCAGCCGTCCGGCGCGGGCAGTACGCCCTCGCCCTGGACCGGCTCCACGATCAGCCCGGCGGGCGTCGGCGCCCCGCCGTCGGGGGCGGCCAACCGGGCGCGCGCGTAGTGCGCGGCGAGCCGCTCGCCCTCGGCGCCGCCGGTGCCGAACGGGCAGCGGTAGTCCTGCGGGAACGGCAGCCGGATCGGATCGCCGGTGCCCGCCCCCGTCGCGTCCCGGATCGCCGGGTCGCCGCCGACCGCGAGTGCGCCGTCGGTCATCCCGTGCCAGGCCCCGGTGAAGGCGACCACCCCGCGCCGCCCGCCGGCGGTCCGGACCAGCTCGAGCGCCGCCTTTACCGCGTCGGTGCCCGCCGGTCCGCAGAACCGGATCCGCCCCTCTCGGGCCAACTCCGGCGGCAGCGTGGCGAACAGCTCCTCGACGAACCGGTCCTCGACCGGGGTGGCCAGGTCGAGCGCGTGCAGCGGCGCCCCGGTGTCGAGCACGCCGCGGATCGCCGCGAGCACCACCGGGTGGTTGTGCCCGAGGGCCAGGGTGCCCGCCCCGGACAGGCAGTCGAGATAGCGCCGACCGTCGGCCCCCTCCACCGTCATCCCCCGAGCGCGCACCGGCACGATCGGCAGCGAGCGGGCGTAGGTGCGGGCCGAGGACTCCCGGGCGCCCGGTCCACGCAGGATGCCCGGCGCATCCGCGAGCGGATCACCCGAGCGCTGCCGGCCGATCCGCGCACCGTCCGCACCCGCGCCGGCCGCACTCGCACCGGCCGATGCCTCGCGATCCGGGCCCGCGTCGGCGCCGGCCGAGCCCACGGGTGCCGGGTCCTCGGTGCCGGAGCGGTCGTCCGGCCTGGTCAGGGCGGCGGTCATGACTGCGGCACCTCCACAAGGGCGATCAAGGGCGATCGGGATTTAGGTAAGGCTTACCTTGGAGTAGTGACGGAAGGCAAAATCCTCACCACAACGAGTGACGATCGCCGGATCGACGGCCCCGCTGAAAACAACGACCGAACCGCCGCCCGATCACGGCCGAGGGCCCCTCCGATACTGTCGGGCGGTCATCCACGGGGGGCGCACACGGGGAGGTAGGCGCGTGACGCGCGGCGTTCGCACGCTGTTCGTCGCGCTGACGGTGGCGGTATCGCTGCTGGTGACGGGCACCGTCATGGCATTGACACTGCGCGGCGTCAGTCACGACGACGGCCACGGCCGGGGGCCGGGAGCACTCGCGGATCCCGGCGATCCGGCGCACTGGACCCCGGAACGCATGAGCCGGGCCAAACCCCGTGACCCGCGCGGCGAGGACGGCCCGCCCGCCCCCTCGGCGGCACCCGGCCGCACCGACCCGACGCCCACGTGGGGACCGCTGCCCGACGTGCTCGCCGAGGCCAAGCCGCCGCCCGTACCGGCCAGACCGGTCCCGCGCCCCTACGCGGGCGAACCCGGCACCATCGCCGTCGGCAAGCTGTTCTTCGAGGCCCCCGACGGCCCCTCCGCCTGCTCGGGCACCGTGGTCGCCGACCCCAAGCGTCCCGGTCACAGCAATCTGGTCTGGACCGCCGGGCACTGCGTACACGCCGGCCGCGGCGGCACCTGGTTCACCAGCCTGCAGTTCGTACCCGCGTTCAACAGCAGCGGCCAGGCCACCCTGGCCAATCTCGGCAACCCCGGCCCGGTCGCCCCGTTCGGCCAGTGGTGGGCGACCTCGGTGGCCACCTCCGACCAGTGGCGCGCCGGCGGCACCGACTCCACCTCGACGGCCACCTCCTACGACTACGCCGTGGTCGAGGTGCGCAACCCCGACCACAGCGCGCGCAGCCTGGAGGAGGTGGTCGGCCGCGCCCTACCGGTGTGGTTCGACGCACCGCGCGCCCTGGCCGCCGCGAGCGCGTACGGCTATCCACAGGACGCCCCGTTCGACGGCCTGACCATGTTCGGCTGCACCCAGGACCCGCGCCGGATGACCGTCGACCCGAACACCCCGCCGCTGCTTCGGATCGGCTGCACGATGACCGCCGGCGCCAGCGGCGGCGGCTGGTATGCCACCGCCCCCGACGGCAGCCTGCGGCTGATCGGGAACAGCGCGCTCAGCGGCGCCGGACACACCTGGATCGCCGGCCCCTACCTGGACCAGGAGGCCCGCCGCATGCTGGACAACCTCAAACGCAAGCGCTGATCGATCCGGAAAACACCGAAAACCCGGCTCGCACCCGGGAAATCGGGTGCGAGCCGGGCCCGTTCGGCCGAACCGCATCCCTTTTGCGGTCCGACAATGGATCAGCGCTTGGCGACCACGAACCGCTCCAGCTCGGCGGCGAGTTGCCGGCCCACCCGGGCGTGCAGCCACGTGCCCGACTCGCGGTGCTCGGTGCCGAGCAGTTCGCCGCTCCCGTGCACCTTGGCCACCAGATCGCCGCGCTCGTAGGGCACGACCACCTCGACCTCGACGTCGGGCCGGGGCAGTTCCTCGTCGATCAGCGCGAGCAGCTCGTCCATGCCCTGCCCGGTGCGGGCGGACACCACGATCGCGTGCTTCTCCCGCCGCAACAGCCGCGCCAGCACCTCCGGATCGGCCGCGTCGGCCTTGTTCACCACCACGATCTCGCGCACCTTGTGCGCCTCGACCTCGGTGAACACCTCGCGTACGGCCGCCAGTTGGGCCTCGGGCGTGGGATCGGAGCCGTCCACCACGTGCAGGATCAGGTCCGCGTCGGCGACCTCCTCCAGGGTGGACCGGAACGCCTCGACCAGCTGGTGCGGCAGGTGCCGCACGAAGCCGACCGTGTCCGCCAGCGTGTAGCCGCGCCCGCTGGGCGTCTCGGCCCGACGCACGGTCGGATCCAGGGTGGCGAACAGCGCGTTCTCCACCAGGACACCCGCACCGGTCAACCGGTTCAGGATCGAGGACTTGCCGGCGTTGGTGTAACCCGCGATGGCCACCGACGGGATCGCGTTGCGCCGGCGCTCCTGTCGCTTGGTGTCGCGGGCCTTCTTCATGTCCGCGATCTCGCGGCGCATCTTGGCCATCTTCTCCCGGATGCGCCGACGATCGGTCTCGATCTTCGTCTCACCGGGACCACGCGTGGCCATGCCGCCACCGCCGCCACCGCCCATCTGGCGAGACAGCGAGGCACCCCAGCCACGCAGGCGCGGCAGCATGTACTGCATCTGCGCCAGCGAGACCTGGGCCTTGCCCTCACGGGACTTGGCGTGTTGGGCGAAGATGTCCAGGATCAGCGCGGTGCGGTCGACGACCTTGACCTTGACCACGTCTTCGAGCTGGATCAACTGACCGGGCGTCAGTTCACCGTCGCAGACCACGGTGTCCGCGCCCGTGGCGATCACCACGTCGCGCAGTTCCCGGGCCTTCCCGGACCCGATGTAGGTGGCCGGGTCCGGCTTGTCGCGGCGCTGGATCAGTCCGTCCAGCACCTGCGAACCCGCGGTCTCGGCCAGCGCCGCGAGTTCCTTGAGCGAGTATTCGGCGTCCGCGGCGGTGCCGTCGGTCCAGACCCCGACCAACACGACCCGTTCCAGGCGAAGCTGTCGGTATTCGACCTCGGTGACATCGGTCAGCTCCGTGGAGAGACCGGCGATCCGGCGGAGCGCGCTGCGCTCCTCGCGGTCGAACTGGTCGCCGTCGTAGTCGACCGGACGACCCCCGACGTCATCGCCCGGTCCGAATCCGTCGAAGGACGCTCCGTCGTCGAAGCCGTCGGCGTCGTCGAATAGCGGAGTCGAGTCCGTGTCGTCGTGTCCGGCGCGGTGTGAGCGAGAAGTCATATCGTCCTGTTCAACGTAGTCGGCGGGCCGCTCCATTCCCCTCGGGCGGCCGTCACGATGGTCCCATGGCGGCCGCCGCGCGGGCATCCGGGTTTTCGGCCGGATTCGGCCCGAAGCGGATCCGACCGCACGGCCGGGACGCGGCGCCCGCCTACCTCACGAGGTGAGCAGCCGGGCCTGGCCCGCGTCGGTGTGCACCTTGACGTGGTTCGGCGACTGGTCGTTGCGCGAGACCTTGACGTCGGTGTCGCCGACCGTGGTGGACACGTCGGTGGCGTACTGCGTCCCGCCGGGCACCCGTACCGTGGCCCGGCCCGCGTTGGTCTTGGCGCTCACGTCGGTCGGCGCCTTGGTGAAGGTCAGGTCTATCGACCCGGCGCTGGTCTGCGCGGTCACCTTGGCCGAGGTCAGCCCCTCGCCGTCGATCTTGCCCGCGCCCGTGTGCAGGTTCAGCGTCCCGGTCAGGTCGCGCAGGGTCACGTTGCCCGCGTCGGTCCGGACGTCGATCCCGGCGCCGCCGCGCGGGATGGTCACGTCGTAGGCGACGAAACAGGCCTTCTTGCTCGCGCAGTTGTAGTCCAGGACCAGCTGACCGTTGCCGTCCACGTTGTGTGTGGTGGTCGGCGCGGTGTTGTCGTAGTGCTGTTTCTCGGTCACCTGGACGTTCTTCACGTCGCCCTCGGTCACCTTGACGTTGCCCGCCGCGCTGTCCACCTTGAGCGACTTCACGGTCTGCGTGACGTCGTAGGACGTGGTCTTCTTCTCCGCGTCGTGCCCGGTGTCCACGTTGAACTCACACGCGGTGAGCGCCAACGGCAGGGCGACCAGAGGGGCGAGCAGGGCCAGTCGACGGTTGCGGGCAGACATGCGGTCTCCTCGGGATAGGGGCGGGGTACGCCGCCCGAACGCACGACCACTCCCCCGCTTGCTTCTCCCCCAAGGCTAGGAAGACCCGCCCGCGCCCGCGTCGGTCCGGCGTCGGGTAAGGCGGGTCCTTCCCTGGCAGGAGAGCACGTCGAGCCGCTCCACCTCCAGGCAGGGCCGGTCTCGGGGTTCTCCCGGACCCCGGTACCGGGACCAGGGCACCGGATCAGTGCGCCAACCGCGCGGCCAACGCCGAGGTGAGCGCGGTGAAATCGGCCGCCTCGGCCTCGTCCAGGACCGCGTAGCAGGCCGCCACGAGCTCGTCGGTGAGCTCTTCGGCGGCCCGGCGGCGGGCCGCCAGATGCTCGGTGACCTCGGGAAACGGCTTTTTGTGCCCGTAGAACTCGAGGTAGGGACCGGCCTCGGCGACCTGCGCCTCGACCGGGCTCAACCGGTGCGCGGTCAGCGCCACGATGTGCAGCCCGCCGCGCTGCTCGCGCAGCGTCTGGAGGTTCTGCGCGAGCCGCGCCGGCGCGTCATCCGGAAGAGGTACACCGCGCCAGGCCGAGTAGAGCGGGGCGTGCGCGCCCAGGTCGTTGGCGCGCACGATCCGGGTGGTGATCTCGGCCAGTCGGGCCACCTCGGGCAGCTCGGCGAGATGCTCGCGGCCCCACGCGCGGGCGCAGTCGGCGTACAACTCGCCGATCCGCGCGGGCGGCGCGACCTTGCGGCCGCTCTCCCACAGCGGTAGCAGGACGCCGGGGGTGAAGTGATGGAACGCGCGCACGAGCGTGTCGTCGTCCACGTCCCCGAGTACGCCGCCGCGACCGGCGACATAGAGCGTGATGCCGTCCAGGCCCAACTCCGCGCCGCGGGCGACGGTGGGCGGCGCGAAGAAGAAGGCCCCCGCCGCCTGGACCGTCGTCTTGACCGCGCGGGTGGTGTCGCGGGCCGTGTCCATGCTGCTCATGCTCGTGTCTCCCCATGACGGCGCTGCTTGACCAGGTCAGGCAAGACCTATCACGGTGTGCGGAGCGAGCACAGGGGCTCGGGCCCCGACCCGGGTCACCCCCGGAGTCGGTCGGAGCACAGGCGGTCGAGGTCGACCGTGCCCTCGGCGACGATCACGGCCGGGCCGGTCATCTCGATGTGGCCGTCCACCCGCTCGGTGATCACCAGGCGCCCGCCCGGGACGTCCACCGTGTAGGTGACCGGCACGCCGGTGCGCGCCGGATCCGCGCCGTCCGCGCGCGCCGCCGCGACCATCACCGCACACGCGCCGGTCCCGCACGACCGGGTCTCCCCCGAGCCGCGCTCGTGCACCCGCATCGCCACGTGGCCCGGCCCGCGACGCACCACGAACTCGACGTTGACCCCGTGCGGGTAGGCACCGGCCGGGGACACCTCGGGCGCCGTGTACAGATTGCCCGCCTGGGCCAGGTCCTCGACGAACACCACCGCGTGCGGGTTGCCCATGTCCACGTTGGTCGCGGGCCGCACGCGCCCCTCGACCTCGACGCCGATGCCGGCGGAGCCGGGCCACCGGGCCACGCCCATGTCCACCGTGATCGCACCCTCGGCGGGCACCGTGACCACCTTGACGCCGCCGCGCGTGGCCACTCGCACCTGGCCCGGCTCGACCAGGCCGCGCTCGACCAGGTGGCGGGCGAACACCCGCACCCCGTTGCCGCACATCTCGGCGATCGACCCGTCGCCGTTGCGATAGTCCATGAACCACTCGGCCTCGCCGGCGAGTTGCTCGGCGGCCGGATCCTTGGCCGAACGAACCACCCGCAGCAGGCCGTCGGCACCGATCCCGGCCCGCCGATCGCACAGCGCGGCGACCTGCTCGACGCCCAGGTCCAACCCGCCGTCCGCATCCGGCACGATGACGAAGTCGTTCTCGGTGCCATGGCCCTTGAAGAAGTGCAGAGTGCTCACCCGACAATCCTAGGCCGCACGAGCGCGCGGTCCCGGCGGGTATTCCGCCGGGACCGCGCGCTCGTGCAATGGCCCGTTATCGGTCCGAGTGCACCACGCCGGCCGCACCGCCACCCCTGCGGGTGGGTTCGGCCACCGCCTGGACCCGCCCGTTCGGGAGGAACTCGAGGGCCGCCGCGGCGCCGATCTCCGGATTGTCCTTGAGCACGTGCCCGCGTTGCTCCAACGCCGTGCGCAGCGGGCCGGGCACCCCCGGTTCGACCTCGGTCGCCGCCCCGTTGCGCTGGGACAACCGCGGCGCGGCGACCGCCGCCGGCAGCGACAGGCCGCGGTCGAGGCGCCCGGTGAGCACCTGGAGCACCGTGGTGATGATGGTCGCGCCGCCGGGCGAGCCGACCGCGAGGAACGGGTGACCGTCGCGCAGCACGATGGTCGGCGACATGCTGCTGCGCGGGCGCTTGCCCGGCGCGGGCAGATTCGGGTCGAACACCCCGGGGGTGAGCGGCGCGAAGTCGAAATCGGTCAGCTCGTTGTTGAGCAGGAAGCCGCGCCCGGGCACGGTGATCGCACTGCCGCCGGTCTGCTCGATGGTCAGCGTGTACGACACCACGTTGCCCCAGCGGTCGGCGGTGACCAGGTGCGTCGTGGACAACCCCTCGGTCGGCTCGGTCGCCTCCGGCGTGCCGGTCGCCGTGCAGTCGTGGTCGTACGGCGGTTTCGGGTCACCCGGCGGGACCGGGCTCACCGCGGCGTGGTCCGGGTCGATCAGGCACGCGCGTTCCCCGGCGAAGCCGTCCGCGAGCAGGCCGCGCAGCGGTACGTCCACGAACGCCGGGTCGCCGACGTAACGATTGCGGTCGGCGAAGGCGAGCCGGGACGCCTCCAGGTAGTAGTGCGTCGCGGTGACGTCGTCCTGCGTGCGCGGGTCGGCGGTCTTCAGGATGTTCAGCGCCTCGCCCACGGTCGACCCGCCCGACGAGGACGGCGCCATGCCGTAGACGTCCAGACCCCGGTAGTCGATCCGGGTCGGCCGCCGGTCCAGGACCCGATAGCGGGCCAGGTCGTCGGTCTCGATCAGGCCGGGCCGGAAGACCCGAGTCGCGTTCGGCGTCACCGGGGGCCGCTGCGCGGTGCGCACCACCTCGCGGCCGAGATCGCCCCGATAGAACCAGTCCACCCCGGCGCGACCGAGTCGGTCGTAGGTCCGGGCCAGGTCCGGGTTGCGGAACACGCTGCCCACCACCGGCGGTTGCCCGTTCGGCAGGAACAACTTCGCGGTCGGCACGATGTCGGCGAACCGGGCCGCGTTCGCCGCGGTCTGGTCGTGGAAGGTCTGGTCCACCACGAATCCGCGCTCGGCCAGCTCGCGGGCCGGGGCCAGGGCCGCGCGCAGATTGGTGGTCCCCCACTCGCGCAGCGCGGTCTGCCAGGTTTGCGGCGTGCCCGGAACCCCCACCGAAAGCCCCGAGTTCACCGCCTGGTCGAACGGGATCGGCCGCCCGGTGGCCGGATCGAGGAAGGTGTCCTTGCCCATCCGGGCGGGCGCCGTCTCCCGCCCGTCCAACGTGCGCACCGTGCGGCTGCGCGCGTCGTAGTAGACGAAGTAGCCGCCACCGCCGATCCCCGCCGAGTAGGGCTCGGTGACCCCGAGCGCGGCGGCCGTGGCCACCGCGGCGTCCACCGCGTTGCCGCCGCGGCGCAGCACGTCCAGGCCGATCCGGGTGGCGTCGGCGTCGACGCTGGAGACCGCGCCGCCCCAGCCGGTGGCCACCGGCACTTTGGCGGGCGGCCCGCCGGGGTGCGCGGAGGCCGTCCCGGGGACGGTCAATGCGAGCCCCAGCGCCGTACCCAGCGCCATGGCGCGACGAACAGAGCGGATCACGACGGGCCTCCCCCGAGCAGGTTTGGTGTGTCACCGACCCTCCACCGTGCCACGCGCACCCCACCCGCAACACCCCTACTCGGGTCGGATCACCCGTTCGAGCGCGGCGTCGAGCAGGTCGGCGCGCGAGTGCTCCAGCCAGTGGATCCGCGGATCCCGCCGGAACCAGGTGTCCTGCCTGCGGGCGAACCGACGGGTGGTGCGCACCGTGTCCTCGCGTGCCTGTTCGTCCGAGCACTCCCCGGCCAGCAGCCGCAACACCTGCGCGTAGCCGAGCGCGCGCGACGCGGTGCGGCCCTCGCGCAGCCCGACCTTCTCCAGTTCGCGCACCTCCTCGACCAGGCCCGCCGACCACATCCGGTCCACGCGCGTGGTGATCCGCTCGTCGAGCACCGGTCGCGGCACGTCCACCCCGATCTGCACGCTGTCGTAGAACGAGCGGTGGGTGGGCAGGGTGGCGGTGAACGGGCGCCCGGTCAGCTCGATCACCTCGAGCGCGCGGACGATCCGCCGGGTGTTGCCCGGCAGGATCGCGGCGGCGGCGGGCGGATCGGCCACGGCCAGGCGCGCGTGCAGCGGTCCGGGCCCCACCCGTTGCGCCTCGGCCTCCAGGCGGGCCCGGATCAGCGGATCGGTACCGGGGAACTCCAGGTCGTCGAGCACCGCGCGGACGTACAGTCCCGAGCCGCCGACCAGGATCGGGGTCCGGCCGCGCGCGAGCAGGTCGTCGACCAGCGCACGGGCGTCGTGCTGGTACTCGGCGACGCTGGCGGAACAGGTCACGTCCCACACGTCGAGCAGATGGTGCGGCACGCCGCCGCGCTCGGCGACGGTCAGCTTGGCGGTGCCGATGTCCATGCCGCGGTAGAGCTGCATGGAGTCGGTGTTGATCACCTCGCCGTCCAGTGCACGGGCCAGGGCGACGCCAAGATCGGATTTTCCGGCCGCAGTGGGACCGACGACGGCTATGACACGGGGACTCACCCCCCAAGTCTGCCGGATCGCGGGCCCGACTCCCGCCGTCGCTCGTTGCGGTACGGCCGCCCGCGAGGTCGTGACCGGCACCGCTCGCCCTCGTTGAGTTCCGGCGACCCGGGTACTTCGGGCGGCGCCGCGGAAGGTCCCCCGTACCGCCGCCGACATGCACGACATCGACCACGGACATACGGTCTAGGAGAAATTGTGAGTGTTTTCGACTGGTTCAAGCGGCGTCCCGATACGGCGGAGGAAAGCGGCTCGTGCTGCTCGGGGAACCCGGCGGGCGCGGACACCGCGACGCTGGTCGAGGACCGGCCCGCGACACCGATCGACGCGGTCGCCGAGGCCGAGCCGGTCGCGGCGGCGGCCACGACGCCCGCTCCCCGGACCGCCGGGGACGCGGCCGAGACATCGGGCCGGGCGGGCGCATCCGAGAAGGAGCAGGACATGGGTGTCTTCGACAACATCAAGGCCAAGGCCGAGAGCCTGCTGGGTCAGCACGGCGACAAGGCGGCGAAGGGCGTCGACAAGGCCGCCGAGGTCGCCGACGAGAAGACCGGCGGCAAGCACACCGAGCAGATCAAGGGCGCGTCGGACAAGGCCAAGGAGGCGCTGGGCGGCAAGACCGAGGGCGAGGCGTCGGACGCGGCCCCCGAAACGCCCCCCGCGCCGCAGCCCCCGGCGGAACCCTCCGCCTGAGCGCGGTAGCCGACGAAGCGGGCGGTGGTCACCGGATCCGGTGACCACCGCCCGCTCGGTGTGTCGGGACGTCCGCGGGTGAACCGGCGCTCAGGACCAGAGCGCCACGAAGTAGCCGACCCCGTACGGCGCCGCGTCGTAGAGCAACCGCCCGCGCCGCCCCGGGCCCGCCGCGCCGGCCAGCGCCTGCAGGGCCGGTCGGCCGGCCACCCACAGCTCGTCGGCCAACGCCGGGTCGAGCGCCGCGAGGGCGACCGGGTCGGCCGCCGCGAGCGCCGCGGCCAGGGCGGCGTCGTACGGCTCGGCGCGGGCGTCGAGATAGCCGGGAGCCTTCTCGGTCCGGCACGCCGACCCGTCGCCGACCACGAGCAGTGCGACCCGTTCGGGGCCCGCGACCAGTTCGGCGCCGCGCGCGGCGCAGTGCGCGGGGTCCGCGTCCGCGGCGAGCACCGCGCCGGACACCGGGCTCGGCGCGGTGCCCGAGGCGATCCGGTCGGCGGCCCACGGCGAGCGGCCCAGCAACCACGCGCCGATCGCCAGCGCGGGGGGCAGCGGCTCGGCGGCGCCGGCGCCCAGGGTCACCTCCAGCTCGACCCCGTACGGCGCGAACGAGCCGATCCCGCCGGCCACGAGGGTCGCGTCCGCGGCTCCCGCGCCCACGACGACCAGCCGGTCCGGCGCCGTCTCGGCCAGCTCGGCCACCGCCCGGTCGCACGCCGCGCGCAGCGCATCCAGCTCCGCGACGGCCCCGCGGGCCAGCTCGGGCACGATCATCGGGGGACACGGGACTACCGCGGCTGCTACGAGCATTCAGGGAGAGTACTAACCAGCCGCCGCGACGCCTCCCGGGGCGCATGATGGGATGGATCACATGGGTGAACTGATGCTGGTGCGACACGGTGAGACCGCATGGAGCCGGTCCGGGCGGCACACGGGGCTGACCGACATCCCACTGACCCCCGAGGGCGAGACGCAGGCCAAGGCGGTGGCGGAACTGCTCGACGGGCGTACCTTCGCGCTCGCGCTGACCAGCCCGCTGGGCCGGGCCCGGCACACCGCCGAACTGGCCGGGATCACCGGGGCGCAGCTCGAACCGGACCTGGTCGAGTGGGACTACGGCGGCTACGAGGGGATCACCACCAACGAGATCCGCGAGCGGGTCCCGGGCTGGGTCCTGTGGCGGGACGGGGTGGTGCCCGGGGACGCCGCGCATCCGGGCGAGTCGATCGTGGACGTGGGCCGTCGGGTGGACCGGGTGCTGGACCGGGTGCGCCCGGTGCTGGCGGCGGGCGAGGACGCGGTGCTCATCGCGCACGGCCACCTGCTGCGCGTGCTCACCGCCCGCTGGCTGGGCCTGCCGCCCGCCGACGGCCGGTTGTTCCGGCTGGACACGGCCCGCCTGTCCACCCTCGGCTACGAGCGCGAACAGCCGGTACTGCTCGGCTGGAACGTGTCCTGACCGACGCCTCCGGCGAGGCGGTCCGCGCAGCCGAGGCAACCGCACGCCGACCTGCGGCGCCCAGCCGGACCGACCGGGACCGCGCCGACTGCGGCCGACGGCCGGTCCCGCTCGGCCGGCACCGCTTCGACCGACGCTCGGTCACGGCAGACCACCGCGGTCGGCGTGGCCGAGGCAATCGGCACGCCGACCGACGGCGTACAGCCGGACCGGCGCGGCCCGCGCGGGTCCGTACCGACACTCCGTCGCAACAGGCCGCCGCCGTACCGCGGTCCGCGCGCCGACCACGGCCGGCCCCGCCCCGCGCTCAGTCGCAGCAGGCGACCGCGGTCGGCGTGGCCTCGGCGGCCGGTGCGC
Source organism: Embleya sp. AB8 (assembly GCF_049739465.1). Taxonomy (NCBI): domain Bacteria; kingdom Bacillati; phylum Actinomycetota; class Actinomycetes; order Kitasatosporales; family Streptomycetaceae; genus Embleya; species Embleya sp. AB8. The sequence goes on from NZ_JBMHHY010000006.1 coordinate 13,124, forward strand.
CGATCTGCGGCATCCCGAGCAGTACGCCGGGCTTGGTCGCCGGTGCCGCGGTGCGCCGCTCCCACGCGTCGCCCGCACGCGTGCGGCGGATCGCCAGCGGGGGCCGCTCGGCGAGCAGGTGGTGCGGTGCGGCGTAGCTGATCTCGACCGAGACCAGGTCGCCGGGCCGCACCCCCTCGGCCGGGCGCTCGAAGTGCACGAGCCGGTTGTCCGGGGCCCGCCCGGACAACCGCGCGGTGTCGTGGTCCTTGCGGCCCTCGCCCTCGGCGACCAGCACCTCCAGGGTGCGGCCGACCTGGGCGCGGTTCTCCGCCCAGGAGATCTCCTCCTGGAGCGCGAGCAGCCGCTGGTAGCGCTCGGTGACCACTTCCTTGGGCACCTGGCCGTCCATCGTGGCGGCCGGGGTGCCGGGGCGCTTGGAGTACTGGAAGGTGAACGCCGCGGCGAAGCGCGCCTCGCGCACCGTGTGCAGCGTCTGCTCGAAGTCCTCGTCGGTCTCGCCGGGGAAGCCGACGATGATGTCCGTGGAGATCGCCGCGTCCGGCATCGCCGCGCGCACCCGCTCGATGATCCCGAGGTACTTGTCCTGCCGGTAGGAGCGGCGCATCGCGCGCAACACCCGATCCGAGCCGGATTGCAGCGGCATGTGCAGCTGGTGCATCACGTTCGGCGTCTCGGCCATCGCGGCGATCACGTCGTCGGTGAAGTCGCGCGGGTGCGGCGAGGTGAACCGCACCCGCTCCAGGCCGTCGATCCGCCCGCACGAGCGCAGCAGCTTGGAGAACGCCTCGCGGTCGCCCATGTCCGAGCCGTAGGCGTTGACATTCTGCCCGAGCAGGGTGACCTCGATCACGCCCTCGCCGACCAGCGTCTCGATCTCGGCGAGCACGTCGCCGGGTCGGCGGTCCTTCTCCTTGCCGCGCAGCGCCGGCACGATGCAGAACGTGCAGGTGTTGTTGCAGCCCACCGAGATCGCCACCCACGCCGCGTAGGCCGATTCGCGCCGGGTGGGCAGCGTGGAGGGGAAGACGTCGAGCGACTCCAGGATCTCGACCTGGGCCTCCTGCTCGATCCGGGCCCGCTCCAGCAGCACCGGCAGCGAGCCCACGTTGTGCGTGCCGAAGACCACGTCCACCCACGGCGCCTTGCGCACGATGGTGTCCCGGTCCTTCTGCGCGAGGCAGCCGCCGACCGCGATCTGCATGCCGGGGCGTTCGGCCTTCGCGGGCGCGAGGTGGCCGAGGTTGCCGTAGAGCTTGTTGTCCGCGTTCTCGCGGACGGCGCACGTGTTGAAGACGACCACGTCGGCCGGCTCCCCCTTGGGCGCGCGCACGTATCCCGCGTCCTCCAGCAGCCCGGACAGCCGCTCGGAGTCGTGGACGTTCATCTGGCACCCGTAGGTGCGCACCTCATAGCTTCGCGCAGTCATAACACCCGACAGGGTACGGGGTTTGCTTCCCCGCGTGTGTGGCCGCCCGCCATGGCAATATCGCCGCCGTGCCCTCCTCGTCGTTCCGCCCCGTTTCCCTGCGCGACGCCTACGCGCGCCGCCCCCACCTGGTCCGGGTCGGGTTCGCGACGCTGGTGCTGCTGTGTCTGGTCGGGGGCTACCTGGTCTTCTCCGGCGACGACCGGACCACGCCGGGCGGGCCGGTGTCGTTGGCCACCGGGGTCCCGACCGGGGTGTATCACCGCTATGGCGAACTGCTGCGGCCCAGGCTGTCCGCGGACCTGAACGTGCGGGTCACGGTGAACACCAGCGGGGGGTCCGTGGAGAACCTGCGCCGGGTGGTCGAGGGCACGGACACCTTCGGGATCTCCACCTCGGACGCCGTCGCCGATCTGCCGCCGGGCGATCGTGACCAGTTGCGCGCGGTCGCCCGGCTCTACGACGACTATGTGCAACTGGTCGTGCCCGCCGGCTCCCCCATACAGAAGATCACCGACCTGCGCGGACGCCGGGTGGTGGTCGGACTGCCCGGCTCCGGCGTCGAGTTGATCACCCGGCGGTTGTTGAGCGAGGTGGGGATGAGCGACCTGGAGCACACGATCGTCCCGGTCCGGATCGGCATCGGCGAGGCCGGCCGGCGGTTGCGCGACGGCACCGTGGACGCGTTCTTCTGGTCCGGCGGGCTGCCCACCGGGGCGGTCTCCGACCTGGCCGAGCACTGGTCGGTGCGGCTGGTGCAACTCGGCGATCTGGCGGGCAAGCTGCGCGATCGCTACGGGCCGGTGTACCGCGAGGCGGTGGTGCCGGCGGACGCCTACCCCGGCGGGACCGAGACGCCCACGATCGCGGTGCCGAACCTGTTGGTCACCCGGGCCTCGCAGGATCCGGCGCTGATCAGGCGGGTGACCGAGACGGTGATGGAGAACCGGCAGGTGATCGGACGCGAGGTGCACGCCGCCCAGTTGGTCGACCCCAGGACGGCGATCTTCACCGATCCGCTGCCGCTGCACACCGGCGCCGAGCGGTGGTACCGATCGGTGAAACCCTGATCGGACAGATCGTGATGCGCAGAGCGTCGCGCGAAGCGGCTCCGATGGCACATGCTGGGTCGTGTCATCGTGTTCGGGACCGACATCTACGCTCTGAGCCTGTGGGCCGGACCGTGCGCGCGGTCCCCGAACCGACGCTGTGAGCCGACCGGGGGGAAGGCCGCACACATGGTCAGGGAGGCCCGCTTGCTCGGGAGGAGGGTGCGACCGCGGTGTCCGAGGGGGAGATCGGCCGAATACTGAACAATCGTTACCGCCTCAGCCGCAGTCTCGGCCGAGGCGGTATGGGCGAGGTCTGGCTGGCCGTCGACACCGCCCTCGGTCGCGAGGTCGCGGTCAAGGAACTGCTGCTGCCGAAGTCGCTGGACGCCGGATCGCAACGATCCTGGCTGGAGCGCAGCAAACGCGAGGCGATCGCGGCGGCCCGAATCCGCCACGAGAACGTGGTGACGGTGCACGACGTCTTCGAAGAGGACGGTTTGCCGTGGATCGTCATGGAATTGGTGATTTCCCGGTCACTGGCCGACGTGATCCGCGCGGAGGGTCGACTCGACCACGCCGAGGCGGCCCGGATCGGCCTGGACGTGCTGCGCGCGCTGCGGGCCGCGCACGCCAAGGGCGTGCTGCACCGGGACGTCAAACCCGCCAACGTGCTGCTCGGCATGGACGGCCGGGTGGTGCTCACCGACTTCGGCATCGCCACCTTCGCCGACGCGCCGCAGGTGACCCAGTTCGGCGAACTCCTGGGCACCCCGGGCTATCTCGCGCCCGAACGCGCCGAGCAGTTCGCCCGGGCCCGACCGAGTGTGCTCACCGACGCAACGAACGGGGACCACACCCTCGCCGACCACGCGGACGTGCTGGATCCGGCGTCCGACCTGTGGTCGCTCGGCGCGACGCTCTACGAGATGGTCGAGGGCCTGGCGCCGTTTCGCCGGGCCTCCCCCGTGGAGGTCGTGGACGCGGTGGTCAACGCGCCGCCCGCACCGCCCCGGCATGCCGGCCCGCTGGAGCCGGTGATCATGGGCCTGTTGCGCAAGGACCCGACCCGGCGCCTGGACGCCAAGGAGACCGACGCGCTGCTGACCCGGGTCGTGCAGGACTCGGTGCCGGTGACCTGGGGCGGCGATCCGCTGCCCCGGCGCGAGCGCGAGGAGGACGTCGAGGCGACCTACGCCGGCGAACCGCCGAGCCAGGAGCCGCCGACCCGCCCGCCGACCGGGACCCGGTGGTGGCGGCGCACCCGGATCGCGTTGCCCGCCGCGCTGGCCTTCCTGCTGGTCGCGGTCGGCGCGTCGTGGCTGGCGGTGGAGAACAACCGGGCCGAGGGCGGCACACACGCCCCCGACCCGTTCGCCAATCTGCGCAAGAACTCGCCGACGTACCGGGCGATGCTGGCCCGGGGCCGGGTGATCATCGGGGTCAAGCCGGACCAGCCGGGGTGGAGTGTGCGCACCGGCGATCAGGCCTACCAGGGCTTCGACGACGACGTGGCCCGGATGATCGCGGAGGACCTCGGGTTCAAGGACCGCATCTCGTTCATGGACGTGGAGACGCAGAACCGCGAGTATCGGATCACCAGTGGTCAGGTCGACCTGGTCGTGGCGAGCTACACGATCAACGCGGCCCGGTCGCAGAAGGTCTCCTTCGCCGGCCCGTACTACATCGCGGGTCAGGACTTCCTGGTCCGGGCGAACGAGCCGGGCGTGGGCGGCCCCGAGGACCTCGCGGGCAGCGCGGTGTGCGTGGTGCGCGAGTCGACCTCGGCGGTGCGCATCCGCGGCGAGTTCCCGACCATGCGGGTCCAGGAGCGCGGCAAGTACTCGGAGTGCGTGGACGAGTTGCTGGCCGGGAACGTGCGCGGGGTCAGCACGGACGACGCGATCCTGTCCGGCTTCGTCGCGCAACACCCGGACACGCTGCGGATCCTGGGCCGGCCGTTCTCCGACGAGCCGTACGGCGTGGGCCTGAGCAAGGGCGACATGGCGCTCGCCGACGCGGTGTGCGGCGCGCTGAACCGGCACATCGCCAACGGCGACTGGCAACGTGCCTACGACGTCCGACTGCGCCCGCTGGGCCTGCCGCAACCCCGGGCCCCGCAGTGCCGGGTGGCCGAATAGCGCGCACCGGAACGGACCCGGCCGGCGGTCGGCTCGGCCCCAGGTCCGGCGGCTCGGACCCGAGCTAGTCCGCCCTGGGCACGGTCAGCGTCACGGTCAGCCCGCCGCCCTCGCGCGCGGCGAAGTCGATCCGGCCGCCGCTCGCGCCGAGCAGCGTGCGGGCGATCGACAGGCCCAGGCCCGAGCCGTCCACATTCTGGTGTCGCGGGCTGCGCCAGAACCGGTCGCCCACCCGCCGCATCTCCTCGAAGGTCAGGCCCGGGCCGCGGTCGCTGACCCGGATCTCCACCTCGCCGCCGACCGCCGAGCAGGCCACGGTGATCGTGGTGTTCTCGGGGGCGAACTTGAGCGCGTTGTCCAGGATCGCGTCCAGCGCGCTGCCGAGCGTGACCGGGTCCACGTTGCCGGTCAGCGCGAGCGGGCCCTCCTGTTCCAGCCGGCGACCGCGGGTACGCGCCAACGTCCGCCAGGCGTCCACCCGTTCGTGTACCAGCGCCGCCACGTCCACCGCCCGGGCGGCCGGGCGGGCGTTCTCGGCCAGGGCCAACTCCAGGAGTTCGTCCAGCACATGGGTCAGTCGGCGACCCTCGTCCCGCACCCCGTCCAACGTCTCGCCGTGCCCCGGCGGCAACGACAGACCCAGTTCCTCGATCCGCAACAGCAGCGCGGACAGCGGATTGCGCAACTGGTGCGAGGCATCTGCGGCGAATGCCCGCTGCTGGTCGACCACGGTCTCCACGTGGTCCGCCATCTCGTTGAACGACCGGGCCAGCCGCCGCAGTTCGGGTGGCCCCTGGGCGCCCGCCACCCGCGCGCCGAGCCGGCCGGTGGCGATCTCGTGGGTGACCGAGTCGAGCACCCGGACCGGGCGCAACACCCACCCGGTGAGCCGGGTCGCGAGGAGCAACGCGGCGAGCACCGCGACCACTTCGCCGGCGAACAGGATCATCCACACCCGCTGGGTCTTCGAGCGCATCCGGCCGGTCGGCGAATCGGTGAGCACGACCGCGACCACGTCGCCGCGGTGGATCACCGGCACCGCCACCACGATACGATCGCGCTCCCACGGCCACACCTGCCCGGGGTCGTCGCTGCGCCGCCCGGCGAGCGCCTCGGTGAACGCGGGCGAGCGCGGATCGACCCGAAATCCCGTGTGGGACACGGCGATCGGCTGGCCGCGCCGGTCGAAGGCGCCGACCCGGATGCCGTAGATCGCCTCGTAGCGTTCCAGTTCGGAGCGCAACATGTCCAGGTCCGCGGCATCCGGCCCGGGCGGCACGCCGCCGTCGGTCTGGGCGCGCAACGTGTCCGACACCACGGTCAGTTGGGTGTCCGAGACGAACCGGGTGAGGTCGTCCACCCGATCCCGGATCAGCTCCTGTTGATGGGCGGAGGCGCGGGAGATCGCCAACGGGACGCCGAGCGCGATCAGCACTGCGGTCATCAGGGCAAGGAGCAACGCGAGCAGGCGGGTGCGCACAGAATCCGGTGACGATCCGTCGGGAAGCCGCTGGGGTCAGGCCTCGGGAACGACACGGTAGCCCACACCCCGCACCGTCCCGACGATCGCCGGATTCCCGAACATGCAGCGCTGCAAGGCGCAGGCGGGTGCGCACAGAATCCGGTGACGATCCGTCGGGAAGCCGCTGGGGTCAGGCCTCGGGAACGACACGGTAGCCCACACCCCGCACCGTCTCGACGATCGCCGGATTCCCGAGCTTGGAACGCAGCGACGCGACGTGCACCTCCAGGGTGCGATTGTTGCCGGCCCAGCTGGTGTGCCAGACCTCGCTGATGATCTGTTCCCGCCGAAAGACCACGCCGGGCCGCTGGGCGAGCAGCGCGAGCAGGTCGAACTCCTTGCGGGTGAGCACCACGTCGGTGCCGCCCACGGTGACCCGGCGGGTGGCCGGGTCCAATTCGATGCCGCCGGGCCCCTTGGCCGCGGGCGGGGCGTCCGGGGCCGGCGCGTCGCTGCGCGTGCGTCTGCTCACCGCGTGGATCCGGGCCAGCAGTTCGCCGATGTCGTAGGGCTTGGTGACGTAGTCGTCGGCGCCCAGGTTCAGCCCGTGTATCCGGGACCGGATGTCCGCCCGCGCGGTCACCATGATCACCGGCACGTCGCACAGCCGGCGAATCCGACTGCACACCTCGAAGCCGTCGTGGTCGGGCAACGACAGGTCGAGCAGCACCACGTCGGGCAGGTCGTCGATCGCGGCGAGGGCCTCCTCGCCCGTGGTGGCGTGCCGCACGGTGAAGCCGTGCCGACCCAGAACCGCGCGTAGCGGCGCGGCGACTCGCAGATCATCCTCGACGAGCAGAAGGCGCACGTGGTTCCTCGCATCTGACGGTCCGTTACCGACTCTTGACCTCAAGAGAGGCTCAAGTGCACTGACTGGGGGGGTGCCGGCTGCCCTAGTGTCACGCACCACCCGGCCTCGCCGGGAGACTCTCGAACCCATCTGCCACCCGGTCGCGCAAAAAGATACGGGACGACTCTGGACGGAGCCCGCCATCGTGACGACGGATGCCTCTGAGACCGCACCGAAGCCGCCGGTGCTCGCGAAGGGCGACACCACCCACGACACGCAGCCCGGCGAGCCCCTCGTCGTGTTGGAGAGCGTCAACAAGCACTTCGGCGCGCTGCACGTATTGCAGGACATCGACCTGACGATCCACAAGGGCGAGGTCGTCGTGGTCATCGGTCCGTCCGGATCGGGCAAGTCGACGCTGTGCCGCACGATCAACCGCCTGGAGGCGATCGACGGCGGCCGAATCACCATCGACGGCGACCTGCTGCCGCAGGAGGGCCGCGAACTCGCCCGGCTGCGCTCGGACGTGGGCATGGTGTTCCAGTCCTTCAACCTGTTCGCGCACAAGACCGTGTTGCAGAACGTGATGCTCGGCCCGCTCCGGGTCCGCCGCGAAAAGCACGACGTGGTCGCCGAGCGGGCCCGCGAACTGCTCGACCGGGTCGGCGTGGCCAGCCAGGCGGACAAGTACCCCGCGCAACTGTCCGGCGGCCAGCAGCAGCGGGTCGCGATCGCCCGCGCGCTGGCCATGCAGCCCAAGGTGATGCTCTTCGACGAGCCCACCTCGGCGCTCGACCCGGAGATGATCAACGAGGTCCTGGAGGTCATGCGCGACCTGGCCCGCGAGGGCATGACGATGGTCGTGGTGACCCACGAGATGGGCTTCGCGCGCTCCGCCGCGAATCGGGTGATCTTCATGGCCGACGGCCGCATCGTCGAGGAGAACACGCCCGAGGAGTTCTTCAGCAACCCGCGCAGCGACCGGGCCCGGGACTTCCTCTCCAAGATCCTGCACCACTGAGCGCCGCCGGGCGCCCCCAGCGCGCCCGGTTGCTCAACTCCCGCTCGGCACCCCGAAGTTCAGCGGTCGTTCGGCCCATTTCCCTTTTCCCACAAGGACGTTGACATGAAGATGCGCTCATCCGTGGCGGTCGCCGGCATCGCCGTGCTCGCCCTGTTCGGTACCGCGTGTGGCAAGAGCGGTTCGCCCGAGGCCAAGACGCCGGCCGCGGGCACCGGTGGTTCGCCGGGCGCGCCGGGCGCGGCCAAGGCCGAACTGCCCACGTACACCGCGAAGGCCGATGTGGCGATCACCGGCTCGAAGACCTTCGACGCGGCCAAGTCGCGCGGCAAGCTGATCGTCGGCGCCAAGGAGGACCAGCCCTTCCTCGGCTCCAAGGACCCGGCCACCGGCAAGGTCTCCGGCTTCGACATCGAGATCGCCAAGATGATCGCGGCCGACCTCGGCTTCGGCCCGGACAAGATCGAGTTCAAGGCGATCGCCTCGACCAACCGGGAGAACGCGCTCGTCAACGGCGACATCGACTACTACGTCGGCACCTACAGCATCACCGACAAGCGCAAGCAGCAGGTGTCCTTCGCGGGCCCGTACTACATCGCCGGCCAGTCCCTCCTGGTCCGCAAGAGCGAGACCTCGATCACCGGCAAGGACACCATCAAGGGCAAGACGGTGTGTTCCGCCAAGGGTTCGACCCCGCTGCAGAACCTGCAGGCCAACTTCCCGGACACCACCACCCGGGCCTTCGACACCTACTCGCTGTGTGTCGAGAGCCTGCTGTCCAACCAGGTCGACGCGGTCTCCACGGACGACGCGATCCTCAAGGGCTACGCGGCCAAGGACCCCGGCTCGCTCAAGGTGGTCGGCGACCCGTTCACCGTCGAGAACTACGGCGTCGGCCTGAACAAGGACGACGCGACCTTCCGCAACGCGGTCAGCGACGCGCTCGAGGCGCACGAGAAGAACGGCGACTGGAAGAAGGCCTACGACGCCACGCTCGGTCTGTCCGGCTCGGCCGCCCCGGCCATCCCGGCGCTCGTCCGCTACTGACCGGCCGCAGTACCGACCCACCGCGGTCGCGCGCGTCGGCGGGTCCCGGCTCCCCCGGGACCGGCCGGCGCGCGACCCCTCCCGTCCCCACCGCACACGTACGGGGGATCGGGCAGCCACCCCACCCCTGAACCCACGATCACGGAGAGGAGGGCTCGATCACGATGCTCGAGGTGATCCAGGACAACTGGGATCTCTTGTGGCACGGCTTCGTCGGGACGCTCAAGCTGACCGTCGTCTGTGGGATCGTGTCGCTTCTGCTCGGCACGCTGATAGCCGCGTGTCGGGTCTCGCCGGTACCGCCGCTGCGCTGGTTCGGCACCGCCTACGTCACGCTCTTTCGCAACACCCCCCTGACGCTGATCTTCTTCTTCGTCGCACTCGGCTTCCCGAAGTTGCGATTCAACTTCTCCTTCTTCGAGTTCGCGGTCATCGCGGTGAGCACCTACACCGCCGCGTTCATCTGCGAGGCGATCCGCTCGGGCATCAACACCGTGCCGATCGGCCAGGCCGAGGCGGCCCGCAGCCTGGGCATGTCCTTCACCCAGACGTTGGGCCAGATCGTGCTGCCGCAGGCCGGTCGGGCGGCGGTCCCGCCGATCGGCAGCCTGCTGATCGCGATGGTCCGCAACTCGGCCATCGCCAGCGCCTTCAACGTCACCGAACTCATGGGCACGAGGTCGGAGATGGTGGAGAACGGCTACAAGGCGGTGTGGGTCCTGCTGTGGATCGCGGTCGGCTACCTGATCATCACCCTGACCATGAGCGCGGGCCTCGCCGCGCTCGAGAAGAAGCTGGCGGTGGTCCGATGAGCCGCGAAGCGAGCGTGCTGTTCGACGTACCCGGTCCCCGGGCCCGGCGGCGCAACCTGATCGTCGGCGTACTCGGCAGCCTGGCCCTGGCCGGCTTCCTGGTCTTCGTGATCGTCCGGTTCGACGACACCGGCCAGTTCGAGTCGGCCAAGTGGGACCCGTTCCAGTACAGCGGGGTCCAGCAGTTCATCTTCGACGGCCTCAAGGCCACGCTCAAGGCGTTCGCGCTGGCCGCGGTGTTCTCCATCGTGCTCGGCGCGTTCCTGGCCGCGGGCCGGCTCTCCGATCACCGGATCGTGCGCTGGGCCTCGACCACGTTCGTCACCTTCTTCCGCGCGATGCCACTGCTCGTACTGATCTTCATGCTCTACCTGGTGCCCGCCAGTCAGGGCTGGTGGAAGTGGGAACCGCTGTGGCCGCTGGTGGTCGGCCTGACCATCTACAACGGCACCGTGCAGGCGGAGAACATCCGGGCCGGCATCCTGGCCGTGCCCAGGGGGCAGAGCGAGGCGGCCTACGCGCTGGGCCTGCGCAAGACCCAGGTGATGACGCTGATCCTGGTCCCACAGGGCATCCGCACCATGCTGCCGACGATCATCAGCCAGATCGTGGTGACCCTCAAGGACACCTCGCTCGGCTTCCTGATCACCTACCCGGAACTGCTCGCGGCGGCCAAGCTGATCGGCGGCTACCAGGACTACAACATGCCGTTCATCCCGGTCACCATCATCGTCGGCACGATCTACATCGCGATGTGCATGATCCTGTCGGCCCTGGCGACCTGGCTGGAACGCAGGCTGCGCACCTCCCGCAAGGGCAAGCCGCCGGCCGCGGCGACCGCGGGGGCGGGCCCGGCGGCCCTGCCCCGGGACGCGATGGCCGTCTGACCCCTCGCCACACGGGTGCCGCCTTCGGTGAGTCGCCGGGGCGGCACCCGGCATGGCACCCGGCCCGGCGGGCCTGCTCGCCTCGCCGATCACCCCGAACCCGGCTCCCGGGCAGGCACGTTGCCGAACCCGGCAGCGGCGCCACCCACGACCGACGCCCCGCGGTGACCCCACCCGCGGGGCGTCGCTTTGTCGTCGAAGGGCCCCGGTGCCGGATGATGGGCGACGAGTACGACACGTCTTGCAACACTTGGGGGGCCACGATGGCGGGCAATGTGCCGCGCGCGGACTCGGTGATCATCGCGGGCGCCGGGCCCGCCGGACTGGCCGCCGCACTGGCGCTGGCCGGGCGCGGGGTGCGCTCGGTCGTGCTCGACTCGGGCAACGGCACGCCCCGGGCCGGCTCGCGCGCATGCGGTCTGGACGCCGCGACGCTGGCCTTCGTCTACGACCTGACCGGCACCCGGCTCGACGGTGCCGCCGAACCGTGGGGCGTACAGCGGATCCGCCGCCGAGGTCGCGACGTGCCGCAGCCGGTCGACGAGCCCGACGCCCCCGTCCGTTACGGGCTCTCCCAACAGCGCCTGGAACGTGCCCTGTTGGACGCCGCGCACGCGAGCCCCCTGGTGACCACCGCGTGGCGGCACCGGATCGACGGCGTCGCACAGGACGAGACCTCGGTCACCGTGCACGCTCGCGGCCCCGGCGGCCCGGTCAAGTTTCGGGCGCAGTGGCTGGTGGCCTGCGACGGGGCCCGCTCGGTGGTGCGCCGCGCGGTGGACGTGCGCTTCCCCGGCCGGCCGCGGGTGGACCGGTTGTTGTGCGCGGACGTGAAGGTACGGCTGCCGCGCCGCGGCACCGCCACCTCGCTGGTACCGCCGGATCCCTCGCTCGCCGACGAGCCCGCGGCCCCCGACACCGGCGGCCCGGCCACCCCCCAGCTGTTCGTCGACCCGCCGTTCCACCGCGGCGGCACGGTGCTCGCCCAGCCGCTGCCGGACGACGTATGGCGGCTGACCTGGCAACTGCCGATGGCGCACGGCGTGGCCAAGGCCGCCGAGGAAACCCGGGTGATCCCGGTGACCGGCGACCTGGCCGACCCCAAGCGGGTCTCCGCCCGGGTGCGTTCGGTGCTGCGCGCCCTGGACGCGCTCTCCGCCGACGGCGACACCGCCGCCGAGGAGCCCGCGCACGACCTGCTGTGGAGCGGCGAGTACGAGGTGCATCAGCGGCTGGCCCGAAGATTTCGGGTCGGCCGGGTGTTGCTCGCGGGGGACGCCGCGCACCTGGTCCACCCATCCGCCGCCGACGCGGTCGAACTCGGCCTCCAGGACGTGCGCAACCTGGCCTGGAAGCTGGCCTTCACCCTGCGCGGCTACGCGCCGATCCGGCTCCTGGAGACGTACCACGGCGAACGCCGCGGCGCGGCCCGCCGCCGGCTGGCTCTCGGCGAGGACGCGCTGCACTTCCTGGCCCCCGCGAGCCCCGCGCAGAAGGTCGGCCGCCGACTGACCCTGATGGGCGCGCGCGGCAAGGGCACCACGCTGCGCCGGCTGGACCCGCGCGGCCCGGCGGCGAGCACCTCGGGCCCGGACTACACCGGCTCACCGCTGCTCACCCCGGGCCCGGGGGTGGGCGAGTGGATCCGCGACGTCCCGGTGGTGCGTGCGGACGGCGCCGACGGCTGGCTGACCGAGTGTCTGGATCGGGGCCTGGTGGTGCTGTTGATCGCCCCGGGCATAGAGGTGTGGCACGGCGACCGCTGGCGCGAGGCGGGCCTGATGCCACGACTGCGCGCCCGCCTGGACAAGCTCGCCGCACCGGCCGAGCTGGTGGTCACCCCCGAGTACCCGGGCGCCGGCGCGCACACGATCCTGCTGATCCGCCCCGACGGCTACCTGGCCGCGCACCTTCCTCCGGAGCAGCTGGACATCATGGAGGAGGCCATCGACCGGGCCCGCGGAGCCGGTCACTGACCACCCGCCGGACGGGCCGAGCAGGGCCCGTCCGGCGGCCGAGCACGGTACGGGTCAGATCCCGTAGTGCCAGGTGGTCAACATGTACGCGCCGTACCACATCCCGAACAGACACATCCCGCCGAGCACCAGCACCGCCGTCTTCGTCCGCGCCCGCGCGAGCACCGTCGCCAACGGTACGAAGAACAGCAGCGTGGGGATCATCAGCCGCAGCTTGGAGTGGTAGTAGTTGCTCTGGCACAGCGTCATCACCAGGATGGACAGGCCGTAGACCGCCAGCGGCGGCCAGATCCGTCGATTCAGCGCGACCAGCGAGCCGATCACGGCGGCGATGATCAGCACCGCGGTGCTCACCGCTATCCACTGGTCCCCGTTGCGCAGCGTGTCGGTCAGGAAGTGCCAGACCGCGTCGCCGTTGTCCCACTTGGTACCCCACCCGGCGTCCTGGATGGTGAACCACGCGTCGATCTGCCCGAGCCGGTTGCCCACCCACAGCAGGTAGAGCGGCATCCCCACACACGCGAGCACACTCGCGACCAGCGGGCGGTACAGGACCCGCCGGTGCTGCCACATCTCGAGCAGCGCGGCCACCCCGAGCGCGGCGATCGCCGCGATCCCGGCCGGCCGGGTCACGCTGGTCAGACACGCGAGCAGCCCTGCGGTCAACCAGGCCTTGCGATGCGCGGCCAGCAGCGTGCCCGCCGCGAGGGCCAGGAACAACGTCTCGCTGTAGGCCATCGAGAACACCACGGACATCGGCTGGGCGCCGCCCACCAGGACGGTCATCACCAGCGCCGCGCGCCGGTCGTACAGGCGCGCCATCAGCACGTAGAGCACGCACAACGCGACGCAGGTGGCCAGGTGTCCGGCGATCAGGCCGGCCGTCTCGTAGTCGGTGCCGGTGAGGTAGTGCACGATCCGGACCAGGCCCGGATACAGCGGGAAGAACGCGAGCGTGTTCCCGGTCAGATCGCCTTCGGGGGTGTACGTGAAGCTGTCCGGATAGCCGTGCGCGGCGACGTCGACGTACCAGTGCGCGTCCCACTGCAGCAGGCGGTCGCGCAGGCTCGGGCCGCCCGGCGGGATCATCCACGACAGCACGAGCAGTTGCAGCACCGCCGTGCCCGCGTATACCGCCAGCGGCGGCCACAGCAGACGGGCGCCGCGCTCCGCGAACGACCGGGGCCCCGACGTGTTCTCGTCGAGAGCGCCCCGACCCGGGCCGGCGGGCGGCGCGCCGGGTATCCGGGGCTCGTCGATGACGGTCAACGCGTACTCCTCAGTGGGTTCGTCCATGGAACGCAGGGGACAACTGACACGGTTGACGCCCTTCGTGCACTTTCTGTGTGGCCTATGTCACGCGCCCGGTGTCTGACGCTCTGTCAACTCCGGGCGTGAAGTTCTACTGTGCTGCTTCGTAATCCGTTCGGAGGAGTCGCATGCCCGTCGCACCGCAGATCCAGCCGATTCTCGACGCTGTCGCCGCCGCGCCGCCCCTTCCGGCCGACCTGCCCCTGGCGGAGCGCCGTACCGCGTCGAACAAAGGTCTACAGACGTCCATCCTCGCGTTCGCCGAGCCCGCGCCGGAAGGCGTCACGACGCGGGATGTGAGCATCACCGTCAAGGAGCCCGAACCGGGCAAGATCACCGCCCGCGTGTACACGCCGGCCGGTGCCGCCCCGAGGGGCGGTCGTCCAGGCTACGTGTACCTGCACGACGGCGCGTGGTGGCATGGCGCGGTGGCCGACGCCGACGCCCACTGCGCACACATCGCCGCCGAGAGCGGCGCGGTGGTGATCTCGGTCGAGTATCGCCTCGCGCCCGAGTTCAAGTTCCCGTGGCCCCTGGAGGACGTGTACGCCGCGTGGATCTGGGTCCAGGAGCGTGCCTTCCAACTCGGGGTCAACGCGGACAAGGTCGCCATCGGCGGCTCGGGGGCGGGCGGCAACCTGGCCGCGGCCTGCACGATCATGCTGCGCGACCGCCGACAGCCGACCCCGCTCGCCCAGGTCCTCGACGGCGCGATCCTGGACCTGACCCTGTCCCGGAAGTCGGTGGCCGAGAACGGCGAGGGCTACCTGCTCACCCGCGCCGACCTGGAGCACGCCGTCCAGCTCTACCTGACCAGCCCGCGCAGCGAGCGGACCGATCCGCTGGCCTCGCCGCTGCTCACCGAGGACCTCGCCGGGCTGCCCGCCGCGCTGGTGCTCACCGGCGAGTACGACCCGCTGCGCGACGAGGGCGAGGAGTACGCGAAGCGCCTGGCCGAGGCCGGCGTCCCGGTCCAGGCCACCCGACAGGACGGCTTCGTGCACGGCGCCGGCGAGTTGACCGCGCTGCTGCCGCAGGCGCGCGAGCACCGTTCGACGATCGCCGCGTTCCTCCGACGCACGCTGGGCTGACCGGGTCGGCTCGGGGCCGCCTCACCCCGCCCCGCGCCCGACCCCGAACATGCGGCGGCCGTCCCGTCGGGCTTGCGCTCGGCGGGACGGCCACAGGTCCACGGCCTTCGGGCGACAGCAGAAACATCCGGCGCGCGGACCATCCAAGTGTGACGTGCATGATCGAATCCGGCCACCCCTGCGCCGGACTTTGATCAGGATTCTTGCCGTTTTTGATCGAACGAGATCGAGCAGGGTCGGGGGCGACTCAGCACTCGATGATGTTGACCGCGAGCCCGCCGCGGGCGGTCTCCTTGTACTTGGTCTTCATGTCCGCGCCGGTCTCCTTCATGGTCTTGATCACCTTGTCCAGCGACACGTGATGCCGACCGTCCCCGCGCAGCGCCAGCCGGGCGGCGGTGACCGCCTTGACGCCGGCCATCCCGTTGCGCTCGATGCACGGGATCTGGACCAGGCCGCCGACCGGGTCGCAGGTGAGTCCGAGGTTGTGCTCCATGCCGATCTCGGCGGCGTTCTCCACCTGCTCCGGGGTGCCGCCCAGGACCTCCGCCAGACCGCCGGCGGCCATCGCGCAGGCCGAGCCCACCTCGCCCTGGCAGCCGACCTCGGCGCCGGAGATCGACGCGTTCTCCTTGAACAACATGCCGATCGCCCCGGCGGCGAGCAGGAAGCGCACGATGCCGTCGTCGTCCGCGCCGGGCACGGTGGCCACATAGTGATGCAGCACGGCCGGGATGATCCCGGCGGCGCCGTTGGTGGGCGCGGTGACCACCCGGCCGCCCGCCGCGTTCTCCTCGTTGACCGCCATCGCCCACAGGGTGACCCACTCCATCGCGTGCGTGGGCCGATCCCCCTCGGCACGCAGCGTGCGGGCGGTCCGCGAGGCCCGGCGGCGGACCTTCAGGCCGCCGGGCAGGATGCCCTCGGTGGCCAGGCCGCGCTCCACACACGCGCGCATCACCTGCCAGATCTCCAGGAGTTCGGCGCGGATCTCCGCCTCGGTGCGCCACGCCTTCTCGTTCTCCAGCATCAGCGCGGAGACCGAGAGCCCGGTCTCCCGGGTCAGCCGAAGCAGCTCGTCGCCGGTCCGGAACGGGTGGCGCAGCACGGTGTCGTCGGGCTTGACCCGATCCGCGCCCACCGCGTCCTCGTCCACCACGAAACCGCCGCCCACCGAGTAGTAGGTCTTGGTCAGCAGCTCGGTGCCGTCCGCGTCGCGCGCCCACGCGGTCATCCCGTTCGCGTGGTAGGGCAACGTCTTGCGCCGGTGCAGCACCAGGTCGCGGTCGCCGTCGAAGGCGATGTCCTGCACACCGAGCAGCCGCAGTTGGCCCGATGCGCGGATCCGGGCCAGCTCCGGTTCGACCTCCTCCGGGTCGACGGTGCGCGGCGCGTAGCCCTCCAGGCCGAGCAGCACCGCTCGCGGGGTGCCGTGCCCGTGCCCGGTGGCGCCCAGGGAGCCGAACAGCTCGACCCGGACGGAGGCGACCCGGTCCAGGACGCCCTCGGTCTTGAGCCGCTGCGCGAACATCCGCGCGGCACGCATGGGGCCCACCGTGTGGGAGCTCGACGGGCCGATCCCGATCGAGAACATGTCGAACACACTGATCGCCAAGGCGGATGGCCCTTCAAGCGGACGGCTGGGACGCGAACGTGCCGAGGGACGCGCTTGTGGCGGCCCGACGGCCCGGACAACGCTCCCAGGCTAGGTCACCGATCGAAGCCACGGTGGGCCGGATCAGGCCGGCCCGTCCCAGACCTGCCAAGGGGTCTCGGACTCGTCGCCGGCCGCGTCGGTCTCGGCTTCCTGGTCGAGGGCGTCGCGGACCACCCGGATCGCCAGTCCCTCGCCGTAGCCCTTGCGCGCGAGCATGCCCGCCAGCCTGCGGATCCGCTTGTCCCGGTCCAGGCCGCGCGTGCCCGGCAGGCGTCGGGCCACCAGGGCCCGGGCGGTCTCCAGCTCCTGCTCCGGGTCGAGTCGGCCGACCGCCTCGTCGACCACGACGGCGTCCACCCCGCGCTGCCGCAGCTCGCGGGCCAGCGCCCGGCGGGCCAGCCCCTTGCCGGTGTGCCGGGTGTCGACCCACGCGCCCGCGAACGCGGTGTCGTCGATCAGGCCGACGTCGGTGAATCGGCCGAGCACGTGTTCCGCGACCTCGTCGGGCACCTCACGACGGCGCAGCGCGTCGGCCAGTTGGGCCCGGGTGCGGGCCCGGCCGGTCAACAGGCGCAGGCAGATCGCCCGCGCGGTGGCCTCCGGATCCGCCGGTGGTTCGGGCGCGGCGTCGCCGTCCGGGTCCTGCTCGTCGCGACGGGTCCGGCCCCGAGTCCCGGCCCGCCCGCCCTGCCTGTCCCGCCGATCCTGCCCGGCGCGCCCGGCTCGACCGGCTGCGGACCGCCGCCCGGCGCCCCGCTCGCCCTCGCCCGGGTCGCCGGCCCCCGAGCCGTCGTCCATCGGGTGGGAATCATGGTCGTGGCCGTACTCGCCCGCGTCGCGCTCCCCCGAGTCGCGGCGCGTCGTGCCCGCACGACGTGCGGCACCGCGCTTGGCACCACCGCCCGCGGCCCGATCGCCCGTCGCGGCACGCGCGGCGACCGCCGCCAGCGCGGCCCGCAGTTCGGCGGCGTCGACAGGTGGGGGGACGGGGCCCGCCTCGGCTCCGTCTCCCCACGTGTTCGACCACTCGCCGGCAGGGCGACCCACGGGCTCAGCCCTCCTCGGGTTCCGCTTCCGCAGGCACGTCGACCCGCGGGCCGACCCCGAGCTTCTCCTTGATCTTCTTCTCGATCTCGTCGGAGAGGTCGGGGTTGTCCTTGAGGAACTTGCGCGCGTTCTCCTTGCCCTGGCCGAGCTGGTCGCCCTCGTACGTGTACCAGGCACCGGACTTGCGCACGAAGCCCTGCTCGACACCCATGTCGATCAGGCCGCCCTCACGGCTGATCCCGATGCCGTAGAGGATGTCGAACTCCGCCTGCTTGAACGGCGACGCGAGCTTGTTCTTGACGACCTTGACCCGGGTGCGGTTGCCGACCGCCTCGGTGCCGTCCTTGAGCGTCTCGATCCGCCGGATGTCCAGTCGCACGGACGCATAGAACTTCAGCGCGCGGCCACCGGTCGTGGTCTCCGGCGAACCGAACATCACGCCGATCTTCTCGCGCAGCTGGTTGATGAACAGCGCGGTGGTGTTCGTCTGGTTGAGCGCACCGGTGATCTTGCGGAGCGCCTGGCTCATCAGTCGGGCCTGGAGGCCGACGTGCGAGTCGCCCATCTCGCCCTCGATCTCGGCGCGCGGCACGAGCGCCGCCACCGAGTCGATGACGATGATGTCCACCGCGCCGGAGCGGGTGAGCATGTCGACGATCTCCAGCGCCTGCTCGCCGGTGTCCGGCTGGGAGACCAGGAGCGCATCGGTGTCGACGCCGAGCTTCTTCGCGTAGTCGGGGTCGAGCGCGTGCTCGGCGTCGACGATCGCCGCGATGCCGCCGGCCCGCTGGACGCTCGCGATGGCGTGCAGCGCGAGGCTCGTCTTGCCGGAGCCTTCCGGGCCGTATACCTCCACGACCCGGCCGCGCGGGAGGCCGCCGATGCCGAGCGCCACGTCGAGCGCGATCGAGCCGGTGGGAATGACCTCGATCGGTGCGCGCGCCTCGTCGCCGAGACGCATCACCGAACCCTTCCCGAACTGTCGTTCAATTTGGGCGAGGGCGTTTTCCAGCGCCTTCTCGCGATCCTGTCCTGCCATGCCTGCCGCCTTGCCGGTCTGTGGTGTTCGCTTCACACCTTGAACGCTAACCCGTCGCACCGACACGCAGGCACGACCGGCGCACGCCTGTGGACAACTTCGGGTCGAAGCGTAGCTCGAACCTTTGTTCGAATTCGATGCCGACACGCCACCGATCGACGGCGTCCACCCTTACCAGGGACGCCCGATGGGCAAGACGGGACGGGCTCAGCCCTGGGCGGCGAGCTCGCGCGAGCGGCGCACGCGCTGCCGGCGCACGTAGTAGAACGCGATGTTCCCGTCCAGCGCGGCGAGCAGCACGAACGGGACGCCGAGCCAGCTTCCGCCGACGAAGGCCACCACGGCGGCGGCGAGCGCGAGCACGCACACGATCACGGCGAGGACGACGATGCGGGGCATGGCGGGGGCTCCAGACGGGTGCGGACCGGGATCGGTCGCGGGCGGATCGGGCGCGACGCGGCTCCATTGTGGCCCCCGTCGCGCCATCCGCCGGCACCGCCCGGCCGCACCGGACCTCGGGCCGGGAGTGCCGATCGCACCCGGAAGTTGAAACCGCAACAAGCTCGCGCTACATTGTTAAACGTTCAACAACACCACTTCGCTTCGCCCGCCATTCACGGAGGACCCCATGTCTCGCATCCTCGCCATCTCCGGTTCGCTGCGTGCCGAGTCGTTCAACACCGCGCTGCTGAACGCCTTCCAGCCGTTCGCGCCCGAGGGCATGCAGATCGAGGTGTACAAGGGCCTGGACGAACTGCCGCACTTCAACCAGGACCTGGAGGCCAACCCGCCGGCCGCCGTGGTCCGGCTGCGCGAGGCGATCGCCGAGGCCGACGGCCTGATCATCGCCACCCCCGAGTACAACCGCAGCCTGCCGGGCGTACTCAAGAACGCCCTGGACTGGGCCTCGCGCCCGTACGCGCAGGGCGTCCTGGCGGGCAAGTCCATCGTCGCGATCTCCGCCTCGCCGGGCGTCCAGGGCGGCATCCGCGCGCTGATCCAGCTCAAGGCCCTGCTCCGGGACCTGAACAACTTCGTCGTCTCCGGCCCGGAGATCTCCGTCCCCGAGGTGCACACCCGCCTGGGCGTCGAGGCCGACGTACAGCACGTGCTCACCGACCCGGCCACCGCCGGCATGGTCACCCACGTGCTGGCCGGTCTCCAGGACGCGATCGACAACGGCGCCGGCGAGCTGGTCACCCGCCCGCTCGGCACCTGGACCGCGTCGCTGGCCTGATCCCCCGGTCGGCGGCGAACCGACGAGTGGCCCCGGACATCATCCGATGTCCGGGGCCACTCGTGGTTTCGCCCGGCGCGCCGGGGGTCGGGCGCGGCTCACACGTCGGTGATCCGCAGTCCGGCGTGCGCCTTGTAGCGGCGGTTGGTCGAGATCAGGTTGGCGGTGAGCCCCTCCACCTGACGCGCGTTGCGCAGCCGACCGGCGTAGACCCCGCGCATGCCGGGGATCCGCGACGCGAGCGCCTGCACCGCGTCGGTGGCCTCGCGCTCGTCGCCGAGCACCATGATGTCGGTGTCGAGGGACTCCACATTCGGGTCGAGCAGCAGCACCGCGGAGACGTGGTGGAACGCGGCGGTGACGGCGGAGTCGGGGAGCAGCGCGGCGGCCTGCTGGGCGGCGCTGCCCTCCGCGACGTCGAGCACGAACGCGCCCTGCTTGTCGAAGCCCATCGGGTTCACGCAGTCGACGACGATCTTGCCCGCCAGCTCGCCGGTGAGGGAGAGCAGCAGTTCGCGGTGCCCCTCCCACGGGACGGCGATGATCACGATGTCGCTCTCGGCCGCGCAGGTGGCGTTGTCGGCGCCGCGCACACCGGCGCCCAGCTCCGCGGCGGCGGACCCGGCGCGCTCGGCGCTGCGCGAGCCGATGATCACTTTCTGGCCGGCGACGGCGAGGCGGTAGGCGAGGCCGCGGCCCTGCTCGCCGGTGCCGCCGAGGACGCCCACCACCAGGTCGTCGATGTTCGGCAGGTCACGCGGGTCGCGCTTGGGGGACGAGGGGGATGTCATGGCCGCGATCCTGCCGGCCGAAACCGTGCAGGACACCGGTCCACGCCCGGATGCAGTCGAGGTCACAGTGGTTTTCGACTGAGGAGGTCGATTCACTCCGAAATAGCACTTATATATGACAACCGGGACGAACCATGTTTCCGTGGAGGAGAAAACTTTCTCTTCGCCCTCTCAAGGAGACGCAAGTGCCGGCCAAATTCATTGTCAGCAAGGGACGCTCGGGCAGGTTCGGCTTCGTGCTGACCGCCGCCAACGGCTCGCCGATCATCAAGTCCTCGGCCTATGAAACCAAGCGCGAGGCGCTCACCGCGCTGCGCTACATCCAGCGCAACGGCGACACCGAACTGGTCGAGGACCACACGGTCGAGACCGCGTCCGCGCCCCGGAAGACCCCGGTCGGCCGAACCGTCGCCAAACGCGCCGGCGCGGTCCGCAAGAACACCTCGGCACCCCGAAAGGCGGTATCGAGGAAGAGCACCGGCAAACCCGCGACAACCCGAAAGGCCGTAGCCAAATCCAAGCCGGCCGCGACCCGTACCCGAAAGGCGGTATCGGCCGGCAAACCGACCGCCAGGCGAAAGCGCACCCCGGTCAAGTCCCGCGCCTGACCGAAACCCCCTCCGCCCGATCCCGGGCGGAGGGGGTTGGTGTGTGCCCTCCGAAAAACGTTTCCGGCCCGACCCCGGCGACCCGCGGCGAATCAGCGGCGGCCGGGGTCGTTCCAGTTGGGGTCGTTCTCCCACACCTGGTTGCGGGTCTTGGCGGTCTCCAGCGCGTTTGCCGCCTCCCGGCGGGTCGCGTACGGCCCGAGGCGGTCGCGGGCCGGACATTCCTGGCCCTCTTCGACCTTGCCGTGCCGGATGCAGTAGTACCACTCGCCGGCGCGCCCCTGGGGTTTGCGCCACAGTCTGAACTTCACGGCCCGTCCTCCGCCCACTCGATGTACCGCTCGTCGGTGCCTCGGTCACGGCGCCGGCTACACTCGCTGGTTATGGCGATTCTCGTACCCGGTAAGCCGACCCCCATCCGCTCCGTTCCCGCCGACATCCCGCGGCCGGAGTATGTCGGGAAGCCGGCGCCCACCCCGTACACCGGGCCCGAGGTGCAGGACGCCGAGACGATCGAGCGGATGCGCGTCGCCGGGCGGATCGCGGCGGGCGCGATGGAGGCCGCCGCGGCGCAGATCGCGCCCGGGGTGACCACCGACGCGCTGGACAAGGTCGCCCACGAGTATGTGCTCGACCACCACGCCTATCCGTCCTGCCTGGGCTACCGGGGCTTCCCGAAGACCATCTGCACCTCGATCAACGAGGTGATCTGCCACGGCATCCCGGACACCACCCGGCTCGGCGACGGCGACATCGTCAACATCGACGTGACCGTGTTCATCGGCGGCGTGCACGGCGACACCGACGCGACCTACCTCGTCGGCGACGTGGACGAGGAGTCGAAGCTGCTGGTCGAGCGCACTCGCGAGGCGCTCAACCGGGGCATCAAGGCGGTTCGGCCGGGTCGGCAGATCAACGTGATCGGCCGGGTCATCGAGTCCTACGCCAAGCGCTTCGGCTACGGCGTGGTCCGCGACTTCACCGGCCACGGGATCAACAGCTCGTTCCACTCCGGCCTGATCATCCCGCACTACGACGACGAGCGGGCGACCACCGTGATGGAGCCCGGGATGACCTTCACCATCGAGCCGATGCTGACCCTGGGCACCCACGACTACGACATGTGGGACGACGGCTGGACCGTGGTCACCAAGGACCGCAGGCGCACCGCGCAGTTCGAGCACACGCTGGTCGTCACCGACACCGGCGCCGAGGTGCTGACGATCGGGTAGCCGGCCGCGGCGGGCGGGCGCGCTGCCGTACGGGGTGCGGGGCGTGGGCAGTAAGGTTTCGCGAGTTCTCCTCCTGCCCGCTCCCCCGGAAGAGTTGCCGAGTACCGATGCGCATATCCCGCGCGGTGGCCGCGACCGCCGCCCTGCTCGTGACCGCGCTCGCCGCGACCGGCTGCGTCAGCGTCAACGGCTCCGGCACCCCCGTCGAGGCCCTGGACAAGCGCGCCGCCGCCAAGGTGCTGCACGACTACGAGGTACGCAACAACCAGGCGTACGCGAACCGCGATCTCCCGCTCAACGCCCGCGTCGAGACCGGCTCGCTGGGCGCGCTCGACCAGGCCGGGCTGCGGATCCTGAGCTTCACCGACCCGCGCGGCGATCTGGGCAAGGCACCGATCAGCCACGAGCGGCCCGAGTTCCTGATCCCCAAGGTGATCGGCTGGCCCAAGTGGTTCGCCGTACAGAGCACGCCCAACTTCAACAACGCCAAGCCGCAACTGCTGGTGTTCCTGCGGGCCGGCCCGGACGCGGTGTGGCAGGCCGCGTGGGGGCCGACGTTGCAAAATCCGCTGCCCGAGCTGAAGCGGGACCGGGACGGCTACCTGGCGGCGCTCCCCCCGACGGCGTCCGGGCCGGCCGTCGCGCCGGGCGAACTGGCGCCCGCGCTCGCCGAGTTCCTCAAGGACGGCCGGACCCGCGCGGAGTTGTTCGGGCCCGACCCGTATACCGCGCAACTGCGCAAGCAGCGCGACGATCCGATCGGCGAGGGCTTCGTCCGGCAGACCGTGGACAGCGCGGCGGGCCAGTTCCCGGCGCTCGCGCTGCGCACGAAGGACGGCGGCGCGCTGGTGCTCTTCGCACTCCAGCACAGCATCAAGCTCACCGTGCAGCCGCCGCGCCGACTCGGCGACGTGGACGCCTCGACGCTGGCCTTCCTGTCCGGCAAGCCGACCCGGTCGGTCACCGAGCACCGGCTCTCGGAATACGTCGCGGTGGTGCCCAAGGCCGGTGGCAAGGTGCAGTTGGTCGGGTGGATGTACGGCCTGGTCGGCGCGGACGGCGAATAGGACGCGGGGGCGGGCCGGCTACATCCAGCGCACGTCGCCGGCCGTCGCGCCCACCGTGTCGCACGCGTCGGTGAGTACGTCGAGCACCCGCAGCGGATCGGGCAGCGGCAGTTCGGGGCCGCGGATCCAGCGCACCGCCTGCCCCGAGGGGTGTTGCGAGGACGGCACGAGCACATAGCTGCCCCGGCAGTGCCAGCGCAGCCCCGGGTGCGCGTCCAGCGTCTCGGGATGGCAGTCCAACTCGCAGGGCCACCACTCGTCCTCGTCGGCGGGGGTGCCTCGGGTCGCGGTGAAGAACAACGTGCGCTCGGGCCCGCAGGAGGCCACCGGGCCGATCTCGATGCCCTGCTCGGCGAATGCCGCGAGGGCGATCTCGCCGGCTGCCGCGGGTACGTCCAGCACGTCGTGGCCGGCGCCGGTCGCGGTGACGAAGTTGGCCTCCGGATACAACTCCAGCCAGCGCGCCACCTGGACCGGATCGGTGGACGCCTGGGTCTGCCAGGCGAAGGAGACCGGGTGCATGCCCGGCGCCGGACAACCCACCCGGTCGCACGAACAACCGAAGCCCACCGGGTGCGCCGCCGGACAGACGGGCCAACCGCGTTCGACCAGGTCCATGAGCAGTCCGGCCCGCCGGTCGCGAACGGTGTCCGGATCCTCACGCGGTCGACGGCGCAGCCATCCGGCCATTCTGCCCATTCGCTCCATGGAACCCCTTCTTCCGCGTGCGTTCGTGCGCGCCCACCCGGCGCCTGTGCGTAATACAACGCGAGAGACCGGTCCGGGCAATCCCCATCATCGCGGGTCGCCCCAGTCGATGTGCCGACCGGGTTCGGAGGTGATCGAAACAGTACGAGCGGAGCACCGCGAGCCCGCGAGAAATGTACATCGCGGATCGCTTCGGTTCGTTGTGCCGCCCGCAACGACGAGCGCCCCGTTCCCGAAAGTCGGGAACGGGGCGCTCGCGGTGCGGCGTCGGCCCGTTGATCGGGCTCGACGTCAGCCCTTCAGTTTGCTCCGCTGGTCCGGGCACAGGCCGCCGACGGCGAGGCCGCCCGCCATCGCCCAGGACCCCGGGTCGGGCTGCGCCATGGCCAGCTCCTGGAAGGATTTGCCCGCCCTGAGGTCCGAACAGATGCCCTTGCCCAGGGCGATCAGCTCGGCGTCCGACTTCGACTTGAGGCTGGGCACCATGTTGCGGGCCAGGTCGAGATACTGCTTCTGCTGGGTGTTGCCGACCGGCGGGTCGCCGCCGTCCTCGGTCCGCACGGGGGACGTGGGCGGTTGCGCGCCGCCGGTCCGAGGCGCGCTCGACGACCCGGACGAGCTCTTCGCGCTCGGTGTCGGCGCGCCGGGCACGGCGCTGCTGCTCGACGCCACGTCCTTCTTCTTGTCGTCGCCGCCGGAGAGCCCGATCGCGACGAGCGTGCCGACGATCGCGAGCACCGCGACCACGGAGAGGCCGATCCACAGGCCCTTGCGGCTGCGCTGCGGCGGCGGGTAGCCGCCGCCCTGCGGGTAGCCGCCCGGGTATTGCGGCGGGCCGTACTGGCCGGGCGGGTACGCCGGCTGCGGCGGCTGCTGGTACTGGCCGGGGTACGGCTGCGGCTGACCCGGGTAGGGCTGCTGTCCGTACTGCGGTTGGCCGGGCGGCTGGTACGGGTCCTGGCCGGGCGGCGGCGGGTAACTCACTCATCCCCCATGAATGTCGGATCGTCGACTCCGCCGGGCACGACGCACGGATCATCCGAAAGTAGGACGAAATGCTTTGTTTTCTGCCTGCGGAGAGGAGCGCCATGGTCATGAAGCACCCGGCCGTTGTCAAATGCATTTCGTGCCGCGGCAACCGGCCCGGTGCGCTCAGACCGCGGCGACCACGATGTCCAGTGCCCATGGGGTGCCGCCCTGCTTGGGTTCGGCGGTCTCCACCGTCCAACCCAGTTCGCGCAGCGCGTCGGCCAGTTCGGCCGGGTTGCGCGGTTCGGCGCCGGAGACCAGCAGATCGCGGGTCACCCGGCCCTTGGTCGCCTTGTTGAAGTGGCTCACCACCGAGCGCTTGGCCACCCCGTCCACGATCCGCTCGTGCAGCACCCGCACGGTCGCGGTGCGCGCGGCCACCGCGCCGGCCGGCTTCCAGGCCGCGCCGTAGGCCGCCGAGCGCAGGTCGAGCACCAACTCCTCGCCCGCGAGCCGGGGCAACACCGGCGCCATCACCGCGCGCCACTGCCCCGCGAGCGCGCCGATGCCCGGCAGCCGCACGCCCATCGAGCAGCGATACGGCGGCACCCGGTCGGTCGGCCGCAGCGCGCCCCACAGGCCGGAGAAGACCAGGATCGACCCGGCCGCGCGGGCCGCGGCGGCGCCGGTGAGCGAGGGCAGGTCGAGTGCGTCGTAGAGGACACCCGTGTAGAGCTTGGCCACCGGCAGCGCCGGCGCCTCGCGCAGATCGAGATTGCGCAGCACCTCGCCGTGCAACTTCGGACCGAGCCCGAGCACCTCGAGCGCCTTGCGTTCGTCGCCCTCGCACAGGGTGATCAACGAATCGAGCACCTGCCGCCGCACGGAGTTCAGTTCCGGCATCGAAAGACCCGCGAGATCGAGCGCGTGGCCCGCCCCCGCAGCGGCCTTGCCCTCGGAGGGCGGCAACAACACGAGCACGGGCGGGACTCCAAGCGGCGCGGGCGGATCGGGGGGCCGATCAAGTTTATGGGGCCGACCCGTGCCGATCGTGTCGCGGCGGCCCCGGGCGCGCGGGCGAATAGCCGTGAAAGTCCCCGTCAAAGTCCTGTGCACCGAAGCGGATCTTTCCTAAGCTCGATCCGTGCCTCGTCGCCATCTCCACATCAGGTCCGCCGACGGTGATCGCCTTCGCGCCGGTTTCACCCGGCTGCGCGCGGATCTGGGGCTGCCCGGCCCGTTCACCCCGGAGGTCCTGGCGGAGGCGGACGCGGCGGCCCGGCGCGGGCCGGTGTTCGCCCGCCGGGACCTGACCGAACTGCCCTTCCTGACCATCGATCCGGCCGAATCCCTGGACCTGGACCAGGCGATGCACCTGGTCCGCCGCGGCGCCGGCTACCGGGTGCACTACGCGATCGCCGACGTGGCGGCCTGGGTCACCCCGGGCGGTGCGCTCGACGCGGAGACGATGCGCCGGGTGGAGACCCTCTACCTCCCCGACGAGCGCATCCCACTGCATCCGCCGACCCTGTCCGAGGCGGCGGCCAGCCTGCTCCCCGGCCAGGACCGGCCCGCGCTGGTGTGGGTGCTCGATCTGGACGAGGCCGGCGACCTGGTCGGCACCGACGTCTTCCGCGCGCTGGTGCGCTCGCGGGCCCGGTTCGACTACGCCCGGGTGCAGCACACCATCGAGGCCGGCACCGCCGAAAAGCCGCTGGCGCTGCTCGCCGAGATCGGCCGGCTGCGCGAGGCGCGCGAGAGCGATCGCGGCGGGGTGAGCCTGCCGATCCCCGAGCAGGAGATCGTCGAGCACGGCGACACCTGGCGGCTGGAATACCGCGCGCCGATCCCGGCGGAGGGATGGAACGCGCAGATCTCGCTGCTCACCGGCATCGCCGCCGCCGATCTGATGACCCAGGCGGGCATCGGCATCCTGCGCACCCTGCCCGAGCCGCCGCCGGACGCGCTGGCCCAGGTCCGCCGGGTCGGCCGGGCGCTGGACGTGGCCTGGCCCGAGGGCGGCACCTACGGTGCGGTGATCCGCTCGCTGGATCCGGACAATCCCCGCCATGCGGCCTTCCTCCAGGAGGCCACCGGGCTGCTGCGCGGCGCGGGCTACACCGCGTTCGACGCGGGCGCCCCGGAGCAGGCCCGGCACGCCGCGGTGGCCGACGAGTACGCCCATGTGACAGCGCCGTTGCGGCGCCTGGTCGATCGCTATGCGGGCGAGATCTGCGTGTCCCTGGTGGGTGGTACCGAGGTGCCGGAGTGGGTGGGCGCCCGGCTGTACGAGTTGCCCAAGGCGATGGAGACCGGCGACCGGCGGGCGCACGAGGTCGAGCGCGAGGCGGTGGCCCTGGTCGAGGCGGTGGTCCTGGCCGACCACGTCGGCGACGAGTTCGACGCGGTGGTGGTGGATCTGAACGAGCGTGGTGACGGCGGCACGGTACAACTCGCCGAACCGGCCGTCCGGGCCCGCTTCGACGGACCGGGTCTGGGCCTGGGCGAGCGGGTCCGGGTCCGCCTGACCGAGGCGAACGACGTGCGGCGAAGGGTGCGGTTTGCTCCCGCTAGACTGACCGACACGGCGGATGAGTCGGCCGGGCGGTCGCGTCGGGATTCCTCCTCGGAGGGTTCCGCCGAGGAACGTCCGGGCTCCACAGGGCAGGGTGGTCGGTAACACCGACCCGGGGTGACCCGCGGGACAGTGCCACAGAAAACAGACCGCCGGCGTCCTCGGACGATCGGTAAGGGTGAAACGGTGGTGTAAGAGACCACCAGCGCCCGAGGTGACTCGGGCGGCTAGGTAAACCCCACCCGGAGCAAGGTCAAGAGGAGCACCGTAGAACGTGCTCTGCGCGAACGTTCGAGGGCGGCCCGCCCGAGTTCGCGGGTAGACCGCTGGAGGCTGTCGGCAACGGCAGTCGTAGATGGATGGCCGCCTCCCCGGGCGCCGCAAGGCTCCCGGGAGACAGAACCCGGCGTAGAGGCCGACTCATCCGCCGCCTTCGCCTTCGGCCCCGTCCGACAAGACGGGACGTGACAACACGAAAGCCCCGGCCTGGGCTGTTGAACGCTCAGGGCTCGGGGCTTTCGAAAGTTTGGTCCTCCGCGTGTTCCGCCCGGAATCCTACTGGCGGGCACGCTGAAGGCAGTTCCGACTATGCCACATCGCGGCGGCGGGGTCAAACCCTTGTTCGATCCGCGCCGCCCGATGTCACGCGCCGCGCAGGTGCGCGGTCTCGTTGAACACCCGCAGTGAGGCGTTGCCGTCCGACCACCACTGGACCGCGCTGATCGCGGCCGCGGACAGCTCCATCCGGAACATCGACTCCGCCGGCGCGCCGAGCGCGATCCGGACCAGGGTCTTGATCGGCGTCACGTGGGTGACCACCAGGACGGTCTTCCCGGGGTATCGGGCGATCGTCTTGTCCCGGGCCACCTCGACCCGGCGGGCCACCTCGGTGAAGCTCTCGCCGCCGGGCGGGGCCGCGTCGGCGGAGGTCAGCCACGCGTCCAGCGCGTCCGGGGTCTGCTCGCGCGCCTCGGCGAAGGTCAGCCCCTCCCACGCGCCGAAGTCGGTCTCCCGGAAGCCCGGTTCCTCGCGCACCTCGAGTCCGAGCCGCTGCGCGACCGCGTCGGCGGTCTGCCGGCAGCGGCTCAGCGGCGAGGACACGATCGCCTCGATGGTGCCCCGCTCGGCGAGCGTCTCGGCCGCGCGCGCGGCCTGCCACCGGCCGCGCTCGGACAGGTCCGGATCGGCGCCGGTGCCGGAGAAGCGCTTCTGCGGGGTGAGTACGGTCTCGCCGTGCCGCAGCAGCACCAACGTGGTCGGGCGGCCCAGGTCCGGACCCCAACCGGGCGCGGTGGGGCGGACCTTGGTGGTCACCGGCGCGTCGGCGACCGGCGCGACCGGCGCCTGGGCGCGGGGCGTGGCGAAGGCCGTCGAGTTCTGCGGGGTCCACGGGCGGCCCTTGGCTGCCGCGTCCATCGCCTCGTTGGCCAGTCGGTCGGCGTGCTTGTTCCGCTCCCGGGGGATCCAGGTGTAGGCGACCTGCCCGGGCGGAAAGATGCCCCGGGCCTTGGCCGCCAGGTCGCGCATGTCGGCGTGCTTGATCTTCCAGCGGCCCGACATCTGCTCGACCACGAGCTTGGAGTCGGCCCGCACCTCGACGCTCGCCGTCGCGTCGATGGTGTGCGCGGCGGTGAGCCCGGCGATCAGGCCCCGATACTCGGCCACATTGTTCGTGGCCACGCCGATCGCCTCGGCCACCTCGTGCAGCACCTCGCCGGTGTCGGCGTCACGCACCAGCGCACCGTAGGCCGCCGGGCCCGGGTTGCCCCGGGAACCGCCGTCGGCCTCGACGACGAGCCTCACAGGCCCGACTCGGCCGTGCGGACGAGGATGCGCCGGCAGTTCTCGCAGCGCACGATCGTGTCCGCCGCGGCGGCCCGGATCGCGCCGAGGTCGGTGATCCCCAACTCGAGTCGGCAACCCTCACAGCGGCGCTGGAACAGCGGCGCCACGGCCACGCCGTGCGACTGCTCGCGGATCTTCTCGTAGAGCTTGATCAGGTCGGCCGGGATCGCCGCCGCGATCACCGCGCGCTGCTTGGTGGTGGCGGTCGCCTCGGTGTCGATCTCCGCCTCGGCGGCGACCCGACGGGATTCGGCCGCGTCGCGCGCGGCCTGCGCCTCGTCCCGTTCGGCGACCAGCTTGGCCAGCCGGCCCTGGATCTCCTCGCGGTGTTCCATCACCTCCAGGACCACCTCTTCGAGGTCGCCCTGGCGCTTGGCCAGCGAGGCCACCTCGCGCTGGAGGTTCTCCAGGTCCTTGGGCGAGGTGACGTGGCCCGAGTCCAGGCGCTGCTGATCACGTTCGGCGCGCTTGCGGACCTGGTCGACGTCCTGCTCGGCCTTGGTCTGGTCGCGGGCCGCGTCGCTCTCCTCGGTCTCGCCGGCGACCACGAGGTCGCGCAGCCGGGCGAGCCGGGAGCCGAGCCGGTCGATCTCCTCGTTCTCCGGCAGTGTGCGCTTCTTGTGGGCGAGCAGGTCGATTCGCGAGTCCAGGGCCTGGAGATCGAGCAGGCGGAGCTGGTCGGCGGGCGCGGCGTTCAGCGGGGGCTCCTTGGGTGCGATCCGGGTGGGCGGGATTGGTTTCCCACCCGCCCACGCGTTGCGTTTGGTGAGTGGGCTTCGGTGTTACCGGCGACCGGTGGGCCGATCGGGCCTGGTGACGAACGTCCATGGGTCGGTGACTAGTTCCGACACGTGGGTTTCCACCGTAGTACCGGTTGCCGCGAGCGCACGGGTGAGTTCGTCGGCCGCGAATGCCAGCCACGGCCACTCGGTGGCCCAGTGTGGCGCATCGAGCAGCGCGGGGCCGCCGTGCTCCAGTGCCTCCGAGGCCGGATGGTGGCGCAGGTCGGCGGTGACATAGACATCGGCGCCGCGGCGTCGGACCGCGTCGAACAGGCTGTCCCCGGCGCCGCCGCAGACCGCCACGGTACGCACCGGGCGGTCCGGGTCGCCCGCCACCCGCAGTCCGGTCGCGGTGTGCGGCAGCGCCCGGGCGGCGCGGGCGGCGAACGCGGCGAGCGTCTCGGGCCGGGCCAACTCGCCGATCCGGCCGATCCCCCGACATTCGCCGGGCTCGGCCGAGAGCGGTTCCAGCGGCGCGAGGACGGTCAGCCCGAGGGCGGCGGCGAGGGCGTCCGAGACGCCGGGGGCGGCCGAGTCGGCGTTGGTGTGCGCCACGTGCAGCGCACAACCCCCGGTGATCAGCGTGTGCACCACCCGTCCCTTGAATCCGGTCGCGGCGACCGAGTGCACGCCGCGCAGGAACAGCGGGTGGTGGGTGACCAGGAGGTCGGCGCCGCGGGCGAGCGCCTCGTCCGCGACCGCCTGCGTCGGGTCGACGGCGAACAACACCGAGCGCACCTCCGCGTCCGGGTCGCCGCAGACCAGCCCGACCGCGTCCCAGGATTCGGCCCAATCGGGGTGGTAGATCCGTTCGAGGGCGGTGACGACGTCGGAGAGCTTGGGCACGAAGGGAGGTTACCCCGCTACGGCGGTCGGCCCGGATTCGGGCATCCCGGACGGGAGCCGACACAGCATCCCGACTCGCCCTCCGATTGTGCGAACTCGACCCCATCCGAAGCGTTTGTGCGGTAGGCAGGCTCGCACTGTCGTACGACGACGAGGGGAACGACGACGATGGTGCACTGTCTGCTCTGCGGTACGCCGTATCCGGAGACCGACGCGTATTGCCCGGGCGAACAATGCGGCACCGACCTGCACGGGCAGCGGATGGGCGATCCCGCGCTCGCGGTGCAGGCCTGGTGCGAGCCTCGTCGGATCACCGCGGCTCCCGGCGAGACGGTCATGGTGACGCTGACCCTGCGCAACGCGGGCAGCGCGCCGGATCGTTACGACCCCGAGCTGCCCCGGGACGCCGGCCGCCGGATCGGCCTGGACCGACCCGGACCGCCGGACGTGTATCCGGGCGAGGAACGGGTGTGGACCATCGTCTACACGGTGCCGCCGGACATCGAGGAGCAGCTCGCGCCGAGCGGGATCTTCGGACTCGGCGAGGTCGGCACCGACAGCGGCGGCAGCGCGTTCGAGGACACCGAGCATGTGGTCGAGGAGACCGACGTCGCGGTGCGGGTGGTCTCGGAGCGGGACATGCGGGTGGCGGCGTGCGCGCCGTTCTCGGTACGGGTGGTGGCCACCGGCGACGAGGCGGCCGGCGGGCGGGCGGCGGGCGCGCCGCCGGATCCGTACGACGGGGAGCGCGGGCGTCGGGCCGGCAATCGGCGGACCAGGATCGCCGCGGCCGTGTTCGGCACGGTGGCGGCGATCGTGGTGGCCCTGCTGATCGGCATGGCGATGGCGGGTTCGGACGATACGAAGCCCGCCGCGAAGACCCGGCCGAGCACGGCGGAGCCGTACGCGACGACCGCCGGGCCCGGGCCGACCACCGAGGCGCCGGTGACCAGTACGCCCGACCCGTCCGACTCGGCCGGCCCGAGCAGCAGCGCGCCGGAGCGGCTGACCGTGCCGAACGTGGTCGGGATGACCGAGGCGCAGGGTGTCGCGGTGCTCCGGGAGAAGGGCTTCCGGGGAACGGTCAAGGGCAGCGGCGGCACCATCGTGTCCACCGATCCGGCGGCGGGGCGAAAGGTGGATCGGGATCAGGCGGACGTCGTGGTGGTGATGTCCGGGAGCCGGACGACCGCGCCGGCCACTCGGCCGGTGACCACGGGGTCACCCGCCGACTCGACGCCGCCGGTGTCGCCGACGACCACCGTGCCGCCGCTGCGTGGTCTGTCGGTGTCCGAGGCCGACTCGCAGTTGGCGAGTGTCGACCTGGTGGCGAAGTTCGTCCAGGTGCCGACGGACGGTGTCCCCGAGGGCACGGTGATCGGCTCCTCGCCGGCCGCCGGGACGGCGCTCGGGCGGGGCTCGACGGTGACGGTGAACGTGGCGAGCGCGCCGAGCGGGGCCTCGCCGACGCCGCGTTAGTGCCGCGCCCGGCGATGTCGTCGCTCGCATACCGACTGCTCACGAACAGTTACCTCGATGCCGCGGTGATCCGGCTCGACGGCGGGATTCGCTTTCAGCCGAAGTAGCGATAAGCACTGCGAATCAGGACGATTCGCCCGGCATCGGCCCGCAATGGTCGGCGCGCCCGTCCCAATGATGTTGGGATGGGGGCGTGAGCGATCCGACCTCCGCGTGGCAGCGTCCCCTGCCCTTTCGTCTGCCCGGCCTCGCGCCGCCGATCCGCCGCGATGTCGCCATCGGCGGCGTGGTGCTCGCGGGCGCGCTCGTCCTGCTGATCACCAAGTCCTACGTGATCTGGAGCGTCTGGGACCCGAGCCAATGGTTGCGCCTGCTGCCGCTGCTCCTGCTCACCGTCGCGGAGTGTCACCGCAGCACTTCGCCGCGCTTCGCGCTGTTCCTCGCGCTGGCCTGCGAGGGCGTGGACATCCTCCTCGGGCCCTCCATCGGTGCCCTGATCATGTGGTCGGACGTGCTCTACGCGGCGTGCCTGTACGGCAGTTCGCGGCTGGCGTTTCGGCTGCTCTACGGCAACGTCGTGGTGCTGATCGTCGGCGCGGGCACGATCTGGGCGATCGTCGGCAGCTTTCGCGCCTTCGTCCTGTCCGTGTTCTACATCGGCCTGGTCGCCATCTCCCCCGTGCTCACCGGCTTCTCGGTGCGCGAGCATCGGGAGAAGGCCGAGGTGGAACGGCTGCGCGCGACGCAGACCGCGCGGCTGGCCGAACTCGACCATCAGGCCGCGGTGGTCGCCGAACGGGCGCGGATGGCACGCGAGTTGCACGACGTGATCGCGAACCACCTGAGCGCGGTCGCGGTCCAGTCCACCGCCGCGCTGTCCGTGAAGAGCCTGGACGAGGCCCGGCTGCGCGAGACGCTCGAGGTGATTCGGGAGAGCAGTGTGCAGGGGCTCACCGAGATGCGCCGGATGATCGGCCTGCTGCGCTCGGAGCACACCCCCGAGGAGCCGGTGTCGGTGCCGCGCCTGGCCGAGACCGATCGGCTCGTCGAACATGTCCGCCGGGCCGGGCTGATCGTCGACATCGAGGTCACCGGCGTGGTGCGGGAGTTGCCGACACCGGTCGATCTGGCCGCCTACCGGGTGGTCCAGGAGACCCTGACCAACGCGCTCAAGCACGCCACGCCGCAGGAATTGCGCATGGTGTTCGCCTATCGCACCGATGATGTGGTGATCACCAGCGACAACGGGATCGATCCGGAGCATGTGACCCGGCTGCCCGGCGCGCGCGCCGGCCTGGTCGGCATGTCGGAGCGGGTGTCCCTGCTCGGCGGCGTGTTCGAGGCCGGGCCGCGCGACGGCCGGTGGCACGTACGGGCCGAACTCCCGTGCGGCGACGACGTGGTGCTCGACGCCACGAACAACGCCTCGACGGGGCCGAAGGGTGGGACCGGGTGAACGATCTCGCGACGTTGCGGGTGCTGGTCGCCGAGGATCAGGCGGCGGTCCGGGCCGGCCTCGTGTTGATCCTGGACGCCGCGCCGGGCATCGAGGTGGTGGGGCAGGCCGCCGACGGTGCGGACGCGGTGGCGCTGGCCCGGTCGTTGCGCCCGGACGTGGTGCTGATGGATGTGCGGATGCCGCGCCTGGACGGGATCAGCGCGACCCGGGAGCTGACCGCGGACGGGCTGGACGTACTGGTGCTGACCACGTTCGACCTGGACGAGTACGTGTTCGGCGCGCTGCGCGCGGGCGCCGCCGGGTTCCTGCTCAAGTCCGCCGACGCGGACCGCCTGGTCGAGGCGGTGCGTCTGGTCGCGCGCGGCGACGGATTCCTGGCACCGGAGGTCACCCGGCGGCTGATCCACGCGTTCGCCGGGCCGCCCGGATCGCGGCTCGCCGAGGGCCCCGAGCCGGCCGACGAGGCGCTCGCCTCGCTCACCCCGCGCGAGCGCGACGTACTGGGCTGTCTGGGCCGGGGCATGTCGAACCAGCGGATCGCCGAACACCTGGACATGGCCGAGGCCACCGCCAAGACGCACGTGAGCCGCATCCTCACCAAACTGGGCCTGCGCAGCCGGGTCCAAGCGGCGATTCTGGCCCAGCAGCGCGGAATCGGCGAGTAGTCCGAACAGCCCATCCCCAGCCGCATGGTTGTGCCCGTGTCGGCGCGCTGACCTGCGCCGACGACCGGTGTTCGGAAATATGCAGATCAACTGACGAAGCAACCCCCAACGCAGGTCACTTCACTCAAAGGGGTGAAGGCGGCCGCAACTCGTTGAGGTGGCCCGAACGCGCTGCGTACGGTCATGCCGTCCCGCCGGGGGGAGCGATCCGAGGCGGGGCGGCCACGTCGGCGACCCGGACACCCGGTCGTCCGACCACCGTTTCCGGGCATCGGCCGACGAGCGTGACGCGTCTCGTCGACCGGAGCGCGAGGGCTCAGTCGAGGGGGGAAGTCCAGGGATGGCTACGACGACTCGTGGGCACCGTGCGGAGCGCACCGGCGGCCACGGCGCGCCGGGTACGAACCTGGTCGACCGGGTCCGTGCGGCGCTCGACCGCGACGCGGTCGGTGTCCGGGAACAGGCATCGAACGAGCCGGCGCCGACTTCGACCTCCGCCGCCGGCGAGGGTGACTGGGATGTCCGCTCGGACGACTTCTGGTGCACCGTACGACCGC
Organism: Embleya sp. AB8; assembly: GCF_049739465.1. NCBI lineage: Bacteria > Bacillati > Actinomycetota > Actinomycetes > Kitasatosporales > Streptomycetaceae > Embleya > Embleya sp. AB8. The sequence continues at coordinate 48,763 of NZ_JBMHHY010000006.1, forward strand.
CCGGGCACGCGGTGCGGGCGCAGGGTTGGAAGATCCACGTCAGCGCGCGGACCGGGGACGCGCCGAATGTGCTGGGCCGGGTCTGCGATGTGCTGCTGCCGCGCCGGGTGGCATTCAAGTTCGCCGGTGACGTGGAGCGGCTGCGGCTGCTCAACTCCCGGGAGGCGGACCGGGCTTCGGCGGGCAAGTTCATCACCGTCTATCCGAACGACGACGAGCAGTTCATGGAGTTGGTGGACGCCCTCGACGAGGTGACGCGCGAACTCACCGGCCCCGGCATCCTGTCCGACCGGCCGTGCCGACCCGGCAGCGTGGTGCACTACCGCTACGGCGGGTTCGGCCGGCGGGCCGTGCTCGGCAACGACGGCGGCTATCGCGCGGTGCTCACCGATCCCGACGGACTCGCCGTGGACGACCCCCGCGAGGCGTGGTTCACCCCGCCGCCGTGGGCGCCCGATCCGCTGGTGGAGCGGGCCCGTTCGGCCGCCGCGGCGCCGGCCGCGGCGCGCCCGCCCGGGGTGCTGATCGGCGGCCGGTTCGCGGTCACCTCGGCGCTGCGGCACTCCGCCAAGGGCGGCGTGTTCCTGGGCAAGGACACCTCGACGAACGCCGACGTGGTGGTCAAGCAGGCTCGTGCGCACATCGAGGTGGACCGCTCCGGGCGCGACGCGTGCGCGGCGCTGCGGCACGAGGCGGTGCTGATGCAGCGGCTCGCGCACACCGGGGTGACGCCGCGTCAGGTCGCGCTCCTGGAGGAGGCCGAGACGATCTTCCTGGCCCAGGAGCGAGTGCCCGGCGAGCCGTTGCGCACGTGGGTCGGCCGACACGCGCAGGACCCGGACGTGCCGTGGCCGCAGGCGCGCACGCTGGTCGAGGGGCTGCTTCGGCTGGTCCGGACCGTGCATGGCGAGGGGTTGGTGATCCGCGACCTGTCACCGACGAACGTGCTGGTCGGGCCGGATCTCGCGGTGCGGTTGGTGGATCTGGAGTTGGCCGCCGAGAGCGGCACGCGGGCGGGGGCGGCGGGCACACCCGGCTATCGGGCGCCGGAACAACGACCGACGGCCGGCGGTGAGCATCCGGCCCATCCCTCGGCCGACCTGTACAGCCTGGGCAGCCTGTTCTTCCTGCTGGCCACCGGCGCCGACCCGGCCCTGCCCGAGGACGTCGGGACGAGCCGCACCACGGTGGAACGCCTGGGTGCCTGGCTGGAGTCGGCGGCGCGCGCGGGCGAGACGGCACGCCGGCTGGCACCGGCGATCCGGGGGTTGTGGCACGAGGACCCGGCGCTGCGGTGGACCGGCCGGCGGCTGCGGGGGTTTGTCGACGGGTTGGGCGAGGGGGGCGGCGATCCGGGAGCGGTGGTCGGAGCCGGGCGGCGGGATGTGCCCGATGGGCCTCGGCCGCATCCCGATACCGAGGGCGACAAGGTGCCGCCGCATCCGCAACCACCGGAGGACGACCTGCTCCTTCGGGACGGGCTGGCGCATCTGATCGCCGGCATGACACCGGGGCGGGTGGACCGGTTGTGGCCGATGACCGCCGGCGCCGCGACGATGGATCCGTGCAGTGTGCAGTACGGCGCGGCCGGTGTGCTGGGGGTGTTGGCCCGGGCCGCGCACACCACGACGCTCGAACCCCGGCTGCGCTACGCGCTGCACCGCGCGGTCGAGGACGGCGCGACCTGGCTGCGCGATCGGGCCGCCGCCGAGCCGGTGCTGCTGCCCGGATTGCACTTCGGCCGCTCCGGGACCGCATGGGCGCTCTACGACGCGGCGACACTGCTCGGCGACGCCGAACTGGCCGCCGGCGCGCTCGACACGGCGCTGCGCGTACCGATCGTGTGGCCCAACCCGGACGTCTGCCACGGCGCCGCCGGGGCCGGCCTGCTCCAGGTCCGGATGTGGCGGGCCACCGGCGACGAGCGGTTCCGGGAGCGGGTCCTCACGTGCGCCGACGCGCTGCTCGGCGCGGCTCGCGGGGCGGGCGAGCTGACCCTGTGGCCGGTGCCGAAGGACTTCGACTCGCGGCTGGCCGGCGCCGCGCATCTGGGCTTCGCGCACGGCGTCGCGGGCGTGGGTACGTTTCTCCTGGACGCGGCCCTGGCCACCGGCCACGAGCGCTACCTGGCGGGTGCCCGGGCCGCGGCGCGGACCCTCGCCCGCACGGTGCGCACCGACGGCGACACCGCGTGGTGGCCGCAGGGGCCCGGTGATCCGGCGGGCGTGCGGCTGGCGTACTGGTGCAGCGGTTCGGCCGGGGTGGGTACGTTCCTGGTCCGCCTGTGGCGCGCGGACGGCGATCCGCAGTACCGCGAACTGGCCGAGCGGGCGGGCTCGGCGGTCCGGCGGGCCCGCTGGCACTGCGGCACCACGGCCTGTCACGGCCTCGCGGGCAACGGCGAATTCCTGCTCGACCTGGCCGAGTTCCTCAACGACCCGACGTATCGCGGGTACGCCGGCGAACTCGCCGACCAGCTGCGGGTGCGGACCGCGCTGATCGACGGGCTGCGGGTGCCCGCCGACGAGAGCGCGACCGGCGTGTCCGCGTCGTACGGCACCGGGACCGCCGGGGTTCTCGGTTTCCTGCTGCGGCTCGGGCACGGCGGCGGGCGGCTGTGGCTGGACGGCTCGGCGGGCCCGGAAGGTTCGGGCGGTTCGGAGGCGTCGGGCCCGTCGGGTCGGTCGCACGGTGCGGGCGGTGCGGGCGCGTGAGCACGATGGTGGCGACTCGGCCGTTACGCCGGATCAGTTGGTCGTTCGCGGCGGACGGTGGGCATGCGGCGTGTCTGGCCACGCCGGGCGACGGCAGTTGGCGGGTCGAGTCGTGGTCGTTACGGCCGGGACGGGCCAGTGGCGCGGTGCCGGTGGGCACCGGGACGCCGGAGCGGCTGCACACCCAGTTGCTGGCCCTCACCGACGGTCGGGTGCTGGTCTGCCGGCATCAGCCGGGGCGGCACGAGGTGGCCGTCCTGGAGGCCGACGAGGCGGGCAGCGAGCGGCACTTGACCACGGTGCGGCTGCCCGGCCTGCGGCTGCTGCCGTATCCGGGTCCGGACGCACTCGCGCTGGCACTGGGTGCGGACACCACCCCGTCGACCACGGTGTGGTTGGTCCGGGAGGACGGCCGGTTGGACACCGTGGCCGAGTTGTCGGGTCTGTACAGCGGTGGCGTCTGGCTCGACCCGACCGGTCGCCGACTCGCCCTCGACGAGGTGCGGGCGGGGCGGATCAAGACCGTCGCGCTGGACTTCGAGACGGCGACCCCACGGCCCTTCCTGGAGCTGACCGAGGACAGCAACGACCGGCTCCTGCTGGCCGATCCGGTCGGCGGACTGCTGGTGATCGCCAGCGACGCGCCGGGCAGCGATCGGCTCGGCTGGATCCGGCTGCCCGCCGATCGTGGGCAGGCGCCGGGGCAGGTGCGCTTCCCCGAGGCGGTGCACGTCCCGGACGCGCAGGTACGGCCGATCGCGATCGCGCCGGACGGCCGCCGGGTCGCGGTGCAACTGGATCGGGGGGCGCTCTCCCGGTTGGCGGTCTGGACCCCCGAGGACGGCCGAATGCTCGAAGTGGCCACGCCGGACGGGTGTCTGGGCGGGGTCGGCCGATGGACCGGGCAGGGGTTGCGGATCCCGTTCTCCGCGCCGGATCGGCCCAGTTGCCTGGCCCGGCTCGAGCCGACCGAGCCGGGGTCGTGGCGACAGGACGGCGAGCCGGGTCCGTTCATCGGCTTCGACGACGCGGCGCGCCCGGTGTGGCGACCGGCGCACCTCGAACTGCTCGTCGGCGGGACCGGTCCGGTCGAGTCGATCGTCTACGGCGGGCCGAATTGGCGCGGCGCGGAGCATGTCCTGCTCGCCCTGCACGGCGGTCCGGCCTCGGCCTGGCGGTTCGAGTTCGACCCGCTGCTGCAACGGCTCGCGGCGGCGGGCATCGCGGTGGTGGCGCCGAATCAGCGCGGCAGTGTCGGGTACGGCGCGCGCTTCGCCCGCGAGTTGCACGGTGCGTGGGGCGGGCCGGACCTGGCCGACGTAACCGCGATCGGGCGCACGCTGGGCGCCGAGCGGGCCGCGTTCGGGCTCGCGCCGCCGGCCCTGTTCGGGGTCAGCTACGGGGCCTACCTCGCGCTGTTGGCTGCGGCGCTCGCGCCGAACGTGTGGTCGCGGTGTCTGGCGGTCGCGCCGTTCCTGTCCGGGCCGAGGTTGATCGCGGAGGCCTCGTTGCCGATCCGCGCACTGATGACCCGGCTGGGCGGCGATACGGAGTACGTCGACGAGTCGGGGCCGCGCGATGTGCTCGCGTTGTGCGATCGGATCGTCGTACCGCTGCTGTTCGCGCACGGCGACCGGGACGACACCATCCCGGTCGGCCAGTCCCGGACCCTGCGCCACACGCTGCTCGCGCGCGGTCGGGTCGAGGGCGCCGATTTTCGTTACCTGGAGCTTCCCGGTGTGGGCCATGAGGTCCTGACCGGGGATGGGGCACCCGAACTCCACGCCCGCCTGACCGGTTTCCTGCAAACCGGCCGGGTGTGACGTACCGGGGGAATCGCCCCGCAACACCCGTCGCGGGCAACCGCTCGCGGCGGCCGCACCGTCCCGAAGGAGATCACCATGGAACACATCGAGACCGACCTCGCCGCCCTGCAGCAGCTCCCCGAGACCGAGTCGGTCGAGCTGGGCGGGCACGGCGGCAACGGGTGTCAGTTCACCTGCCTGCTGATCACCTGCCTGATCTTCACGATCAGCTAGTCGGGTAACCCGGGTAGTCGGGCTGGCCCGACCACCCCCGACGTCGGGATTCGGGCCGGTGGACCGGTCTTCGACCCCGGCAAGTACGAACCCGGGACCGGGAGTTCCTGCCGGAATCAGGAGCTCCCGGGCACCGGGCCGAGGTTCAGCATGGCAATCCGAGCGGGTGCGGCCCAGTGGGCACGCCGCTCGGCGCCGGATTTCCTCTCGACGGCGCGTGTTCGTGCGCCGGTTCGTTCGATGACCCGTTCGACGGTCCGCGCATCCGAGGAGGCACGCCGTGGCCGATGTCCCGATAGCCACACCGGTTGCGCCGGGCCGGTCGGGTGGGATCCCCGGGCTCGGCGGATCCGCCGGGCCCGCCGAGCCGCCGCGGGCGGATCGCACCGGGACCGGGTTTCGGGCCGCGTTCCGGATCGCGCCGTGGCCGACCGGCGTCCTGTGTGTCGCCGTCCCGGCCGGGTCGATCGCCGCGCTGTTGTTGCCGGCGGCGGTGGCCGGGTCGGTGGACGCCGTGGTGGGTGGCGGTTCCGCGTGGGGGTCGACCATCCGGCTGGTGGCCGTACTCGCCCTGGGCCTGCTCGCGGGTGTGCTGGTGGAGATCGCCGGTCCCGGACTCGCCGCCGCGTTGACCGCTCGATTGCGACGGATGCTCGCGATTCGGATCACCGATCTCGGCACGGGGGCGCGGAATCCTTTTGCCGCCGGGGACGTCGCGTCGCGCCTGGTCGGCGCCGCGCCGGACGCGGCCGGCCTGGTCCCCGCGCTGCTCGGCACGCTCGGCGCGCTGGTCACCTCGCTCGGCGGGATCGTCGCACTGGCCCTGATCGATCCGTGGCTGGCGGTCGGCTTCGTCGCCGGACTGTTGCCGGGCCTGGTGGTGGTCCGCCTGTTCATGGCCCGGGCGACCGACCTGTTCACCCGCTATCAGGTGGTCCAGGGCACGGTGGCCGCGCGGTTGACCGACGCACTCACCGGAGCCAGGACGATCCGGGCCTGCGGCACGCGCGATCGCGAGATCGCCCGGATCCTGGCCCCGCTGCCCGAGCTGTCGGCGGCGGGACACGGCCTGTGGCGGGCCCAACGCACCGCGGTTGCCCGGGTGTTGCTGCTCGCCCCACTGGTCGAGTTGACCGTGCTCTCGATCGCGGGGTGGTTGCTCGCCGAAGGCCGGATCCCGCCCGGGCAGTTGGTCGCGGCGGCCGGATACGCGGCACTGGGCCTGGGATTCCTGGAGCAGGTCGAGGCGCTGGTCGGCGTCGCACACGCCCGGGCGGGCCGGGCTCGGGCAGCCGAACTGCTTGCGGTCGAGCCGGCGGGATACGGCACGGCGCGCACCTTGCCGCCGGGGCGGGGCGAGTTGACCTTCCGGGGTGTGCGGGTACGGGTGCCGGACGGCCGGGTCGTGCTCGACGGGATCGACCTGACGGTGCCGGCGGGCACGTGTGTGGCGTTGGTCGGGGCGTCCGGGTCGGGCAAGTCCACGCTGGCCGCACTGGCCGGGCGGCTGCGCGAGCCGGACGAGGGCGAGGTGCTCCTGGACGGGCTCCCGGTGACCCGGTTGGCGCGCGGCGAGTTGCGGCGCGGGGTCGCGTACGCCTTCCCACGACCGGTCCTGGTCGGCGCGGATCTGGCGGGGGCGTTGGCGTACGGCCGACCCGGGGCGGGTTCGGCGGCGGTGGTGGGGGCTGCCCGGACGGCCCACGCGGACGACTTCGTCCGCCGGCTCCCGGCGGGCTACGCGACGCCGACGCAGGGCCTCGCGCTGTCCGGCGGCGAGGTGCAACGGCTCGGTCTGGCCCGGGCGTTGGTCCAGGACGCCCGGGTACTGATCCTCGACGACGCGACCAGCGGGCTCGACACGGTCACCGAACACCAGGTCCGGGAGTCCTTCCGCGCCGCGCTGGCCGACCGAACCCGCCTGATCATCGCGCACCGCGCGACGGTGGCAGCGGACGCCGACTTCGTCGTCTGGCTCGACGCCGGCCACGTCCGGGCCATCGCCCCCCACGCCGAACTGTGGCACGACCCGACCTACCGAGCGGTCTTCGGCGGGCCCGCCCCCGAGCCCGAGCGGAACACGGACTCGTGAGCGAACCGGTCTCGGAGGGTGCGGGGGCGCGAGCCGAAGGGGGATCCGCCCCGGGGCTCGGGGACGGCGCGACACGGCCCGACAGGCGCGGGACGGGCCGACCCGGAGGCGGTGGTAGCGACGACGGCGCGACGGGTGTCGATTCGGCGCGGGCCAAGGGCGATCGGCCCTTCGGGACTGCGGCGCGGGAGGGACACGGTGCGTGGGTCCGGTGTTCGGCGGTGTCGGTGGACGGCGCGCCGATGGAGGGGCGCTCGGCGCCGATCGCCGATGACGAGACGACGAAATCCGGCGAGCCGGCCGGGGTCGAAGGGGGATGCCGGATGACCGACGAGGGACACCGAACCGACGTACCCGAGCCGAGGGAGCGTCGCCGGGTGGTGATCCCGGTCTGGGCACTCGGCGACGCGGGCGCCGACATCGAGGCAGCTCTCGGGCGCGGCGAGGAATCCCCGGACGCGAGTGCGGACGACGGCGGGGCGGCGGAACCCGTCGTGGGAGGCGGGCCCGGCGGGCGCCGAACGCGGGTGGTGATCCCGGTCCGGGAGATGAACGCGCCGAGCCCCGAGCCACCACGCGCGGACGCCTACGAGGGTGAAGAAGCCGAACGCACCACCCGAGGGCGCCGGTGGCGCCGAAGCACGGGAGAGGGACCGGGCGGACGACGGCGCCGGGTGGCGGCACCGGTCGGCGAACTCGGCGTTACCCGGGGCGACATCGAGGCGGACATCGAGGCAGTCAGGGAGAAGGGCGGCGCGGCGGCCGGAGCGGTGGTCCGGGGCGGCCGATGGGGGCGGAGTCTGCGGGAGCGGGCGGTGGCCTCGGCCGGGGAACTCGGCGATGCCCGAACAGACATCGGGACCGGCATGGCGGACGACGGCGCGGCGGTCGAGCCACTCGTCCGGGGTGGGCGACGGCGCCGGGTGGTGCCACCGGTCGGGCAACTCGGCGATGCCCGCGCGGACATCGGGGCAGGCACGGACGGCGGCGGCGCGGCGGTGGAGCCCGTCGTCCCCGGCAGGCGCTGGGGACGGGGCCGGGGACAGAGCGGATTGCGGCGGCGGGCGGTGGCCCCGTCCCGGGAGTTCCCGGACGCCGACGCCGACATCGAGGCCGTTCCGGAACGGGGTGAGCATGCGCCGGACTCGGGCGCATACGGCGGTGCGGCGGTTGTCGACCAGGGGCGTCCGTGGCGACAGGGCGGGCGGGTGTACATCGTTCCCCTCGACCGCAGGGTCGCCGACGTCGGGGGCGATCCGGCGCCGGGCGAGGGTGAGTTCGGCCAGGAAGAGGCCGCCGGCGAGAGGCGGCGAGGTCGAGGCCGGGCGGGACGCCGAACCCCCGTCGGAGCGGTCGACGAAATGTCGCAGCCCGCCGGTGAGTCGGCCACGCCGCCACCCGGGACGGGCTCGGCCGACCCGGATGACCCGCGCGGCTCGGATCCGCACCGCCGACACTCGACGCACCAGGCTCCCGAGCCCCTCACACCGACCGGCCGACCCACCGCCGGCCCAACACGATTCGCCCCTCCTCCGGCACCGCCGACCCCGGCTGCCACTCCCCCGGCCACGGACCCACCCCGAGACCGAGACGCCGAGCGGCCGCGGTCCATCCGAGGAGGCCACGGTCGCCGACGCAAGCCCCGACCGGAATCACCCCGAATCCGGCGAAGTATGCGCGCTTCGCGGCCACTTCCCGAGAACCGACTGCCAACCCCCCAGGCGGCCGACGCCGAGGAACCACCCGCCACCCCACCGCAAGGCATCGACCCAACCCCACCCCGCCGCTCCGGCGCCGCCCACCGCCGTTCCCGCTCGCGCAGGTCCGACCCGGCGCAGAACACGCTCCCCGAGACCACCCCCACCGACCCGGACGGCACGCCCACGCCTACGCCGGGAACGGCCCAAGACGATGGTTCGCCAATGCCCGGCACCGAGCAATCGCCGCCTGGGCAACACCGGTTCGACCCGGCCGAGCAGATGCTTGGGGCTGCCTCCGCCGACCCGGGTAACCGGGCCGCCGGCGAGCCCGATCCGGCCGACACCGGGCAATCGACTTCTGTGCAAGGCCGGTTCGATTCCATGGGCGAGCCGGCCAACGACGCCGACCCGCACCGAGCCATGGCGGCCGAGTCGGCGCCCGACCAGCCCGCGCCCGACCAGCCCGCGTCCGGCGTGGACCGGCCCGGCGCCGACCCATGGAGCACAGCCGACACACCGCAAACGCCCCCGGGGCGTGAGTTGTTCGGCGGGGTACCCGAAGCGGCCGGCGAGGTCGGAAGAATCGACGTGGCCGGATCGGTTGGGCTTGGGTCCCGGGGCGGGTCGGCGGCGGGCGAGGTCGGGGCGCCGCGCTCGGGGCAGGCTCCGTTCGGCTCGGCGGGTGGGTCACCCGGCGACGTCGGCGGCGACGCAGGTGGATGGATCGCGCTCGGGTCCGGAAGCGACTCGGCCGGCGAGGCCCACCGGACGCGCGAAGCCGAGCAGGCCGGCGCGGCGCACGAGGCCGACGACCCCACCGACGCGGGCTCCATCCGTCCTGCCGAACCGACACCACGGTGGCGGCGCGGCGGCCGAAAGGCTCCGGCGCGGCGCCGGCACAGTGCCGGGCCCTATGGCGGTGGGCTGCGGGCCGGGCGGGGGCTTTTGGTCGGGCTGTTTCGGGAGCGGCGGGGGGCGCTCGGGTGGGTTCTCGGGTGGTCGGTGGTGGAGGGCGTACCGGCCCTGTTGTCGGGGGCGTTGCTGGCCGCCGCGCTTGATCGGGGGTTCTTGGCCGGGCGGACCGGGGTCGGGTTCGTGTTGCTCGGGGTGCTCGCGCTGGCGATGTTGATTCGGGCCGCCGCGACCTACGCGATGTTTCCGCATCTCGCGGCGGTCGTGGAGCCGATTCGGGACACGTTGGTGCGGCGTGTGGTGTCGTCGGCGATGGTCGACGCGACCGCCGGGCGCCCCGGCGCGGACGCGGCGGTGGCCAGGCTGACCGAGCAGGTGGAGAGCGTCCGCAATCTGACCGCGTCGCTGCTGCGTACGCTGCGCCAGCTCGGTGTGACCATCGTCGCCGCGCTGTTCGGCATCGCGCTGCTCGCGCCCGCGTTGCTCCCGCTCGTACTGATCCCACTCGGCCTCGCCGCGTGGTTGTTCGTCCGCCTGCTGCCCCCGCTGGCCCGTCGCCGGCGCGCTCTCGTGCTGGCCGACGAGGAGATCGCCACCCGCACCGGCCGGGTCGTCGCCGGACTCCGGGACGTGGTGGCGTGCGGTGCACAGGACCGGGTCGTGGCCGAACTCGGCGCCGCCGCCGACGCCCAGGCGCGCGCGGCCGGGCTGCTCGCGCGCGCCTCCTCGGTACGCCTGCTCGTGGTCGCCCTCGGCGGCCAACTCCCCCTGCTCGCCGTGCTGATCGCGGCCCCATGGCTGGTCCGGCACGGCACGCTGAGCACCGGCGAGGTGGCCGGCGCCGCGCTGTACCTGGCCCAGCACCTCGAGCCCGCGGTACGCGCCGCGACCGCGACCGTCGGCGGCTGGTTCCTGGAGCTGCTCGTGGTCGCCGGCCGGCTCGCCCAGGCCGGCGCGGCGACCCCGGCCCCGGTACCGGCGCCCCGCCGCGCGCCCGCCCCCGATGGGGCCGGCGGTCTGGTTCTGGACCGGGTCGGCTTCGGCTACGGCCCGTTCGCCGAGCCGGTGGTACGCGACCTGTCGATGACCGTCACCGCCGGTTCGCACCTGGCCGTGGTCGGCCCGAGCGGCATCGGCAAGTCCACCCTCGCCGCCCTCCTGGCCGGCCTGCTCACCCCGGACCACGGCACCGTGCGGCTCGCCGACACCCCGCTCACCGCCTGGCCCGAGCCCGCCCTCCGGGCCGCCGTCGCGGTCGTCCCGCAGGAGGCGTACGTCTTCGCCGGCTCCGTACGCGAGAACCTGAGCTACCTCGCCCCGAACGCCACCCGCGCCGAACTCGACCGCGCCGTACGGCTGGTCGGCGCCGCCGAACTGGTCACCCGGCTCGGCGGCCCCGACGCGCCGATCACCGACCCGGGCGCGCTGTCGGCCGGCGAGCGCCAACTGATCGCGCTGGCCCGGACGTACCTCTCCCCCGCCCGCTTCGTGATCCTCGACGAGGCCACGTGCCATCTGGATCCGCCGACCGAGGCGCTCGCCGAGGCCGCGTTCGCGACCCGGGCGGGCGCCCTGGTGGTGATCGCACACCGGATCGACTCGGCCCGCCGGGCGGACCACATCCTGCTCATGGACGGCAACCGGCCGACCCTGGGCACCCACCACGAACTGCTCGCCGGTTCACCGCTGTACCGCGACCTGGTCGGCGCGTGGGAGCAACGACCGGCCGAACCGGCCGACTGGTTCGAGAAGCCCGCGCCGGACCGGGTCTGATACCTCCGGCGCTCCTGGCGCCCCTGGCACTCCGGGCACCTCTGATACCGACCCGTCCGCCCCCACCCGACCGCCTAACGCGACCGCCTCACGCGCCGTCCAGGATCTCCTTGAACCCGTACGGCTCGTGCGGCCCGAAGAACAGTTGCTCGACCACACCCACGCCGACCCGTCCCGCGCCGGTCAGTTCGGTCACCCGGATCACCTGCTGCTGGTGCTGCCGGTCGAACGCGAGCGGGTCCACCGTGGCCAACTCCCAGCTCTCGTAGCCGACTTTCAGCTCGCCCTGCCATACCGCGTGCCCCCACTCGGAGTGCAGATAGCCGAGCCCGGCGAGCAGCCCGCGCGTACCGACCGGCTCGATCCGGTACCCGAACGGCTCGCCCGCATCGTCCGTCATGTGGAACTCGCCGCCCGCGATCCGCCGGGTGCCGGGCACCCAGGTGAGCGCGTGGTGATGCGGCGTCAGTTTCGCGAACGCGGGCTCGTCCTCGGGGACCGGTACGGCCGCCGGATCGGGCAGTTCGCCGAGCGGCGTGGCGGCCACCCGTTTGCCGTCGACGTGGTACATGTGCCCGTCCGCGCGCTCGAACGAGGCCCACAGGCTGACCTCGTCCGCCCAGTGGATCGGCGTCCACAACCAGAGGAGCGGGTTGACCGGCTTGGGCGCGCCGGCCTCGCGCTCCCCGACCGGGCGCACGCCCCACGAGCGGTCCCGGGTGCCGAGTGTGGTCGCCGGGTCGATGGCCAGGACCCGGCCGCCCGGCAGGGTCACCGTGCCGGACCAGACGCCGAGTTGGGTCAATCGGGTCGAGTCCATGATCACGTGATGCCCGTTGCGGGTGGTGGTGCGTTCCTCCTCGATCGCGGCGGCGCGCGCGGTGAAGGTCAGGTCGCAGCCCAGGCCGTGCTCGTTCGGCTCGACGTATACCCGGAGCACCTTGAGCGGGGTGAGCACCTCGATGCCGACCGGACCGACGGTGAGGTCGAACCGGTCCAGCGGGGCCCGGCGGGACGCGTGCAGGCTGTGCTGGACGCCGTCCACGCTGATCGTGAAGTGCGCGTCGGCGACGAACCGGTTCGGGTAGAGCCCGTGCGAGAAGGCGAAGTAGAACGCGCCGTCGCGGTCGTAGCCGTTGAACCAGTAGCGGTCGTACGCGTTGCGGTCCGAGGTGGCGGGCGTGGCCACCGGTTCCGGGGTCTGGTGGATCGGGAAGTCGTCGGCGGAGGTCAGCACGGGGAGCCCTTCTCGATGCGGATGCGGGACGAGGGACGGCCCCTCGTGGCCGCGACACTCGACACGTGTCGACGGCGCGGGTGAAAGAGGCGGGACCGGGGACGATTCCGCCCGCCGGCCCCGCGCTCGTCGATCAGCCTGAACGAGTACGGATCAGCGCAGATTTATGCCGATCACCGCTAGTCGGCACCAATCCGCGCCAATAAGCGCAGATCGGTGCAGATCAGCACAGCTCAGCGCGGGTCGCGCTTGAGGAAGAGCAGGTCGTCGGCGGTGTAGCCGGCGCCCAGCTTCTTGTCCGCGTAGTGCGCCGAGAGCACCGAATCCAGCTCGTCCGGCGTGAAGGTGGCCTGCTTCGAGTCGAACTTGGCCTGGAGCGTGGGTCGTTCGATCACCGCGACGAAACCGCCGTGGACCACGAACGCCTGCCCGGTGACCTGCTCGGCGGCCGGGCTGGCCAGGTAGGCCACCAGCGGCGCGACATGCTCGGGCGCCAGCGGGTCCAGCTCACCCTCGGCGAGGTTGTTCGCGCTCTCCCCGAATACGTGCGTGGTCATGCTCGTGCGCGCCCGCGGGCAGATCACGTTGGCCCGTACGCCGTACTTGACCAGCGCATTCGCGGTGGACATGGTCAGGCCCACGATCGCCGACTTGGCCGCCGCGTAGTTGGGCTGCCCGGCGGAACCCGCCAGCCACGCCTCGGACGCGGTGTTGATCACCCGCGCGTACACCGCGCCGCCGGTCGCCTTGGACTTCTCCCGCCAGTACTTCGAGGCGTGGTGGGTGGTGTTGAAGTGGCCCTTGGCGTGTACCGCCAGGACCGAGTCCCACTCCTGCTCGGTCATCGAGAAGATCATCCGGTCGCGCAGGATGCCCGCGTTGTTGACCACGATGTCGATCGAGCCGAAGGTGTCGATCGCGAGTCGGATCAGCCCACCCGCCGCCTCGAAGTCGGAGACGTCGCCGCGGTGCGCGGCGGCCTTGCCGCCGGCCGCGACGATCTCGGCCACGACGTCGTCGGCCGGGTTGGGGCTGCCTTCGGGGGCGAAGTCGTTGATCACGACCGCCGCGCCCTGCTTCGCGAGTTCGAGGGCCTCGGCGCGGCCGAGGCCGCGGCCGGCGCCGGTGACTACGGCGACCTTGCCATCCAGCGACGTGGTCATGCGGATGCTCCCGTGGGGTCGAGGTTGTTTGTTGCGGTCGCGGGTTGGTCGGCTCGGGCATCGGTGTGCCCACCCGCCCACCCGTTATCTCGGGTGGGCGGGCTGCGGATTACGGCGCCGCCTGCTTGAGAGTTTTCAGAGGGTGACGATGGTGCGGATCGACTCGCCGCTCTTCATCAGGTCGAATGCGTCGTTGATGTCGGCGAGCGTGAGGCGGTGCGTGATCATCGCCTCCAGGTCGAGCCGACCGGCCCGCCACAGCTTGGTGATGCGGTCGTACTCGGAGACGATGTCGCCGCCGCCGTAGATGCTGCCGATGATCCGCTTCTGGTCGAAGAACAGCTCGAACATGTTGAACGAGACGTTGTCGTCCATCGCGCCCGCGCCGACGATGATCACGTCACCGCCGCGGCGGGTGAGTTCGTACGCGCTGCGCGCGGTGAACGACTTGCCGACCACCTCGAAGACGTAGTCGAAGCCCTGGCCGGCGGTCAGGTCGCGCTTGGCGTCGGCCGCCTGGTCCGGGGTGATCGCGTGCGTGGCGCCGAACTGCTTGGCCCACGCGTGCTTGGACTCGGCCGGGTCGATCGCCACGATCGCGGCGGCACCGGCCGCGCGCAGCCCCTGGATCACCGCGATGCCCACACCGCCGGCCCCGATCACCGCACAGGAGGCGCCGGGCTCGATCCGCGCGCTGTTGAACACCGCGCCGACGCCCGTGGTGACCCCGCAACCGATCAGCGCGGCGATCTCGTAGGGCACGTCGTCGGCGACCTTGACCGCGCACGGCGCGGCGACCACGACCTCCTGGGCGAAGGTGCCGGTGCCGGTGAAGCCGTACGACGGGGTGCCGCCGAAGGTGAAGTTCTGGTTGCCCGCGTTCATGAAGCCGGCCAGGCACAGGTTGGACTGGCCGCCGCGGCAGTAGTTGCAGGTGCCGCACGGCGGCGCCCAACAGATGATCACCCGGTCGCCGACCGCGACGGTGCTCACGCCGTCACCGACCTCGACCACCTCGCCGGCGCCCTCGTGGCCGGGTACGAACGGGGCGGGCTGGGGCAGGACACCGGTCATCGCGGACAGGTCCGAGTGGCACACGCCGGTCGCGTGCAGCTTGACCCGCACGCGCCCCGGGCCCATGCCCACGGCCTCGACGTCGTCACGGACATCGAGCTTGTCCTGGCCGGTCTCGTGCAGAACCGCTGCGCGCATGGGGGCTCCCTCGTCGTTCCTGAACCAATACTTGGCCCGGTCAAGAACTATAACTTGTTCTCGTTTTGACTCAAGACCAATGACACGGTCAAGGTATCCGCCCCCGCCACGAGACGAAAGACGTGGGCCTCCCCCAACGAAACCTCCCACCCGAACGTGACGGTCGAAACCAGGAGGGGGTGAGGACCGCCGGCGGACCGAATCGCCCGGCCCGGCCCGGCCCGACCGGCCATGTGCCCGGCGCGCAGAGACCCGCGCCGGGCACGTGACACGCCGTCAAGAGCTGCCGTCAAGAGCTGTATTCGACCACCGTGTCGGAGAGGACGGTGGCGTTGTCGCGTTCCACGGCCGAGGTGTTGATCAGGAGTTTGCCGTCCTCTTCCCAGACCCGGATCCGCATCGTCTCGCCCGGGAAGAAGATGCCCGCGAACTTGGTGCGGTAGCGCTTGACCCGGGACACGTCGCCGCCCAGGACGTGGTCCACGATCGCCTTCAGGGTCAGGCCGTACGAGCACAGGCCGTGCAGGATCGGGGTGTCGAAGCCGGCCGCCTTGGCGAAGTCCGGGTCGGCGTGCAGCGGGTTCCAGTCGCCGGACAGGCGGTACAGGAGCGCCTGGTCGGCACTGGTGGGCACGTCGATGGTGTGGTCGGCGGCCCGCTCCGGTACGTCGATGTTCGTCACCGGCCCGCGCTCGCCGCCGAAGCCGCCCTCACCGCGGACGAAGATCTCCGCGCGCGAGTCGTACAGCCTGGTGCCGTCCTCGAGTTCGGCCGAGGACTCCAGCACGATCACCGCGGCCTTGCCCTTGTCGTAGACGTCCGCGACCCGGCTGGTCGCCTTGACGCCCTTGGCCTTGGCGGGCAGCGGGTTGTGTACGACGATCTCCTGCCCGCCGTGCAGCACCGCGCGCAGGTTGATGTCGATCCCGGGCAGCGCGGAGAGGCTGCCGCCGACCTTGGTGCCGGCCACGGTGGCGAACGTGGGCAGCACGTGCAGGTTCTTCTCGTACGTGTAGCGCAGTTCGTCCGCGTCGATGGCGGGTGTCCCGGCCCCCAGGCCCAGGTGGTAGAGGATCACGTCCTTGTTCGACCAGGCGATCTCACCCGTACGGGGCTCGGCTCCGGTGGCCTTCGCGACATCGATCGGCATGACGTCTCCTCCTGCTGCTAGGACTGCTGGGACTACGGTTCGGAACTGGCGGGCGCCGCGCTCGCCTCGACGACTTCGCGCCTCGACGACTTCGCGCCTCTGCGACTTCGCGACTCTGCGACTCGGCGACTCGGCGACCCTGCGGCAACCTTGGCAAAACTAGAACTCGTTCTTTTTATCTGCAATGATCGACCATTCGCCCGGCCGACGCCAGGGCATACGTCACCACGGGAGCCGTCATGACCGCCGCCGCCCCGGAACCCGCGGACGCCCCCGAGCCACCGCCGCCCGTGCCGGACGACGTGTTGCGCGAGTTGCGCCGGACCTGGACGCCGCGACCGGAGCCGGAAAGCGCCGGACGCGCGGCCCGACATCGCCTGGCCGAGGCGACCCGCCGCCTGATCGAGGCGGTGAAGTCGGTCGACCCCGAAGGCGCCGAGGGCACGCTGGAAAGCGTAGCTGACGATGTATCAGATTTGGCCGACCGGATCGCCGCGCTGGCCCGAGTGGGCGAGCGCACACCGACCTCCCGCGACCTGGCACTGCACGAGCGCGGCCCGCTGGTGGGCGCCGCCAACCCGCTCGCGCCGCCGATGCAGATCACCGGGGACGGGCCGCTGGTGCGTGCGCACGTGACGTTCGGCGCGGCGTACGAGGGGCCGTACGGGCGCGTACACGGGGGCTACGTGGCGGCGGCGTTCGACGAGGTGATGGGCTGCGCCCAGTCCGGCGCGGGGGCACTCGGGATGACCGGGTGGCTGACGGTGCGGCTGCGGCGCGCAACGCCGCTGTACACGCGCGTCGACTACGAGGCGGGCGTCACCCGGGTCGAGGGGCGCAAGGCGTGGGTCACCGCCCGGTCGTACGCGGAGGGGGTCCTGGTCGCGGAGGCGGAGGCGTTGTTCATCCGCGCGGCGCGAACGTGACCCGGCGTCGGGAGCGGACTCCTCTGGTCCACCGCCCCCGACGCCGGGTTGTTCAGCGATCGGCGGCGACTACTTGAGCGCGATCCGGTCGAAGAGGATCAGGCCGTCCTCGAACAGGGCCAGGCCGTCGACCTTGGCGTTCTTCCCCTGGACCGCCGCCGCGAACGACTTCTCGTAGGCGAAGAACGGGACGTCCTTGACGATCTCGGCCTGCACGGTCTGGTACGCGGTCTTGCGCACCGCCGGGTCGTCGGTGTTGCGGGCGTCGTCGAGCGCCTTGTCCACGACGGGGTTGTTCCACTTGGTGCGGTTCTCCGACCCCTTGGAGTGGGTGAAGTTGTACAGCACCGGCTCCGGTTCGTCGAAGGTGATCACGAACTCCGAGGCCTGGAAGTCGTTGTTGATCATCACCTTCTGGATGTACGCCGCGCCCTCGAGGAACTCGGTCTTCATCGTGATGTTCTTCATCGCGCTGATCTGGGTGAGCCAGTACTCGGCGGTGAGCCGCGCGCTGGCGCTGCTGTTCGTGGTGTAGGTGAAGCTCAGCGGCTTGCCCTCGGCGGCCAGCTCGTCGAGCAACTTCTGCGCCTCGGCCCGGTTGTTGGTCGCGTAGACCGCGTCCGGGTTCGCGAACGGCGACGCGGGCTGGAACAGGCCCTTGAGGGTCTGGCTCGGCGAGCCCTGGATCGTCTGGTTGCGGTCGTCCGGGTTCATGATCAACGCGAACGCGCGGCGTGCGCGCGGGTCGTTGAACGGCGGCTTGGACGTGTCGAACATGGTCATGAAGCCGCCGCTCTTGGGATCGAGCGTGACCGTCATGCCGTCCTTCCTGGCCTGCTCGGTCGACGGGAAGTGCGCCGTCGTCATCAGCTGGGCCTGACCCGAGGACAGCGCGGCCAGGCGCTGCTTCTGGTCCATCACCGGCTTGAAGATCAGCTCCTTGAGGGCTGGCTTGCCCTGGCCCCAGTAGGAGGCGTTCCGCTCCAGGGTGAGCTGCGAGTCGCGCATCCACGACTTGAGCTTGAACGGGCCCGCGCCGACCGGCTTTTGCGCGAACAGCTTGGGGTCGGCCCGGATCGCGGTCGGCGAACCGATGAACGCGAGGTTGTGCGCGACGACCAGATCGAAGTGGGCGTTCGGCGCGGGCAGCGTGACCTTGACGGTCTGCCCGTCGACGGCCTCGAACTTCATCCCCTTGACCGCGGTGTACTGCACCGACCGGTTCGCCGGGTCGGCGTGCCGCTCCCAGTTGAACTTGACCGCCTCGGCGTCCAGGGCGGTGCCGTCGGAGAACTTCACGTTGGGCTTGAGCTTGATCGTCCAGACCGAGTTGCCCTCGACGGCGGTCGCGCTCTCGGCGATCTGCGGTTCGGCCTTGCCGGTCTTGGGGTTGATCCAGAAGAGCATGTCGAACACGGCCGCGGCCTGGTTGCCGCCGGTGAGGGAGGACACCGTGGTCATGATCGGGTCGATGCCCTTGGCCTCCTGGGTGATGAGCACCGTCATCGAGCCGGAGGCTCCGCTGCCGGAGTCGTCACCACCACCGCACGCGGTGGCGCCGAGCGTCAGGCCGACGAGGCCCGCGACCACACCGGAGCGGCGCAGCAGGCGGGTTTTGAGGGGTGTGGAGTTCACGGTTCGCACGGGACGCTCCTGCGTTCGGGAAGCACAAGGCACGCCGTCCCGGGAGCGGGGTGGCGTTTCCTTGATCCAGACGTGGATGTACGGCCAAGGTAGGGAGATATCTGACGCCCCGTCAAATAACAATTCCGCACCGTCCGTGACGGTACCGCACCCCCAACCCCCAAAATCAACCAGCCAAAGTGACACTCCGTCAGGAACCCCGCACCGGGGGGTGGGGGGTGGTTGCCACCCGGGTCGGCTTTGCTGGTTCACGGTTGGGGGGCGGTGGGCGGCTTGGCGTCGTGGCGTTGGGCTGGTGCGGTGCGGCCCTGGGTCCGTTCGGCGGGGCCGGGTCGTGGCGGGTGGCCGCCGTCTCGTCGTTGCACGTCCCCTCCGGGGCCGGGGTTTTGCTTGGTGCTCCGCATCCGTTGTTGCCCGTCCACTACGTGGCCGTCACTGCCCTGGACGGCTTCCCTGGCTCGTGGTCGGGGGCCGTTGTCCGCTTGGCGTGGTGCGGTTGGGCTGTTGGCGGTGTGGCCCTGGGTCCGTTCGGCGGGGCCGGGTCGTGGGGGTGGCCGCGGTCTCGTCGTTGCTCGTCCCCTCCGGGGCCGGGGTCTTTGCTTGGTGCTTCGCATCCGTTGTTGCCCGTCCACTACGTGGCCGTTACCACCCGGGTCGGCATCCCCCGACTCGCGGTCGGGAGCCGTTGTCCCGGCGGCGGCCCCCAGCGACCGGTGGCCATGCCGCGTCTCGCAGCCCCTCACGGCACCCGCCCTCTCCTCGGGACCGAAAACGGATCCCGACGAGACTCCCAAGGCTCGAGACGAAGCGCGACCTGCGGTTTTACCCGGCGCCCCGGTCTGCGCGGGCCGGCGAGTGCGGGTTTCGTGCTCCCCGAGCCGAAACCGAGGCACGACAAGGCAGAAAAGGCCCCACCCCGAAGGAGAACCGAGCACCGGAGACACACCCCGCCCGCCCAAGAACTCGAGCCGGCGCTCCACGTGCACACCGCAACACCCGCCACCCAACCCCAGCAAGGCCAAAACGCCTGCGCAGCGGCCGAACCCCCCGACGCCCCACGGACAACGGCCCCCGACCACGAGCCAGGGAAGCCGTCCAGGGTGGTAACGGCCACGTAGTGGACGGGCAACAACGGATGCGGAGCACCAAGCAAAACCCCGGCCCCGGAGGGGACGTGCAACGACGAGACGGTGGCAGCCGCCACGACCCGGCCCCGCCGAACCGACCCAGGGCCACCACGGCACCAGCCCAACACCACGACGCCAAGCGGCCAACCACCCCCGACCGCGAGCCAGGGAAGCCGACCGGGGCAGTGACGGCCACGTAGTGGACGGGCAACAACGGATGCGAAGCACCAAGCAAAACCCGGCCCCGGAGGGGACGAGCAACGACGAGACGGTGACAGCCGCCACGACCCGGCCCCGCCGACCCGACCCAGGGCCACCACGGCACCAGCCCAACCCCACGACGCCAAGCGGCCAACCGCCCCCGACCACGAGCCAGGGAAGCTGCCCCGGGCAGTGACGGCCACGTAGTGGACGGGCAACAACAGATGCGAAGCACCAAGCAAAGACCCCGGCCCCGGAGGGGACGTGCAACGACGAGACGACGGCAGCCGAGCCCAAGTCGGCCGAGCCGGACGGGACAAGCAGTCCCCGAAGCAGGCCCACAAACCCGGATCGGCCCAGCCGTACTGGACAGCACCGGCCACGTAGCGGACGGGCAGCACGGGCGCGGAGCGGCCCACAGCGCAGCAACACAGCATCACCCCGCCCCAGGCCGCACATCAGCTCCGCGCCCACGACCCGATTGCTCCGCCCCACCCCACACAGGGCCAGACCTGCGCTCCCCGTCCGGCTCCCACCGGCTCGGCGCTCCGCTCGGATTCCGCGTGCGTGCCGCAGATCAGCGGGCAGCGCGCTCGATGAGGCGGACCCAGGCGGCCGGGTCGAGGGTGATGACCGGGGAGTCGGCGACCTTGCTGTCCCTCACTCCGACAGTGGCTCCCAGAACGGCAACCTCGACGCAGTTTTCTCCTCCGCTGTGGGTGCTGGCCGTCCATCGCTTGCGAGCATCCATGACGTCTCCAGTGTGGCCGGCGCGTTCTACAGGGCGGGCCCGCGCGACCGGGTTGAAGGTAATCACCGGGAGTTGGTGACCTTGCCGCCCCTTACCCGGACGGCCGCGCTCGGAGATGCGGACTCGACGCGTGAGCCGTCACCTCGACCGCCGTGCATAGGGCGCGCCTCCGCTCGTCGATGCGTTCGGGCGTCGCCTGAGAGGACAGCGCCATCATCGACAGACGCTCGAAGGCCGTTTGAAAGAACATCACCTCGTCAGGGCTTTCCACCAGTAGAGAGTCGGTCAGTTGTTCCAGCCAAGCGACCGTCCGACCGGGCGAAACTTCCAGGAGCAGGCACGGTGAGGGCAGGACGAACGCCGCGTCGAGCGGGAGAACCTGAACGGACACCTGGGGGTGCTGCGACGTCAGCATCAGGAGGTGCTCCATCTGGCCACCCAATACGGCGAGTCCCCCGATCGGCTGGTAGAGCGCGGCCTCCGAGATGACGAACGAGGCGGGCCGGCCTGACCACAACAGCCGTTCCGAACGCTGCATTCTGATCCGCATGCGCTCGTACGCAACCGCGCTCCGGACCGTCGGCAACCGCATCTGGATCGCCGAAAGCGCATAGGCGGGTGACTGGAGTAGGCCGGGAATCATCAGCGTTTCGTAGCATCGCAGCGAGATCGCCTGCTGCTCCAGTGGGAGAAGCCGATTCAGCCGCTCCGGGACGTTGCGGGGGCCGTCCGCCTCTCCCTGCCCGAGAGCAGCGACAGTCGATGGGGCCACCGCCGGGGGCCGGACCGAACCCAGGTCGTACGGTGCCTGGAAGCCGAGGGCCTCCATCGGTTGTCCGAACATTGCAACGAGCACGCGACGCGCGCCGGGTGAGGCCACGGCGGGTGGGCCGACTCCCATCGACGCACCTGGCGCGGCGAGACGGAGGTCTTGATCCCCAACTCGCGGGCCGCCTGTTCGTATGCCTCGGCAAACATCTCCTGCGAGTACCACTTGCGTTGATGGCGTGCGGAGATGAACGCCGGATTGCCCGGCCTGTGCAAGTGCTTCACGGCGGCCCCAAGGTGGTCACCAACCACACGTTAACGAACCTGATCGACGCATTTGGCCGGTTCACGCTATCTCTACTCGTTGCGGGCGACGTCGGGGTCATGGACGAAGCGCCTTGAGCGTCAAGTCGACCAAGCTGTC
Organism: Embleya sp. AB8; assembly: GCF_049739465.1. Taxonomy (NCBI): domain Bacteria; kingdom Bacillati; phylum Actinomycetota; class Actinomycetes; order Kitasatosporales; family Streptomycetaceae; genus Embleya; species Embleya sp. AB8. The sequence continues at coordinate 70,596 of NZ_JBMHHY010000006.1, forward strand.
CGCGTATTCGTCGGTCAACGGCCCGGAGCGGAGTAGCCAGCGTTGGTACAGGGGGGCGTAGAGGAGTTCGAGGGCCAGGTCGAGGTCCAGGTCGGGGGCGATTTGGCCGGCTCGTTGGGCGCTGCGTAGGCGTTCCTTCTTGGCCTCGTCGACGGGCGCGGCCATCTTTTCGTGGTAGAGCCTGGCGAGCTTCGGGTCGTTGATGATCTCGGCGTTGAGGGCGCGGACCGGGGCCTCGAACTCGGGGTTGGCGAACTCGGCGACGGTCTCGCGCATCAGGAACTTCAGGTCGGTCTCCAGGTCACCCGTATCGGGGAGCACGATCCCCTCCCCCGGGTCGCTCAGCGCCAGGAACGCCTCGAAGACGACCTCGCCCTTCGAGCCCCACCAGCGGTAGATGGTCTGTTTGCCGACACCCGCGCGGGCCGCGATGGCCTCGATCGTGAGCTTGGCAAAGCCGAGTTCGGAGACCAACTCCCGGGCGGCGGTGAGGATCGCGCGACGGGACTGCTCGCTGCGGCGGGACGGGTCGGGCTTGGCGGCGGTGCGGTCGGTGGTCATGCGGCCAGTCTAGCCGATCCGCGAGACGATACGTCTCGTATTGACATCGGAGCCCGAAGCGTGCATCCTGGATTTACCACGAGACGAACCGTCTCGTCTCATCATGAAATCCCGACCGGCGCCCTCCGCCGGCTACCGAGCGAGGTGAGCCCGATGTCCGCCGAGCCGTCCATCAAGCCGTCCATCAAGCCGTCCACCGAGCCGCGCACCATCCGACACACGCTGATCGACCCCACCGATGCCGACAGCTACGTCCACCACGTCCATCACATCCATGCCGACGCCGAGGAGCCCATCACCATGACCACCTCCCCCTCCACCGCCACTGCCACCGCACCCACCACTGCCCCCGTCACCACCCCCACCACCCCCGTCGATCGTGAGCCTCGGGTCTGGTTCATCACCGGAGCCTCCCGGGGGCTTGGGCGGGCCTTTGCCGAAGCGGCGCTCGGGGTGGGTGATCGGGTCGTCGGGGCGGCGCGGGATGTCGTGCCGTTGGCCGAGCTCGTCGCCAAGCACCGTGGCCGCTTCCTGGCCCTGCCGCTCGATGTGACCGATCGCGGTGCGGTGTTTCGCGGTGTGGATCGCGCCGTCGCCGCGTTCGGCCGGCTCGACATCGTCGTCAACAACGCCGGCGCCGCCCTGATCGGCATGGTCGAGGAGGTGACGGAGAAGCAGGCCCGGGCGCACTTCGACGTCAACTTCTTCGGCGCACTGTGGGTGAGTCAGGCCGTACTTCCGCACCTGCGCAGGCAACGTTCGGGGCACATCGTCCAGATCGGTTCGATGGGCTCGGCCGTCGGCTTCGCGTCCACCGGTCTCTACAGCGCAGGCAAGGCCGCCCTCGACTCGATCACCGGCGCCATGGCGATGGAGGCGGCGGCGTTCGGGGTGCACGTGACTCTGGTCCAGCCCGGTGGTTACGAGACGACACTGTTCACCAACGGCCTGACGCTGACCGCCGAGAACAGGGCCTACGCACCGCTCCGTGCCGAACTGGCCGCGATGTGGGCCGATTCGAAGGACGCCGATCCGGCCAAGGCCGCCGCCGTGCTGCTTCGAGTGGTCGAGCCGGCCGAACCGCCCCGGCGGATCATCCTGGGCGGAGTGGCCTACGACATGGTCGCGGACCTGGACCGAGCCCGCCGAGAGGAGTACGAGCGATGGGAGGCCCTGAGCCGCGAAGGCGACTGACGACCCGGGGCGCGACGAGCGGGCGTCGCACACGATCCACTCATTCGAAATCCACTGGTTCGGAATTGGCTCCTGACGGCAAGCCACTTCGCCAGTACCGTCGGCAGCATGGGTTCAGAACGTCGCGGTTTGATCCTGGGCATGGCGGCCTACCTCATGTGGGGCCTCTTCCCGCTCTACTGGCCGCACCTCAAGCCGGCCGGTGCGGTCGAGGTCCTGGCGCATCGCATGGTCTGGTCGCTGCTGTGCATGATCGTCCTGCTCGCCGCCCTCCGACAGTGGTCGTGGATCCGCGAACTGCTGCGCACACCCGGCAAGTTGATCTCGGTCACGCTGGCCGCGGTGATGATCTCGATCAACTGGGGCACGTATATCTACGGCGTCAACCACGACCAGGTCGTGGAGACCTCACTCGGCTACTTCATCACCCCTCTGGTACTGATCGGCATCGGCGTCGTGGTGCTCGGCGAGCGGCTGCGGCGGGTCCAGTGGGCGGCCGTCGCGATGGGGGTCGCGGCGGTGGTGGTGCTGATCGTCGCGTACGGCCGGGTGCCCTGGATCGCCCTGACCCTGGCCTCGTCGTTCGCGACCTACGGCTACATCAAGAAGCGGATGAACCTGCCCGCCACCCACTCGATGGCGGCCGAGACGGCCGTGCTGTTCCTGCCCGCGCTGGGCTATCTGACCTGGTTGGCCTGGACCGGCGACGGCACGTTCGGGCACGAGGGGACCCCGCATGCACTGATGCTGACGACCACGGGCCTGATCACCGTGGTCCCGATGTTGTGCTTCGCGGTCGCCGCGAACAGCGTGCCGCTGAGCACGATCGGCATGCTGCAATACCTGGCACCGGTGATCCAGTTCGGCATCGGGGTCGCGGTCTACCACGAGCCGATGCCCGGTGCGCGGTGGGCGGGCTTCGGTCTGGTGTGGATGGCGCTGGCGATCCTGACCTACGACGCGATCCGCCAGTCGCGACGCAATCGGGGCGTCGTACCGCCGGCCGCGCCCGGGTCCGGGTCCGCGCCCGGGTCCGAGGACACCGTCGAGGCGGCCGAGCCCCGCGCGGTTCCGATCACCGTCGTGCCCGAGCGAGAGGCGGCTCAGTGAGCGTCGAACAGTTGCGACTGGCGGTCTACCGAGGCTTCGCCGACACCGGACGAGCACCGTCGAACGCCGAGTTGGCCGCGACGTTGGGAGTGTCGGAACTCACCGTCCGTGCCGGGCTGTGGGCCCTGCACGAGCAGCGGCACATCGTGTTGCGCGACGACGCGATCGTGCTGGCGCATCCGTTCAGCTCGGTTCCGCTGGGTTTCTCGGTGATGGGCCGTCGGACCCTCTGGTGGGGCGGTTGCGCGTGGGATTCCTTCGCGCTGCCGCATCTGGTCGGCGAGGAGGTCCTGGTGGCCACCCGGTGTCCGGGCTGTGACCGGGCACTCGCGTGGAACGTGGGCACCGAACAGCCGCCGAAGGGCGACGAGGTGGCGCACTTCCTGGTCCCGATCACGATGTTGTGGGACGACGTGGTGCACGCGTGCGGAAATCAGCGACTGTTCTGCGACGAGGGCTGCGTGGACGCCTGGTTGGCCCACACCGGCCAACAACGCGGCTACGTCCTCGACCTGGCCACGCTGTGGCGCCTGGCCGAACACTGGTACGAGGGCCGCCTCCACCGGGGCTACGAACGCCGCGACCCGACCACGGCGGCAGCGTACTTCGCGTCGGTCGGCCTCAAGGGCAGCTTCTGGGGCCTCTAGCCCTCCTAGCCCCCAGTCCCCCAGCCCCCCAGCCCCAGTTCCCAGTTCCCAATCCCAGCCTCTAGCCTCAAGGAGGTCGAAACCGGCGGCAGCCCCCCGGTCTTGACGATGCGTCAGCGCATCGTCAGGCCGGTCGTCGCCGGCCGGCGCCGGCCAGCACCCGCCGTCGCCCGCCGTCGCCCGCCGTCAAGCCCCGCGAGGGCGGCCGGCAGCATGGCCGCATGGATGTGCTCTCCCACCTCGCCTCGTTCGCTCTGGTCGCCGGGCTGCTGACGGTCGTTCCGGGGCCGGATACCGCGATCGTGCTGCGGGCGGCGCTGGTGCGGGGTAACCGGCACGGGTTCGCCACCGCACTCGGCATAGGGTCCGGGACGCTGGTCTGGGGTGCCGCCGCGGCGGCCGGTGTCTCGGCGGTGCTGACCACCTCGCGGGTCGCCTATACGAGCCTGCGGATCGTCGGCGCCTGCTATCTGTTGTGGCTCGCCTACGGGCTGCTCCGCGCCGCGTGGGTCAACCGATACACCGATGCCGACGTCCCCTCGGCGGCCGGTGCCGAGTCCGCGCGCGGTTTGTGGTCGGCGTGGGGACGCGGCGTGCTCACGTCGTTGACCAACCCGAAGGTCGGCGTCTTCTACATGGCGATGATCCCGCAGTTCATCCCGTCCGGTGTGCCGCATCTCGCCTTCGGCATACTGCTCGCGCTCGTCCACGACATCGAGGGCATGGTGTGGTTCGCGGTGATCATCCTCGGCGCGAACACCCTGCGTACGAAGTTGCGCATGCCCCGCGTCCGCCGCACGCTCGACGCCTCCACCGGCACCCTCATCGGCGCCTTCGGCATCGGCCTCGCCGCATCCGACAAATGATCAACTCCTCGCGTGATCAACTCCCCGCGCCGACCCCGGCTTCCGCCACCGGCTCCGTCACCCACGTCCGTCACCGATCGAGCAACCCAAGAATGTGCGCCCGTCCCCGATCGCCGAAGGCCGCCTCCAAGGACTTGCGGTCGGCCTCGGTGAACAACCGATACGGGCCCTCCCTGCCGGCGCGCCACCACAGCGGGTCGGGGTCGGTGTACCAGGCCTGGCGGACCAGGACTCTGGTGAGGATCTTGTTCGTGCTGGTTTGGGGTAGCGCCGCGGCAATCCGGATGTAGCGCGGATGCCAGGCCCCGGACAGGTCGGCTTGGCCGGCCAACCAGTCGGCGAAGCCCGTCGGGTCGAAGGTCGTGCCCTCGCGCAGCACGAGGGCCGCCATCGCCTGATCGCCCGCCGCCTCGTCGGGCACGCCGTAGACCGTGGCGAGCGCGATGTCCGGGTGCCGGGACAGGATCCGGGTGATCGGGGTCGCGCCGAAGTTCTCGCCGCCGACGCGCAACCATTCGCCGCTGCGGCCGGCGAAGAAGACCAGGCCGTCCTCGGTCCGGAAGGCCAGGTCGCCGCTCCAGTACCAGCCCTCGCGCATCCGTTGCGCGGTCGCCGCCGGGTTGTTGTAGTAGCCCTCGAAGGATCCCGCGCCGCCGACGTTGACCAGTTCGCCGACCGCCGCCTCGACGTTGGTGAGCCGGCCCGCCGCGTCGAAGACCGCCGGCGGGCACTCCGCACGCGTGTCCGGGTTCAGGATCCGGATCTCGCCGTTGGGCCGCCCCAGCGCGCCCGCCGGCATGTCCGGGACCGGTACGAACGACAGCCCGCCCTCGGTCGAGCCGAACCCGTCCCGCACCGTGCAGCCGAACCGCCGGGCGAACCGCTCAACGTCCTGCGGCCCGCCCTCGTTGCCGAACACGCGCGTGAGCGGGTTGTCCGCGTCGTCCGGGTGCTCCGGCGTGGCCAGGATGTACGACAGCGGCTTGCCCACGTAGTTCGCGTAGGTGACCCCGAACCGCCGTACGTCCGGCAGGAAGCCGGACGCGGAGAACCGCCGGCGCAGCACCAGTTCGGCCCCGGCGGCGACGGCCGGTGCCCAGCACGTGATGATCGCGTTGGAGTGGAACAGCGGCATCGCGCAATACGCCACATCCGCACCGGTCAGCCGCTCCATCGCGACCACACTCGCCCCCTGCGCAGCGATCTTGCCCTGCGAGCAGATCACCGCCTTGGGATGCCCCGTGGTCCCGGACGTCAGGATCAGCATGAAGGTGTCCTCGACCCTCGGCCGCCCATCCGCCTCGGGCCGCTGCTGCTCGCCCGCCCCGGGCCGCCCATCCACCCCCGGCCGCTCGCCCACCGCCGACGGCTCGTCCTCCTCCACCGCCGGCCGCTCGCCCGCCCCCGGCAACTCGGCCCCCTCGTACCGCGCCAGCGCCGCAGCCCACTCCGGATCGTCCACGCACAACAGTCGCTCCGCCGGGAAGTCCGGCGCGGCGGTGCGCAACTGCGCCAGGTGTACCGCGTCGGTGATCACCAGCGAGCAGTCCGTGTGGTCGATGTCGCGGGCCAGTTCGGCACCGACCCGGGTCGGATTGAGCCCGACGATCACCGCCCCCGACAGCGCCGCCGCGCCCAGCAGCAGCGGAAACTCCGGGACGTTCTCCAGCATCACCCCGACGTGCCACGGCCGCCCCGCCGGCCGCAGCGCACGCAGCAGCGCCGCCCGCCGGGCCGACTCGGCCACCACCTCGGCCCAGGACCACACGCGGTCCTCGGCGCGCAGCCCAACCCCCGGGTCGGCCGCCCGCGCGCGCAGCAGTTCGTCCAGGGTGGTGCTCCAACGTCCCGACACGGCACGGCTCCTGACGGACAGACACACGTACATGGCACGATCAAGCTTCCGCTGCGCAACCTAACCCGGGTGCGCGCGGATCGGAAGACGGGCCAAGATCGATACCGGACCGGAATCGGACCGGTCGTGGCCTCGCTTGCCCGCACGTGACGCGTCGGACAGATTGAAGCCGTACGCATCGGGGGAGGCAGGCATGGACATGAGTATGGATTCGGGCATACCAGGCAGAATTCGCAGCGCACTTTTTCTTGATTTTGACAATATTTACAGCGGGCTGCGGGAGACGGACCGCGCCTCGGCGGAGATTTTCGCCCGCAAGCCGTCCCAGTGGTTGGAGTGGTTGGAGAACGAGGCGATCGAGCGTGGTCTGCGCCGCTCGTTGCTCGTGCGCAACTGTTACCTCAACCCGGTCATGCACGACCGCTACCGGGCCTTCTTCACACGTTCGGCGTTTCGCGTCATCGACTGCCCGCCGCTGACCGGCCGGGGCAAGAACAGCGCGGACATCCACATGGTGATGGACGTATTGGACACGCTCCAGCACTCGACCAGGTTCGACGAGGTGATCATCATGAGCGCCGACGCGGACTTCACGCCCGTCCTGCTGCGGCTGCGCAGTCACGACCGACGCACCATGGTGATCGCCAGCGGTCCGGCCGCCCAGGCCTATGTGGCCGCCGGCGATGTGGTGATCAGCGACCAGGAGTTCATCGAACGGGCACTGCGCGACGAGATCGACGTGGCGCCGGCCGACGAGGGGGTGCGCGAGCAGGTGATGGCGCACGTACGGACCCAACTCGGCGGCTCCGACGAGCCGATCGTGCTCGCCACGCTGGCCCATTCCGTACTCCAGCAGGTCGGCCGCGAACAGGTCACCCGCACCCGCTGGGGCGGCGCGGCCACCTTCTCGTCCCTGCTCGAACTGATGCTGGAGCAGGGCGCCGACGAAAAGTTGCTGATCAGCCGGGTCCCACCCGGATACATCTACGACCGCACCCGACATCAACCCCCCTCCGCCCGCCCCAACGGTCAGGGCCGGATGGACCACGTACGCGAGCCGGTCCGTGATCTGATCGACCGGGTGGCCACGGTCACCGGTGCGCCCAGGTTGGCCCCGGAGGAATACCACGTGCTGTTCGAGGAACTGCACGCCGAGGTCAGCGAGAACGGCTTCCAGGGCAACCAGACCTCCGGCGCGGTCCGCGACCGCTGCGCCGAGCGTATGCAGACCATCGCCCGCAAGGCCATCGCGTTCGTCACCACCGGCCTGGTCTATTCCGGCTACTGGTCCTCCACGGCACACCCGGTGGCCTCCGCCGACGACCTGGCCGCCGCGTTCCTGCGCAACGTGGAAACCCTGTGCGCCAACGCCCGCCTCTACCTCAGCGAATCCGAACGCACCCTGCTGGCCGAGTGGTTGTCCGGCCCCACCTCGGCCCCCCGCCCGACCCCCGGCCCCCTCACCATCGTCCCCGGCCCGGGCGGCGCCTGACCCGCACCCGACGGGCGGCGTAGGGCATGTCTGCAAACCCCAGGCACGCCGCCCGTCGGGACCGATCGCTCGGATCGGATGTGACTGAATGATCGGGTCGGACGGGACCGATCGCTCGGATCAGAACTGACCCCTGCGGTACAACCCCACCACCGCCGCGCCGCCCAGGCCGATGTTGTGGGTCAGCCCGACCTTGGCATCGGAAACCTGGCGGGCGTCCGCCAGACCGCGCAGCTGCCAGCTGATCTCGGCGGCCTGGGCCAGCCCGGTGGCGCCCAGCGGGTGGCCCTTGGAGATCAGCCCGCCGGACGGGTTGACCACCCAACGGCCCCCGTACGTGGTGGCGCCCTCGGCGACCAGCTTGCCGCCCTCCCCCTCGCCGCACATGCCCAGCGCCTCGTAGGTGAGGATCTCGTTGATCGAGAAGCAGTCGTGCAGCTCGATCACGTCGACGTCCTCGATGCCGAGCCCGGACTGCTCGAAGACCTGGCGACCGGCCGCCGCCGACATCGGCTTGCCGACCACGTCGATGCAGCTGTTCGAAGCGAAGCTCGCCTCGGTGTCGGTGGTCATCGACTGGGCCAGGATCTCGATCGCCTGGTCCTCCAGGCCGTGTTCGCGCACGAAGCGCTCACTGACCACGAGCGCGGCGGCGGCCCCGTCCGAGGTGGGCGAGCACTGCAACCGGGTGAGCGGGGCGTGGATCTCCTTGGCGCCGAGCACCTCGTCCAACGAGTACTCGACCTGGAACTGCGCGTACGGGTTGTGCACCGAGTGCCGGTGGTTCTTGACCCCCACGTGCGCGATCTGCTCGGCGGTGGTGCCGTAGCGGTCCATGTGTTCGCGCGCCGCATTGCCGAAGATCTGCGCGGTCGGCGGCGCGGTCATCGAGAACCCGTACGCGTCGCCCATGATCTTGTAGTGCCGCGCCACCGGCGAGGTGGAGAAGTCGCCCTCGCCGCCCCCGCCGAGCGAGCCGCGCTTCATCTTCTCGAAGCCGATCGCCAGCACGCAGTCGTTCAGCCCGCCCGCGACGAACTGACGGGCCATCATCAACGCCGACGAGCCGGTCGCGCAGTTGTTGTTCACGTTGTAGACCGGCACCCCGGTCAGCCCCAGCTCGTACACCGCACGCTGCCCGGCCGTGGACGCCTGGAAGCAATAACCGACCGGCGCCTGCTCGACCTTGTCGTAGCCGACGCCCGCGTCCGCCAGCGCCTTGCCGCCCGCCTCCTCGACCATGTCCCAGTACTGCCAGTCCCGGCTCTCCGGCTTCTCGAACTTGGTCATGCCGACGCCGACGATGAACGCCTTTTGTGCCATGGGTGAGCTCCCCAGTAAGTGAATGAAGCAGGAAACGGATCCGGATCCGGGAACGAGAACGAGAACGAGAACGGGAACGGGAACGGGAACGGGAACGGGAACGGGAACGGGAACGGATCCGCGAACGGGAACGGGAACGGATTGCTTCGCTTACTTCTCCACCGGCTGCGGATCCCGAGGCAGGCCGAGGATACGTTCGCCGACCACGTTGAGCTGGACCTGCGTGGTGCCGCCCGCGATGGTCAGGCAGCGGCTCATCAGGAAGCCGAACGCCGCCTTCTGCCCCTCGCCCTCGTCCACCGCGCCCAGCGGGCCGAGCAGTTCCAGGGACAGCTCCGACTCGCGCTGCTGATGCGGCGTACCGACCAACTTGCGCACCGACGCGCCGGCGCCCGGTTCCAGACCGGACAACCGGGCCAGCGTGGTGCGCAGTTCGATCAGCGCGAGCGAGGACGCCTCGGCCACCAGGGCGCCGAGCCGCTCGCGGAAGCCGCCGTCCACGAACTCCCCCGCCGGCCCGTTCACCGCCGCGACCAGGTTCGCGATGCCCGCGCCGAACGAGCTGCCCGCGCCCATGTGCACCCGCTCGTTGCCGAGCGTGTTGCGGGCCACCTGCCAGCCCTCGTCGACCCGGCCGACCACCATCTCGTCCGGTACGAAGAGGTCTTCGAGGAAGATCTCGTTGAACATCGCCAGGCCGCTGATCTCCTTGAGCGGCCGGATGTCCAGACCGGCCGCGGCCATGTCCACGATGAAGTAGGTCAGCCCCTCGTGCTTGGGCTTGTCCGGCGAGGTACGCGCGAGCAGGATGCCCCACTGCGACTCGCGGGCCCGCGAGGTCCACACCTTCTGGCCGTTGATCAGCCAGCCGCCCTCGGTCCTGGTCGCGCGCGTGGCGATCGCTGCCAGGTCCGAGCCCGCGCCCGGCTCGGAGAACAGCTGGCACCACTGGATCTCGCCGCGCAGCGTCGGCGGCGCGAACCGCTCCTGTTGTGCCTCGGTGCCGTAGGCGATCAGTGACGGGATCACCCAGTTGCCCATCGTGATGTCGGGCAGCCGTACGCCGAGCGCCTTCATCTCCTGCTGGATCACCAACTGCTCGACCGGACCGGCCCCGATGCCGTACGGCTTGGGCAGGTACGGCGCGGCGTAGCCCAGCGGGGCCAGCCGGGCGCGCTGCTCGGCGCCGGACTCGCCGGCCACCTCGGCCAGGATCGCCCGCGCGGTATCCCGCAGGCCCTCCGCCTCGGCGGGCAGGTCGAGCACCAGCTCGCGACGCGCGCCCGCGCTCGCCAGCTCGGTCACCCGCAGCCGCCAGAACGCGGCGGGCCCGGCGTACTGACGCAGGGTCAGGCCGCGCCGCAGGTAGATGTGCGCGTCGTGCTCCCAGGTGAAGCCGATGCCGCCGAGGATCTGTACGCAGTCCTTGGTCGTGGTGAAGGCCGCCTCGATCGCGTAGGTCGCGGCGATGGCGGCGGTCAACGACCGGGTCGGCGCGTCCGAGCCCGCGTCGAGCGCACGCGCCGCGTCCCAGGTGACCGCGCGCGACTGCTCGACCCGGACCAGCATGTCCGCGCACAGGTGCTTGATCGCCTGGAATTGGCCGATCGGGCGGCCGAACTGCTCGCGTACCTTGGCGTATTCCGTCGCGGTGGTCAGCGCCCACGCGGCCACCCCGCAGGCCTCGGCGGACAGCAGTACGGCGGCGTGGTCGCGGACCAGCTCCGCATCCACGCCGGCCAGTACGCGGCCGGCCGGGACCAGTGTGTCGAGGGTGATCTCGGCGCTGCGCCGAGTGGGGTCCACGCTCTTGAGTGCCCGAGCCGTCACCTGTGCCGCGTCCACCACGACGAACACCTGCGTGCCATCCGCGCGCCGCGCGCCGAGCACCAGCACATCGGCGAGCGCGCCGCCCAGGATCGGCGTGGCCACGCCGCTCACGCGCAGGCCGCCGGCCGCCTCCTCGGCCGCCACCAGCGTGCCCGGCGTGCTCGCGACGGCGCCGATCAGCGTGCCGTCGACCAGGCCGGGGAGCAGTTCCTTGGCCGCTTCGCCGCCGTCGGCCTGGAGCAGTGCCGAGGCGAGCACCGTCGGCAGGTACGGACCGGGCAGCATGCCCTGGCCGGCTTGCTCGAGCGCGACGGCGGTCTCCACCAGGCCGTAGCCGGCGCCGCCGAACTCCTCCGCGACGTGCATGCCGAGCAGGCCCTGCTCGGCGAGACCGGCCCAGTGGGCCGGCCGCTCCTCGCCGTCCGCCTCCAGCACCCGGCGTACCTCCGTGATGGGTGCAACACGTTGCACCCATCCGCGTACCGATTCCGCCAGGGAGCGATGCTCCTCCGTGATGCCGATGGCCATATCGCGCCTTCCTTGATTTCCGCACGACTTCCGTGACTCGGTCCAGTACTTGCGATAGTAGAACCCGTTTCAATTAATCGGGACCCCGAGATCGCCTCGAAGGCTCGGATGTGGCCCCCGACACGGTGCGGCGGGCGGGACTGCGGCAGCATGGGCGGGCCGGCCGGTCCGATCGAGGAGATCCCAGGATGAGCAACACCATCGACCCCGCCGTGCGGGCCGCCTTCGAGGCCGCCACCGGATTCATGCCCGCCGACGAGGGCGACGCGCTGTACGCCGCGGCACGCGCGGCGGCCGAGGTCGGCCCACTGGTCGAACTGGGCACCTACTGCGGCCGATCGACGATCCTGCTCGCCGCGGCGGCCCGCGCCGCGGGCACCGTGGTGGTCACCCTCGACCACCACCGGGGCTCCGAGGAGCAGCAGCCCGGGTGGGAGTACCACGACCCGACCCTGGTCGACCCCGAGGTCGGCGTGATGGACACGCTGCCGAGGTTCCGCCGCACGCTGTACCGAAGCGGCCTGGAGCCATACGTGGTGGCCCTGGTCGGCCACAGCCGGGTGATCGCCCCGCTGTGGAACACCCCGGTGGGCCTGGTCTTCATCGACGGCGGCCACACGGAGGAACACGCGCAGGGCGACTACGAGGGCTGGGCCCCACACGTCGCCCCCGGCGGCCTCCTCCTGATCCACGACGTGTTCCCGAACCCGGCGGACGGCGGCCAGGCCCCGTACCGGGTCTACCAGCGAGCGGTGGCCTCCGGCGCGTTCGAGGAGGAGACGGGCGCGGGAGCGGGCTCACTGCGAGTGCTGCGGCGGGTGGGGACGGGGATCTGAGGGCGGCGGGACGGGGCGGGGCGGGCTGGAGGGGGGATCCGGGGGCGGGCCGGCGATCTGAGGACGGGCGCGACGGGCGTTGAGGGAAGGCGGACCCGGGGCCTCCGGGGCGGGGGCGCGCGTGCGGCCGGGTGGCGGGGCTGCGGGCTGCGGGCTGCGGGCTGCGGGCTGCGGGCTGCGGGCTGCGGGCTGCGGGCTGCGGGGCAACCATCCGGGGGCACGGGCGGGTTCGCTGCGCAACCGGGTTCGGGGGGCGCGGGCGTTCCGGGTCCGTTCGGCTCCGTCGTGGGGCTGGGTTGGTGGGTGGTTGGCCCTGGGTCCGTTCGGCGGGGCCGGTCGTGACGGCTGTCACCGTCTCGTCGTTGCTCGTCCCCTCCGGGGCCGGGGTCTTTGCTTGGTGCTTCGCATCCGTTGTTGCCCGTCCACTACGTGGTCGTCACTGCCCTCGACGGCTTCGCTGGCTCGTGGTCGGGGACGGTCGGCCGCTTGGCGTCGTGCGGTTGGGCTGGTGTGTGGTTGGTCCCGCGTCCGTTCGGCGGGGCCGGGTCGTGACAGCGGCCACCGCCTCGTCGCTGCACGTCCCCTCCGGGGCCGGGGTCTTTGCTTGGTGCTCCGCATCCGTTGTTGCCCGTCCACTACGTGGCCGTTACCACCATGGTCGGCATCCCCCGACTCGCGGTCGGGAGCCGTTGTCCGTGGGGCGTCGGGGTGTTCGGCCGCTGCGCAGGCGTTCGGGCCTCGCTGGGGTTGGGTGGCGGGTGTTGCGGTGCGCAAGTGGAGCGCAGTCTCGGGGTCTTGGGTCGGGTGTGTGTCCGGTGCTTGGGTTTTCGGCATGGTGCGCGGCCTTTTCTGCCTTGTCGTGCCTCGGTTTCGGCTCGGGGAGCACGAAACCCGCACTCGCCGGCCTGCGCGGACCCGGGCGCCGGGTAAAGCCGCAGGTCAGGCTTCGTCTCGAGGCTTGGGAGTCTCGTCGGGATCCGGTTTCGGTCCCGAGGAGAGAGTGGGAGCCGGGGTGGGCTGCGAGACGCGGCATGGCCACCGACCGCCGGGGGCCGCCGCCGGGACAACGGCCCACGACCGCGAGTCGGGGGATGCCGACCAGGGCAGTGACGGCCACGTAGTGGACGGGCAACAACGGATGCGAAGCACCAAGCAAGACCCCGGCCCCGGAGGGGACGAGCAACGACGAGACGGCGGCCACCCCCACGACCCGGCCCCGCCGAACCGACCCAGGGCCACCACGGCACCAGCCCCACACCACGACGCCCAACCCGCCAACCGCCCCCGACCACGAACCAGGGAAGCCGACCAAGGCAGTAACGGCCACGTAGTGGACGGGCAACAACGGATGCGGAGCACCAAGCAAAGACCCCGGCCCCGGAGGGGACGAGCAACGACGAGACGGCGGCCACCCGCCACGACCCGGCCCCGCCGAACGGACCCAGGACCAACCACGACCGCAGCCCAGCACCCCGACGCCCAAGCGGCCGACCGCCCCCGACCACGAGCCAGCAAAGCCGACCCGGACAGCAACGGCCACGTAGCGGGTCAGGGGCCCGGCACGAACCCGCCGCGCCGTGCCGGACCGGGCTGGAATGGCCGGGGAGCGGGCGGAAGAACCGCAGGTCACGTGCCGGGGTGAGGTGGGACGGGGTGGGGTGGGCTGTGGCAGGCGCCTTACGAACCTGCTCGGGGCCGGTGCGGGCCAGGGGGTGCTCGGCGGTTGGTGACTGCCGGTGCCTGGGGTGATTGGGGTGATTGGGGTGTTGTGGCGGATTGTGGTGCGTGTCCGGGCTGCGGGTGGGCGGTGCGTTCGGGGTGGTTGTGGGGGCGTCAAGGGGGATTCGAGCCGGATTCGATGTTCGATAGCAATCGGATCCGGTCTCGCGCGGGTGTCGTTTGCTGGGAGAATGCCCTTCCGGGAAGGACGCGGGGGGATCTGCATGCCCGATCAACATCAGCACGACGACCGGCCCGGCGAACCCGGGGCGGGCGCCGAGCAGTTCGAGACCGTCTGGGATCGGGCCGCCAATGGCGGCGTGGGCGGCTGGGTCCGTCGCCGGGTCACCACCGCCACCGCCACCGCGCCGACGGAGCCGAACCCGAGCGCCCCGCCGCGTCCGTACCATCAGCCGACCGTGCACCTCCCGGTCGCGACCCCGCCGGCCCCGGGCCCACCGGGACTTGGCCAATCGGGACTTGGCCAACCGGGACCCGGGCAACTGGGCCCCACCCATCCCGCGCCGAACCATCCCGCACCCGGCCAACCGGGCCCCGGGCAACCGGGCCCCACCCATCCCGCGCCGAACCATCCCGCACAGGGCCAACCGGGCCCCGGGCAACCGGGATTGGGCCGGCCCGAGCCAGGACAACCCGAGCCAAGACAACCCGGACCAGGGCATCCGGGATACGGACAGCCACAATACGGACAGCCGCAATCCAGGCATCCGGGATACGAGCAGCCGCAATACGGCCAGCCAGGACCAGCCCCACTCGGACCCGGCCGGCCCAACCCCAACCCCAACCCCAACCCCAACCACCCCACCACCGCCCCCCTCCCCCCGGAAGACCAGGACACCCTCGACAGCCCCGCCGCCGCTCGTGGGCTTCCCGCCGGACCGCCGCCCCCCGGGTGGCCCGTTTCGGCACCGCCGCCGGTGCCTCGGCCCCCCGCGCAGCCCGTACAGCCCATGCAGCCCGCGCAGCCCATGCAGCCCGGCGGAGCAGGACCCGCCGCCGGGGACTGGTTTCAACATGAGCGTGGGCCCTCGCCGTTCCCTCCCGGTGGCACCTTCGCGGACGCCGCGCGCACCCCCGTGCAGGGTGTCCCCGGGGCCTACGGCAGTCATGGTGTGCCGCCGGCTCGGGATGTGCCGGCCGCGCCGGAGTGGTATCGCGGTGCCACCCCGCCGCCGCCCGGGCCGTTGTCGCCGACGCCGCCCGGGGCCGGCTTCGAGCGCACGTTGTTGTACATCGTGGTCGCCGTCGTGTTCGTGGCCGCGCTCGGCGCGCTGTTCGCGCTGCACCCGTGGACGGACGACAAGAACAACAAGAACGACAAGAGCGACAAGACGCCCGCCGCACACGCGTCGGCGAGCGGCGGGCAGTCCGCGTCCGGCACGCCGACCGCCGCCGGCGGCCAGTCCGCGCTGCCCCCGGCCACCCCGCCCCCGGCGCCGGCCACCCCGCCGAGCAGCCAACCGCCCACCACCCCCGCGGCGGACCCCCGGACCCAGGCCGCTGCGCTGGACGCGCTGCTCGCCCGCAGCGGTTCGTCCCGCCAGTCGGTGATCGACGCGGTGAACAACGTCGGCGCCTGCTCGGCCCTGCCCGCGTCGCGCGCCGCGCTGCTCGACGCCGCCGCGCAGCGCGACCAACTGGTCACCGGACTCGACGCGATGCACTTCGACGGCGTCCCCGAACTCCAGGCCGCCGCACCGACGTTGCGCACCGCGTGGACCGCGTCGGCACGCGCCGACCGGGCCTTCGCCGCCTGGGCGCAGTCGGCCGCCGACGGCGGTTGTCCGGGCACCCAGGCGCTCTACGACGACGGCGCCACGATCAGCGCCGAGGCGTCGACCGCGAAGAAATCGTTCGTCACCACCTGGAACGACATCGCGTCCCGGTACAGCCTCACGTCCAGGAGCGAACTTGACCTCTGACCGCCGCGACGACCGCGGCCGTCCCGACGACTTCGGCGATTCGTCCCCCGCGCCGGGTGCCGACCCGTTCGGCCGGCCGATCTCGCACGAGGCCCGTCTGGCAGCCGCCCGCGCCCGGTTGCGCTGGCGCCGTCGGATCACCCTGACCGTGGGCGCGCTCGTCCTCGCCGCCACCGGCATCACCACCGTCGCGGTGGCCTGGCCGAGCGGCCACGACACCACCCCCGCCGCCGCCACGCCGAGCCTGCCGGGCAACGGCAACTCCCCGACCGATTCGGCGAGTCCGCCCCATGCCCCGGCCGCGGCCGACGGCGCGCCCGCCCCGATCGCGACCACCCCGGCCGACGACCACCCACCGGCCGCCCCGCCGACGAACGACCCGTCGACCGCGGCCGGCCCCCCGCCGGCCCGCGCCGGTACCACCGGGCTGCCGCTGTCCGGCCGGATCGTGATGATCGACCCCGGTCACAATCCGGGTAACGGAGGCCACTCCCGCGAGATCAACAAGCAGGTGTACGCGGGCGGCCTGACCAAGGAGTGCGACACCACCGGCACCGAGACCGACAAGGGCTACACCGAGGCCGAGTTCACCCTCGACGTGGCACATCGGGTCAGGCGGCTCCTGGAGGCCCAGGGCGCCACCGTGCGCTACGCGTGGGAGACCGAGGCGTGGGGCCCGTGTGTGGACGAGCGGGCGGCGCGCGGCAACGCGGCCGGCGCCGACGCGATCGTGTCCATACACGCCGACGGCGGACCGGCCGGCGGGCGCGGCTTCCATGTGATCCTGCCCGCGTCGGTCAAGGACGGAAAAGTCGACACCACGGCCATCCTGGCCCCCTCGCGCGCGCTCGGCAGCATGCTCTCCGCCGCCTTCCGAGCGGCCACCGGAAACGGCCCGGCGACCTACCTCGGCACCGACGACGGCCTGGTCACCCGCTCCGATCTGGGTGGGCTGAACCTGTCCACCCGACCCAAGGTGTTCATCGAATGCGGCAACATGCGCAACGCCTCGGACGCCGCGCAGTTCACCGATCCCAACTGGCGCGAGCGCGCCGCGTCCGGCATCGCGACCGGGATCACGGCCTATCTCCTGAAGGGGACGTGAGCCACGAGTCGCGCGTCCCCTAGGGTCGTTCCGACCGTCCCCGCCGCCGAGCGGCGGTGCCGGTCCCCCCGGCCGCCTCCGCGCGCGCCACCGCGCCGGACCGTTCCCGGCCGGACCACCGATCACCGAGGGCCGCGAGACGCGAGCCGCCCGATCGGACCCGGCGCACGCGGGCCACGCACAGCACGTCGATCGTCGCTCCCGCGCCGTCGGCGGCACGTCCCCCTCCGTACCGCCCAAAGGAGAAACGTTGAACCGGAAAGGGATCACGAGGGGCGACGCGATCGTCATCCTCGCGATCGTCCTGATCTTCATCTTCTCGTTCTTCAAATACTACGAAGTCAGCGTGTCCTTCCCCGGCGGCAGCAGCGGCAGTAGCGGCAGCAGTGACGACGGGGACGTGTTCGGCGGCGGACGCGGCAGCGAGTCGCACACCTGGAACGCCTGGACGGTCAACTTCTACCCGCTGATGCCGGCCGTGGTGCTGGTGCCGCTCCTGGCCGTACTGCTCCTGGTGATCGGCCGGTTCGTCGGCCGGCCGGACAAGCCGATCCTGGGCCTGGCCCCGCGTCAGTGGGCGATCGCGTTCGGCGTCACCGGCGCGTTCAGCGGCTTCTTCGCCCCGTTCGGCGCGGGCGGGATGATCGGCGACATCGTCAAGGACCTGGGCACCGCGCGCTACTCGATCGACTCCGGTCCCACCGTGTTCGCGTGGCTGATGATGGTGGCCGGGCTGATCGCGGCACTGTTCCTGATCATCGGCGATCGCATCCCGAGCCTGGCCGCGCCGTTGTTCAGCCCGGTCCCGCAGCACCCGTGGGGCTACCCGCCGCCCGGCACCGGCGGCTACCCGGCGCCGATCGACCCGAACACCGGTTTCCCGATGGCGGTCGACCCGAACACCGGCTTCCCGATGGCGGTCGACCCCGGCACCGGCTTCCCGGTGCCGAACGCCACCGGCGGCTACCCGCCGCCCGCCTACCCCGCCCCGCCGCAGCCGACCGGTGTGGCCGCCGGCGCGCCGATGGTCGGCGTACCGGCTATCCAGATGCCGGACACCCCGGACGCCCCCGGCACCGCCGCACCGCAGGCGCCCGCCGCGGCCGGGCCGAATCCGCCGGAATTCGCGCAGTTCTGGTTCGCCGTCCCCGAGGCCCGCCCGCTGGCGCCCACCGAGGGGCTGTCCAAGGAGCCGGTGGCCACGCTGCAGACCGGCCAGTGGTACCTCGCGGTCGCCCCACACCCGGGCGGTGTCCTGGTCGAGGCGGACGGCGTTCGTGGGGTCCTGAGCGACGTCTCCGGAATCCAGCGCGGAGAATGACGGTACGTCAGCCACGGTGCCGGTGCGGCCGACCGCACCGGCACCGGGCCCCGACGCAGCAGGCGTATGTCCAAGCAGTACGAAAGCCCCGTCAGGGAGGAGCACGATGCCACGCAAAGGCGTCACCCGAGGTGATCTGATCGTCACGGTGGCGGCGATCGGAGTTCTGGTCTTCTCGTTTCTCCCCTGGTACACGGTGACCGCCAAGGGCAAGAGTCTCACCGAGGGAACCACCCACTATTCGGCGTGGATCGGCGACTTCACCCCGCTCGCGCCCGCCGTCGTCCTGCTGTCCTCGATCTCGCTGGTGCTGTTGCTGATCGGCCGGTACACGATCCGCCCGACCTCGCCGCAGCCGACCGAGATCCAGTTCGGCGGCCTGGCCTTCCGACAGTGGGGCGTGGCGCTTGGCGTCGCGGCCGCGTGGAGCGGAGTGTGGGCCGTGCTCGGCCCGGACGGCGGCTACGAGAAGTTGGCGAACACCGCCCAGCGGATCGCCCGGGCCAACGGCGACGCACAGGCGACGGTGGACGCCGGACACGGCTGGGGCGCCTGGGGGTTGGTCGGCTTCGCCGTACTCCAGGCGTTGTTGCTGCTGACGGTCGACCGGATCGGCGGGCTCAACGTCCCGCTGGTGCGCCCGCGCGAGCAGAACTGGGCCGGCTACCCCGGCGGCGGCTTCCCCGGGGCGCCCGGCGGATATCCGCCCGGCCCACCCGGCACCGGCGGCTTCCCGGTCCCGCCGCCCGTGGCACCCCCGGTCTATGGTCCGTCGGGCAACACTCCCCCGCCGCAGACCCCGTCGATGCAACCGCCGCCGATGCAGCCACCCGCCGTACAGCCGCCCGCGGTCCAGCCGCCGGTGCTGCTGTTCAAGACGGACGCGCCGGAGCCGGCCCCGCCGGCCGGCATCGGGGCGGACGCCGCGGAATCGGCGCCGGTCTCGACGTCGGCGTCGACCTCGGGGGCAACTTCGGAGTCGGGCGACCCCGGTACGTTCGAGCAGTATTGGCTGGCCGTTCCCGAGCCGAGGCCGCTGTACCCGCTCGACCGTCCCGGTGATTCGGTGGCCACGTTGCACCCGGGCATCTGGTATCTCGCGGTCGGCGCGCGCGACGGCGGAATCGTCATCGATATCGACGGCCTGCAAGGTGTGTTGGCGGATCTGACGGGTATTCAGCGTGGCGAATAGACATCTCTGAAAAAATGCCCACATACGGCGCGTCGTGTGGGGTCGGGGTACAGATCGTTCCCCCGTCTGGCACAGTGTCCCCGGACCAATGCACCGAGGACGCGCGGGGGCGATGTCGGTGGCACGACTTGGGTCGCCCCCGTACGCTGTCGGCGCCCATCCCCCTCGGGAGGAGTATCAGTGGACGTCAGAAAGCTTTCGCGTGGCGACGCGGTCATCGGGGTCGCCGCCGTGCTCATCTTCATCTTCTCGTTCCTCGACTACGTCGGTACCAAGAGCGGCTACGCGGCCCGAGGCATCGACTACAGCTGGAACGCCTGGTCGGGCACGCTGGCCCCGATCGTCTTCGCGGTCGTGCTGACCCCGATCCTGGCCGGCGCGCTGTTCGTGCTCGGCGGGCTGCTGCCGCAGTTGAAGGACAAGCAGATCCTGGGCCTGACCGCCCGCCAGTGGGCGGTACCGCTCGCGGCGGTCTCGCCGATCAACGCCCTGTGGTCGATCGGGCACGCCGACAACGGCGTGGAGATGAAGTTCGGCGGGATCATGATCATCCTGCTGGTGATCGTGCTCAGCGCCGCCGTGATCGCCACCGCGGTGGTCCCCGCCCTCCAGGCGCCCCTGCTCGGCGCGGGTGGTCCGGCGCCGGCCCCGCAGGGCCAGTACGGCGCTCCCCAGGGTCAGCAGCAGTACGGCGGCGCCCCCTACGGCGGCCCGCAGGGTCCCCAGGGTCCGCAGTCGTACGGCGGCGCCCCGCAGCAGGCCGGCTTCGGCGCCCCGGCGCCGCAGGGTCCGCAGGGCGGCTTCGGTGCCCCGCAGGGTCCCGGCGCCCAGCAGCCCACCCCGGGCAACCCGCCCGCCGGCGCCCGCGCGCCGTTCCAGCCCTTCTGGTTCTCGGTGCCGGACTCGCGCCCGATGCTGGACGAGCACACCAACCAGGAGAAGGGCGTCCTGAACACGGGCGTCTGGTACCTGGCGGTGGCCGAGCACCCCAACGGCCTGCTCGTCGAGGTCGACAACGTGCGCGGCGTGCTCCAGAACACGATGGGCATCCAGCGCTCGTGACACCGGTGCTCCCGAGGAACCGGTAGCAGTGGCACCAGGCAGGTAGTAGTAGAGGGCTTTCAGGCAGGGCGTCGTCCGGACCGGACGGCGCCCTTTCGCCTGTCCGGGAACGGGATGGGGAGTCGGCCTCCCGCAAAACTAAAACGTGTTCTACCCTGCGGTGGCGGCGCGCGGTGCGTCTCCGTGCGGTTCCGTGCGGTTCCGTGCGGTTCCGTGCGGTTCCGTGCGACTTCGTACGACTTCGTGGAGGTAACGCCATGCGGCTGGGTCTGACGTTCGGGTACTGGGGCCGCGGGCCGGCCGCCGGCTTCGTCGAACTCGCGCAGGAGGCCGAGCGCCTCGGCTTCGACGCGGTCTGGACCGCCGAGTCCTGGGGCTCGGACGCCTTCACGCCGCTGACCTGGATCGCGGCCAACACGTCGCGGATCCGCCTGGGCACCGCGGTCACCCAGATGACCGCGCGGACGCCCACCGCGACCGCGATGCACGCGCTGACCCTGGACCACCTCTCGGGCGGGCGGATGATCCTCGGCCTCGGTCTCTCCGGTCCGCAGGTGGTCGAGGGCTGGTACGGCCGACCGTTTCCGAAGAGCCCGCTGACTTTCACGCGCGAATACGTCGACGTGATCCGCCAGGTGCTGCGCCGCGAGGGCCCGGTGACGGCCCGGGGCCGCTACGCGCAACACCCGTACGCGGGCGAGGACGGCACCGGACTCGGCAAGCCGCTCAAGTCGATCACCCACCCCCTCCGCGCCGACCTGCCCGTCTTCCTCGGCGCGGAGGGCCCCAAGAACGTCCATCTGACCACGCAAATCGCGGACGGCTGGCTCCCGTTGCACTGGGCCCCGACCCGGCCCGAGGTCTACGCGGACGCCCTGCGCGACAAGCCGGCCGGCTTCCGGATCGCGCCGATGGTGCAGGTGGCGCTGGGCGACGACGTGGCGCAGGCGATGTTCCCGATCAAGGCGGCGATGGGCTTCTACGTGGGCGGAATGGGCGCGAAGAACAAGAACTTCCACGCGGACCTGATGCGCCGGTTCGGCTACGCCGAGGAGGCGGACCGGATCCAGGAGTTGTTCATGGCCGGCGAACGGAACGCGGCGATCGCGGCCGTACCGAGTGCCTTCGTCGACGAGATCGCCCTGGTCGGCCCGGCCGACCGCATCCGCGAACGATTCGCCGCCTGGGCCGCCGACCCGCACGTCACCGAGATGATCGTGACCACCCGCAACCCCGAGGCGCTCAAGCTGCTGGCGGACCTCGCGAACTGAGGCGGCGGGGCAGGCGGGTCGGCGGGTCGGCCTAAGGTGCGGCCGTCATGCACAGTTCCAGGGCGCGCGACGGGAGCGGGTAGTAGATCGGCGAACGGCCGGGGCAGGACGTCGCGTTCGTACCCGTGCCCGTGGCCGCGCGCACCTCGTCGATCCTCAGCCGGGCCGGGCGGTCCGGTGGGAGGGGGCCCTGGCACGGCACCAGCGAGGCCAGGAAGGCCCATTGGCGGTTGTCGCGGGTTTCCGCGGGTACACACTCGCCCGGGTGGAAGATCCGCTCCAGGCACAGCGCGGGCACCCCGGCCGCGACCGGCCAGCGGCCGCGCCCGTCCGTACTCATGCAGTCCGCCGGGCCGCTCGTGGCCGAGGTACGCGCCAACACCCGCTGCCGGGCCGCCGGATCCTCGCAGGGCAGCGTGCGCGGCGCGGCGGGTTGCCACCCGGGCGTACCGTCGCTCGCGAAGTCCACACAGCCGCCCACCGGCACGCTCGCCACGAAGGCCGCGACCGGATCGGCGCCGGCCGAGCCGGCTGGGCGTGCTCCCGCCGCACCCGCCTTGCCGCGATCCCCGTCCTCGCGTCCACGCTCGTAGGCGACGCCCGCGAGCGCCCCGCCCACGAGCGCGATCACCACCAGCGCGGCGACCAACAACCAACCGGCGCCGCCTCGTTCGTACGGCTCGGACGGGCCGGGCAGATGGTAGCCGTCGGCCAGATCGTCGCTGTCGTCGAGCCGCGGGACCATCGCCTCGACGATCCGGGCGAGTTGCATGGTCTCGGCGGCGGCCGATTCGGCGGACTCGGCAGGCTCGGCGGACTCGGGGGCCTTGGGGCCCTTGCCGGACTCCAGGGTCTCGCCGGACTCCGCAGTCTCGACGGGTTCGGCGGCCTCGGCGGTCTCGGCGGGCCTTGCCGGCTTCGCGGGCTTGTCCAGCCCGACCTTGTCCCCGACCCAACCACCGCCCGCAGAACCGCCCTTCGCCGTATCGGCCGGTCGATCGGCGAGCGACACCGTCGGCGGATCGCCGACCAACCGCCCCCGCCGGTGATACGAGTCGATCAACTCCAGCGCGGCCCCCGGCAACCACGAGGCGGCCCCGTAGGCCCCCTCCCGCGCCGCGAGTTCGGCGGCCGACCCGTCGAGCAACTCGCGTGCCGTGGGCCGGGCTTCCGGATCACGGACCAGACACGAGCGGATCAACTCGACGAGTTCGTCCGGTACGTCGGCCAGGTCCGGTTCACCGGTGGCCACGCTACGCCGGATCGCCGCCTCGTCCGCACCCGAATGCGGCGCACGTCCGGTCGCCGCGAAGCACATCAGCGCGCCGAGCGCGTAGACATCCGACGCCGACCCCGCGTCCTCGCCGCGTGCCTGCTCGGGCGCGAGGAAGCCGGGCGCGGCAAGCGGACCACCCGCGCCCTCGATCCCGAATCCGGTCACCCGCGGCCCGTCCGAGGCCACCACGACCTGCGCCGGCCGCAAATCGCCGTGCACGAGCGAGGACTGATGAATCGTCACCAGCCCCTCGGCGATCCCGACGCCGAGCCAGCGCACGGCGTCCGGCGGCAGCGGACCACAGGAGATCACCAGATCGGCGAGCGACGGCGCCGGCACGTACGCCGAGGCCACCCACGGATTCCGGGTCGCCCCGCCGCTGCCGAGCACCTCGATCACCCCGGGCCCACGCACCTTCTGCGCCCGCTTGATCCCACGCTGCTCACCGAACAACATCCGCACGGCCATCGGCCGCCCGGCACCGGTCCGCGCCAGATACACCCAGCCGGGACTACCGGCGCCCAGCAACCCGACAACCGTATAAGGACCAACCCGATCCCCCGGCCCCAACCCAGCCGTCATACCCACCCTCGTAACCCAACCAACCCGGCCCCCACCCGCAAACCCTATTGCCGCCGCGACCACGCCAACGACGCAGGTTCGAAGCTCATCCGGCGCTCGGGCACGGGCTTGTTCGTTCCACGGAATACAAGCCGCAAACCCGGAGCAACCCAACGCCCGCGACCCGTCCGGCGTTCGAGGACAAATTCGAGGACAAAAAAGCCACCGCCCCGCTCAACGCAGGCCGGTCAAAGCGGGCCGCTCACCGAACGCAACCCGATCCAGCCCGTCGGGCGCGCCCGAGGACCGCCACCTCAAACCCCGTCGACACACAGCTCCGAGCCACACCGCACCTGAGCCGGCGACAACCCCACCGGCAACCCGTCCCCCGCGAACCCCGCGTGCGCCCCACCGAAGACCGCCGTCGTGGCCGGCTCGCCGCCCAACGCGGCGGTGGCCAGGATCATCGCCCCCGCCGTCCACGCGGTCCGCTCCACCGGCCAGATCGCATCGTCCTCGAACACGTACCCGGTCCAGTACAGACCGTCCTCGTGCCGCAGCCGCTGGATCCACGAGACGATCTCCACGGCCCGATCGCTCTCGCCCAACGCCCAGAGCGCGATGGCCAGTTCGCAGCTTTCCGCGCCGGTCACCCAGGGCCGGTCGGAGACACACCGCACGCCCAGATCCGGCACCACGAAGGTGTCCCAGCCGTCCTTGATCCGCTCGTCCGCCGCCGGCCCGCGCAACGCGGTGCCCAAAATCGGGTAGTACCAGTCCATCGAATAGCGGCTCTTGTCCAGGAACCGCTCCGGATGCGAGAGCACCGCGTGCCCCAGCCGCCCGGCCGCCAACTCCCAGTCGGGTTGCGGCTCGCCCAGGTGCTCCGCGATCGCGAGCGCGCAGCGCAGCGCCTGGTACATGCTGGCCGACCCGGTGAGCAGCGCGTCCGGCACCGCGACCCCGCGCTCGTCGCGCTTCCACCGGATCTCACCGCCGGGCGCCTGCAGGTCCAGGATGAAGCCCATCGCCGCGCGCAGCCCCGGCCACATCCGGACCAGGAACTCCTCGTCCCCGGTGAGCAGATGGTGGTGCCACAGGCCGACCGCCAGGTAGGCCGTGAAGTTGGCCTCCTTGTTGCGATCGGTGACCGCGCCGTCCACGTACGCCGCGTACCACGAGCCGTCCGTCTCCTGCCGGCTCGCCAACCACCGATACGCCCGCCCGGCCTCCTCGTGCCGCCCGGCCACATCGAGCGCCATCGCCGCCTCGGTGTGGTCCCACGGGTCCAGATGCCCGCCGACGAACCACGGGATGGACCCGTCCGGCCGCTGCACGGCGGCGATCCCGTCGATCGTCGCGGCCACCTGGTCGACGGTCAACACGCCTTCCAGGGCCAGCAGTTCGAGCCCCGGCTCGGGGCCGCGGCGGCGGCCCGCGAGGCTCATGCGCCGGCTCCCTCGAGGTCGGCGTCCGCATCGGCGAGCGCGTCCGCGCCGACCGGGCGCGGCTTGGTCGCGTAGACCACCAGGCTCTTCCCGATCAGCGGATCCAGCGCCTTCTCCGCGAGCCGCGTGGCCAACGGCCGCTTCATGATGTCCCACACCAGCAGCTTGTGCCACGCCCGGACCGGCAGCGCCTTGTCGTTGTCCACGCCGACCGCGCACTTGATCCACCAGTACGGCGAGTGCAGCGCGTGGGTGTGGTGCGTCCCGTACGGCCGCAGCCCGGACTCCCGGATCCGGGCCTGGAATTCGTCGCCCTTGTAGATCCGGATGTGCCCACCCTCGACCTCGTGGTAGGCGTCCGACAGTGCCCAGCAGATCTTCTCCGGCCCGTAACGCGGCACCGTCATCGCGGCCAAGCCACCCGGTTTGAGCACCCGGAACAGCTCGCCGAGCACACCCTTGTCGTCCGGGATGTGTTCGAGCACCTCGGAGATGATCACTCGGTCGAAGCTGTCGTCCGGGAACGGCAGCGCCAGCGCGTCCCCCACGATCGCCTCGGCCCGCGCGCCGGCCGGGACCTCACCGGCGGCCAGCATCGACGCGAACATCGCGTCCACCTCGGCGATGTCCTTGGCGTTCTGATCGAGCGCGACCACGTCGGCGCCGCGCCGATACGCCTCGAAGGCGTGCCGGCCGCCGCCACAACCCATGTCCAGGACCCGATCCCCCGGGGCCAGGGGAAAGCGGGAGAAATCCACGGTGAGCAAGTCGGCGACTCCGTCTCGTAGGTGCGCGAACCGGTTGCGGGGGCGGCCGGCGGGATGGGCTGTGGTCAGCGGTTTCTGGATCCGACGCGAGGCGCGCCCGGCGACGGCGACGACGGCGCCCGGCGGCCGAACGGCGAGCGCCCGAGCAGTACGTCGCTGGCCCGCTCGGTCAACCCGAAGCGCCCCGCGGCGCCCGCACTCGGCGTGCCGGTGCCCGCCGCCAACGCCGCCCGATAGCGCTCCACAGTACGCGCCGCGGTGTTGCGCCAGGTGAACCGTTCGAGCACCCGCGCCCGACCCGCCTCGGCCAGCCGGGCGCGCAGTTCCGGGTCCCCGAGCAACCGGTCGAGCGCCGCACGCAGCGCCTCGGGATCGCCCGGCGGCACCGCCAGACACGTCACCCCGTCCGGCCCGGCCACCTCCGGGATCGCTCCGCCGGTCGTCGCCACCAACGCCGTACCGCACGCCATCGCCTCGGCGGCGGGCAGCGAGAAGCCCTCGTAGAGCGAGGGAACGCACGCGATCTCGGCGCTGCGGATCAGCTCCACCAACTCGTCGTCGCTCAGCCCGGACACGAACCGGATCGCCGAGGTCAGCCCGAGCCGGTCGATCGCGCGCAGTACCGGCCCGTCGCCCCTGGGCCGGCCGACCACCACCAGTTCGACGTGATCGTGGCCCGCGCGCAGCTTGGCCAGCGCCTCGACCAGGTGGATCAGGCCCTTGAGCGGTACGTCCGCACTCGCCGTGGTGACGATCCGACCCGGCACCTTCGGCACCGAGGGGTCCGGCGCGAAGCGGTCGGTGTCCGCACCCACCGGCACCACGGTGACCCGGCTCGGCGATACGCCCAGGTGGTCGACGATCTCCGCCTTGGACGAGCCGGAGACGGTGACCACCTCGGCCAGCCGGGCGGACACCCGCTTCTGCATGGTGGTGAACCCGTACCAGCGGTGCAGCGTGGCCTTGCGGCGCAGCGTGGTCGCCTCGCGGATCTCCAGCGCGCGGTCCACGGTGATCGGGTGGTGGATCGTGGTCACCAGCGGAAAACCGAGTCGGGGCAGCGCGAGTTGCCCGTAGCCCAGCGTCTGGTTGTCGTGTACGACGTCGAACTCGCCGCGCCGGGCGGCCAGGTGTCGCCACGCGCGCAGCGAGAAGGTCAGCGGTTCGGGGAAACCCGCGGTCAGCATGCCGCCGACCTCGAGTACGTCGATCCAGTCCCGATACTCGCGCAGCGCGGGCATCCGGAACGGATCCGGTTCGCGGTACAGGTCCAGGCTGGGCAGTGTGGTGAGCTTCACGCCCTCGTCCACGACCGCGTACGGCGGGCCGGAGATGACCTCGACCTCGTGTCCGAGCCGGGTGAGCTCCCTCGACAAATGCCGGACGTAAACTCCCTGTCCGCCGCAGTACGGGTCGCCGCGATACGCCAACAGGGCGATTCGCAGGGGTCGCTCCGGGGAGGTCCGCGCCGGGCCCACCTGGGTATCCACAGCGGTTGCGGTCTCCCGAATCACGAATGGCCCCCTATCGCTGCCCTCGTCGGAGCATAGTAGTCGCGTAATCTAGAACAAGTTTCAGTAACTGCTCGTCGGAGACCAGCCAAGATACCGCCGGGTACCCACTGCGACGGGCACTGCGTGACCCGTAACACACCAGCCGGCGGACCGCCGCGCATCGAGAGGCTGACATGACGACGTACACGAAGGCCGACCGGGCGCCGCTGACCGAGCGGCAGGAGGCCCGCCGCCGCCGGATCCTGCGCGCGACCACCCAGCTGGCCGCGCGGGGCGGTTACGAATCGGTGCAGATGCGCGAGGTCGCCGAGCTGTCCGAGGTCGCGCTCGGCACGCTGTACCGCTACTTCCCGTCCAAGGTGCATCTCCTTGTGGCGACGATGTACGACCAGCTCGATCAGCTGCACGCCCAGCTGCGCCGCCGCCCACCCCGAAGCGCCGGCGCGCGCGAACGTGTGGTCGACACCCTGCTTCGCGCCTTCAAGGGCATGCAGCGCGAACCACACCTGACCGAAGCGATGATGCGCGCCCTCCAATTCGCCGACCGCTCGGTGGGCGCCGAGGTCGACACGGTCAGCCGAGAAACGACGGCCATGATCCTCGAGGCCATCGGCGGCGAAGACCCCCCGACGGAGCCCACCGCGGAAGACCTGGCGGTAATCCGGGTGATCACCCACACCTGGCACTCGTCCCTGATCGCCTGGCTCAACGGCCGAGCCTCGATCGCCCAGGTCCGCACCGACATCGAAACAGTCTGCCGCCTGATCCCGGAAAACTGACCGGGCTGCTTCGGGGCGACCACGCGAAACTCTTCCCGGATTGCCGCACAAAAATTACTCTGCGCTGGCCGAAAATGTTCCCGACACGTTTCCCGGCCCGTCGTCCATTTCACGCCGCCGGATATCGAAGCGGAAGACGTCATTCCGATGACGGATCCCGAACGGGCAGTGCGTGACGCTCAAACGTGTTCTTCGTCCTGGGCACACTTTCCATTGCCCGACATACTGGCGACCGGCCAGCCAAGGACATTGTTGGTTGGCGAATATGGATCTTGGAGCCCGAGGGGAAAAATGAAAAAACCACGTGTACTTGCGACTCTGCTACTTGCCCTTTTTGCCATTCTTGCACCGATGTCGCCGGCGCAGGCATCCGTCTCCTCTGCTGGTATTCCCCTCTCCAGTGCGGAGAATGCCCCGAGTTCGGCAAGCACGCGCACCGCGTTGTCCGACTGTCCCATAACCTTCAATCAACCCGGACCGGCGCCTGCCATCTACATGTGCGGCACCAAGGTGATCCCGGTCCCATGGAGCGACGGGCGGTGGGAATGGTTCCTGGTCGGTTCCGACGGAAGGGTTTGGCATTCGTGGCAGTCCGCCCCGGGAGCGGGGTACTCCACATGGGAAACCCTCGGTGGAAGCCACGACGTCATCGGCGGTGTGTGGAACAACCAAGGGGTCATCAGCGTCCTTGGTAGCGACGGTCGCCACTGGTGTGACAGGTGGGTCCCGTCGACTCCGGGCTGGAGCGACTGGTACGCCTGCTAGCTCCCCCCTCGCGATGCTTTCCGCCGAGGGAGCCAGGGTTACTTAAATCATTACCGAGTCGACCCCTTGCCGGCTTTTTCGTGCGCCCACCCAGGCGAAATCCGGATATCGGTCGGGGGACGCGGCGATTTCATCGCCGTCGACACGATCGCCGGGACGGCCCCCGAGCGCGAGTGGGCAGCGCTCGGGGGCCGTCGATTCGGGGTGGCTACCGGCTATCGGCTATTTGCTGCCGGTTACGGGCGCAGCGGGCCCTCGCAGGAGTATGTGGAGGTGGCCGCGCGGCCGTTCGTCCAAGGCTGGGGCTGGGCGAAGTGGCAGTTCATGTCGGCCAGGTTGTTGAGGGCGGCACCGGCCCTGGTCAGGATGAAGTAGTCGACCGTGGCGGCCGTGTCGTTGTGCATGCGGCCCGGGTCGGTGGAGGTGATGTTCGCGGTGATCGCGCCCGTGCAGGTGAAGCGCGGGTGGTCGTCGCGGAACGCGGTGCACGCCGTGGGG
The DNA here is from genome assembly GCF_049739465.1 of Embleya sp. AB8. Taxonomy (NCBI): domain Bacteria; kingdom Bacillati; phylum Actinomycetota; class Actinomycetes; order Kitasatosporales; family Streptomycetaceae; genus Embleya; species Embleya sp. AB8. The sequence goes on from NZ_JBMHHY010000006.1 coordinate 100,059, forward strand.
TTGTTGGCGGTGGATTGGTAGAAGGCCTGCTGGATCTGGGCGGGGGTGGTCGCGGTCAGTTGGGCAGGCGGGGTGTACTTGGCCGTCGGGATGATCAGGTTGTCCACGCCCGCGATCTGCTGGTCCAGGTACTTGTCGAACTCGGCCTGGTAGGTCGGGCCGCTCACCCGGTTCAGGAAGGCGTCGAAGCCCGCTACGTCATTGCTGCGCAGGTGGGCGTACATCTCGGTGAGCAGCTCGGGGTGGTCGCGGCCGAGCATCGAGAAGAACGAACCGGCGTAGGCGTAGTAGCGGAAGAAGTAGCCGGCGTCGTCGTACTTGAAGTGCAGCGTCTCGTTGACCGAGGGCCGGGTTCCGTACTTCGCCACGTCCGAGACGATCTTGGTGACCAGGGACTTGCGCAGCTTGACGCCCTGGTCGCGGGTCGAGCCCGCCATGTACTCGGCCATGCCCTCGTCGAAGGCGGTGGTCCGGTTGTCCGTGTACCAGGGCGCATCGCCGAAGTAACCGGGCACCGCCCAGCGGCCGTTGAGGTAGTGCGTGTACTCGTGCCGGAACAACTCCTCGAGCTGGAGCTGGGAATCGCGTGGCACCACCCGCTGGTAGGTGTAGAAGGTCGCGCCGCGCTCGATGTACATCCCGCCGTTGGACACCGAAAGGTCGTACAGGAACGGCTGGTAGCTGTGGTAATCGGCCATGCTCGCGTAGAGCCGGATGGTCAGCTTGTGGTTCGAGTCGCCGGTCAGCGGCTGGTCGGTGCCGATCGTGCGGAAGAACTGCTCCTTGACCTGCTTGGACGCGTAGTACAGCTGCTCCACCGTGGCCCGGTCGAGCGAGGTGTGCACCTCGATGTCGCCCTGGTCGAAGGTGTACGTGTTCGGGAAGACCGCCGCTTCGACGTCGGCCTTACAGACCCCGGCGGCGTGGCAACTGCCGTAGGTTTCCAGCGAGTGTGCGATCTCGTTCCACGGCACCGACCAACGGCCGTACCAACCCTCGGTGTCGGTGAGCAGAGTGCTCAGTCCGGCCACGGTTTCGGCGGTCAGGCTCGGGATCCGGCCGAGTCTGGCGTACTCGAAAACGCCGTTGCGGAGCAGCCCGGACAGGCTCGGGGTGTTCAGGTTGCGGTAGCCGATGAACGCCTTGAGGCCGGCGCGGTAGGCCGGGTCGGCCTGGACGGCGGCGATGAAGCCGGCGTCCCCGTTGTAGATGCCGTGATAGGCGACGGTCTGCGCGTTGACCACCGCGGCCGGTCTGCCGGGGGTCTGCCACGCGTTGGTGGTGCCGTCCATGTCGCGGAACACCCGGGTCAGCAGCGGCAGTTGGTGCTCGCGGACACCCTCGGTGTCGATGCTGATCAGCAGTTCGCGCAGCAGCGCACCCGAGGTCGGGGTGACGTCGAACGCGTGCGGCGCGGCCCGGAAGGCGTCGGCGGCGGCACTGATCGCGGTCGTCACGGCGGGTACGCGCAGGCCGAGCGAGGGGTTGTTCCAGTCGAGGTAGAGCGCGGCGTGGGTGAAGTACCAAAGCTCGTACAGGTGTGCCGCGTCGGTGCCGTCGTAGGTCGGGGCCAGCGCGGTGATCCGGGCCAGCACCGCCTGGAGGTGAGCCGGCGTCAGCACCCGGGCCAGCTCCGGGGTGTACGTCCAGAGGTAGCCGCGCAGGCAGTCCGGTCCGACGTCGGCGCGGGTCAGGAAGTCGGCCAGGGCCTGCGGGGACAGCGTGGAGAACTCGGCGAGGGTGCAACCGGGCGGCAGCGCGGCGGTAGCGGCCCGCAGGTGTGCGGGTGGGCCGAGCGGGAGGTCCGCCGGGGACGGGCCGCGACCGATGGGCTTCGTGTAACTCCCGTCGAGCGGGCCCGGACCCCGGTCGGGGCCGGGCTCGGGCGGCGCGGCGATCCGGTCGACGTCGTCGGCCGCATCGTTGGTCGCGCTGTTGGCCGCGTTGTTGGCGAGCGGGGTATTCGCCTGCTGCGCCCGGGAGTTCGTAGTCGGGGCGGAGGCGGCCGAGGCCGTCGACGAGGCTGCGATCGGCAGGACACCGACGGCCAGTGCCAAGAGGGGGACGCTTGTGGCAAGCCACTTCTTGCGGCGTGCGTGAGTGCTCATGTACGGCCCTTCGGGCGCGGGGTGGGCCACGGTCGGCGGCCCACGTCATCGAGAACACGACGCCGAGTACCATTGCACATGTCACAGGTGACATCCAGATGAAATCCCCGCCAATCGCGGCCAACTCGTGGGGTGGATAGCGGAATTGCCCGCTACCCTCCCGAACTCGGCATGCGCCGTGGTTTGATCCGTCACGCAGAATCCCGTGATGCATTCCTGGGCGGTGGGTTGTGGCACGAGACGAATGCCCGGTGTGTGGACGGGAGTTGCCCGGATCGGGTGGTGGACCCGGGCGAACGGCGGTGTACTGCTCGGCCGCCTGTCGACAGAAGGCGTACCGCTCGCGCCGGCAGGCCGCGCAGGGCGGCCCCGGCGCGGTGCGCATGCTGATCGCCGAGATCGACCACCGGGTGCGCGGACTGGTCCCGGAGAAGCCCGAACTGTTCCATGCCGACGTGCTCGAACTCACCGCTTCCGTGGACCGGTTGGCCCGGCTCACCCGAACCGCCCTGGAGGCCGCGCAGGCCACCGAGCCGGACCCGTCGGACCTGCTCGACCGGCCGGACCGGTGGGACCCATCGGACCCGCCGCACTCGTCGGACCCATCGGACCCATCGGACCCGCCGGACCCATCGGACCCGCCGGAGCACAGCGTCACCCGAGACGAGATGACGCAATCACCCCCGGACCCCGAGCTCGACCCGATCCGCGCCGGTGACGAATGGGCCTTCGCCGCGTTGGTCGAGCCGTATCGCCGGGAACTCCACCTGCACTGCTACCGGATGCTCGGCTCCTACGACGAGGCCGAGGACCTGGTCCGGGAGACCCTCCGGCGCGCGTGGCACGGGCGAGCCGGCCTCGCCGGTCGGGCCGCCGCGCGGGGATGGCTGTATCGGTTCGCCACCCGCGCGTGCCTGGACTTCCTGCGCCGGGCCGAGCGCCGCCCGCAGACCCACGGGCCGTCCCCGATCCCGACCGCCACCGAGGTCGCCGCACCAGCGATGCCCGCGTGGTTGCAGCCCTATCCGGACCACCGACTCGCCGACTCGGTGGCGGCCGACACCATCGACCTGGCGTTCGTGGCCGCGCTCCAACACCTGCCGCCCCGGCAGCGGGCCGCGCTGATCCTGCGGGACGTACTCGGCCTGCCGGCGGCGGAGGCCGCAGCGGCCCTGGCGACCGGAGTCGCCTCGCTGGACGGTGCCCTCCGGTGGGCCCGCCCGGCACTGCGCGAACGACTGCCCGCGTGCCGCGCCGGGTGGCCCCGCGACCAGGACACCTCGGCAGTCGAACAGGGCCTCCTGGAGCGGTACATGGCCGCGACGGCGCACGCCGACCTCGCGACGCTCGCGGACCTGCTGAGCGAGGACGTACAACTGACCAGCCCGCCCACACCGACCCGGCTCGGCGGTCGGGAGGCGCTGCTCGCCCGTCTCGGCGCCGCCCTCGATCCCGCGTCGCCGACCTGGCCGGGCCACCGCCGGCAACTGCCGACCAGGGCGAACCGGCAGCCCGCGCTGGCCGCATACGTCCGGCACCCCGGCACCACGGTCCATCGTGCCCACGGCCTGGACGTACTGCGGATCGCCGACGGCCGGATCGTCGAGATCACCTCGTTCGAACCGCACCTGTTCCCGGCCTTCGGCCTACCGCCCACCCACCGACCTTTCCCGGCGAACCCGTGACCATCGGCGCCCGAACGACTACCGTCGGCCGCAGGCGCCCCGAGCCGTGCCAGTGGCCGTCCCGGGCGCGCTGCTGAAGGTTCTTCATGCCCAGTGCACGGCAAGGGAAGCGGAGGCTCGCGTGGTCTACAGTCAGCCCGGCCAACCGGACAGCATCGTCAATTTCGAACCCCGGTACGACAACTACATCGGCGGCAAGTGGGTACCGCCCGTGCAGGGCCGGTACTTCGAGGACATCACCCCCGTCACCGGGCAGCCGTTCTGCGAGGTGGCCCGCTCCACCGCCGAGGACGTCGAACTCGCCCTGGACGCCGCGCACGCCGCCGCCGACGCGTGGGGGCGGACCAGCGTCACCGAGCGGTCGCTGATCCTGCTGCGGATCGCCGACCGGATCGAACAGCACCTCGAACGCCTCGCGGTCACCGAGACGTGGGAGAACGGCAAGCCGGTCCGCGAGTCGCTGGCCGCCGATCTGCCGCTGGCCGTCGACCACTTCCGCTACTTCGCCGGGGTGATCCGGGCCCAGGAAGGGTCCATCTCGCAGCTCGACGAGGACACCGTCGCCTACCACTTCCACGAGCCGCTGGGCGTGGTCGCGCAGATCATCCCGTGGAACTTCCCGCTCCTGATGGCCACCTGGAAGCTGGCCCCGGCGCTCGCGGCGGGCAACTGTGTCGTACTCAAGCCCGCCGAGCAGACCCCGGTGAGCATCCTGGTGCTGATCGAACTGATCGCCGACCTGCTGCCGCCCGGCGTGGTCAATGTGGTCAACGGCTTCGGCTTCGAGGCGGGCAAGCCGCTGGCGAGCAGCAACCGGGTGGCCAAGGTGGCCTTCACCGGCGAGACCACCACCGGCCGACTGATCCTCCAGTACGCGTCGCAGAACATCATCCCGGTAACCGTCGAACTCGGCGGGAAGAGCCCGAACATCTTCTTCGCCGACGTGGCCGACGAGGACGACGACTTCTTCGACAAGGCGATCGAGGGATTCGTGATGTTCGCCCTCAACCAGGGCGAGGTCTGTACCTGTCCGTCCCGGGCGCTGATCCACGAGTCGATCTACGACCGGTTCATGGAGCGGGCGTTGGCGCGGACCCGGGCGATCGTGCAGGGCAACCCGCTGGACCCGGCGACCATGGTCGGCGCGCAGGCGTCCAACGACCAGCTGGAGAAGGTCCTGTCCTATCTGGACATCGGTCGGCAGGAGGGCGCCGAGGTCCTGATCGGCGGCGCACGCAAGGTGGTCGAGGGCTTCGAGGACGGCTACTACGTCGAGCCGACCATCTTCAAGGGCAACAACGACATGCGGATCTTCCAGGAGGAGATCTTCGGCCCGGTGGTGTCGGTGACCACCTTCCGCGACGACGCCGAGGCGCTGCGCATCGCCAACGACACGCTGTACGGGCTCGGCGCGGGCGTGTGGACCCGGGACGCCACCCGGGCCTACCGGTTCGGCCGGGAGATCAAGGCCGGCCGGGTGTGGACCAACTGCTACCACGCCTACCCGGCGCACGCGGCGTTCGGCGGGTACAAGGCCTCCGGCATGGGCCGGGAGAATCACCGGATGATGCTCGGCCACTACCAGAACACGAAGAACATGCTGGTGAGTTACTCGGCGAAGAAGCTCGGTTTCTTCTGATGACGGAGGTCGCCGGGCCGGGCGGGGCGACCGGGACGACCGGGGTGCCGAAGGTCGCGATCACCGTCGAGGCCGCCGACCTGGTGGCGGAACTGGCGGCCGAGCACGGGCCGTTGTTGTTCCACCAGTCGGGGGGTTGTTGTGACGGCTCCTCGCCGATGTGTTACCCGCGTGAGGAGTTCCGGGTCGGGGACGCGGACGTACTGCTCGGCTGGGTCGCCGGGCAGCCGTTCTACATGTCGGCGGCGCAGTACGAGTACTGGCGGCATACCCACCTGACCGTGGACGTGGTGCCCGGTCGTGGTGGCGGGTTCTCGGTCGAGGCGCCGACCGGTCGGCGATTCCTGATCCGCTCCCGGGTGTTCACCGACGGCGAGGCGGCGGCGCTGGCGGCGGACCCGGTCACGCGGGGCCGAAGGCACTGAACGATTTACACCGCCGAGCGATGCACGCCGCCGCCGAGCGGTCGACGGCAGTCGACGGGCGACGGCACCGAACGAGCGACGGCCGGGCCCGTTCACGCCTGTTTGCACACGGAAACAGGCGGCGGACGGCCCGGCCGGGTCGGGCCGGGCGGGGGTCAGTCCTGGCGGCGGCTGTAGCGCATGCCCAGGATCAGCGTCGCGGCCAGCAGTACCGCGATCACCGCGGCGATCGTGTCCCGCAGGGTGTGGTCCTCCGGGCCGTCGATCAGGTTGCTCGTGTTGGTCATGTCCGGGGTCGGCGTCGCCGCCGGGCCGGTGGCCGCGAGCAGGTTGGGCAGGTCCAGGCCGCCGAACGTGGTCACCGTGCGGTTGGTCGCCTTGGCCGCCAGGATCAGCGACGCGAGTCGGCTCGGGTCGTTGCCCGCCATGTTCTTCGCGCCCGCCGCGAGCCAGTCCGCCGCGGCACCGGCCTCGGCCGGGTGACCGGTCGCGGACAGCGCCTGGACGGCGGCCACCGTCGCGTCGAAGTCGGTCGGCCCACCGAGGTGGTTGCCGCCCGCCTGCAACTTGGCGATCAGCCACGCCGCGCCGGCCTGCGCGGCGGCCTGCCGGTTCGGCTCGGCGCCGGGGCAGTTCAGCGGGGTGACCGCGATCGAGGGGGCGGCCACGGTCGGTTGGGTGCCGTACCCGAGTGCGAGCACCGCCCGCCCGGTGAGCAGCGGGTCGACCGGCGTGCCGCGACCGGCGGTGAACGCGCCGCGGTCCGGCCCGGGTGCGGTACAGCGCAGCTGGCTCGCACCGAGCGCGTCGGTGGGCGTGCGGCCCTCCGGCGCGCGGAGCAGCTCCGGCGAGGTGCCGGCGGTGACGAGCGCGCTGGTCGCCGCGGCCGTCGCGGTCGGGTCGCCGACCGCGTTCGGACCGGGCGAGGCGGCGAACGAGCCGTCGGCGAGCTGCTTGGCCCGCAGCCAGTCCACGCCCCGCGCGACCCGGGTGTCGTAGGTACGCAGCGCGCGCAGCGCCTCGATCGCGGTCGCGGTGGCGACGGTGTCCTCGCGGTTGGCGTCGCACGCGGCGGCCGGGTCGGCCCGATACGCGGTGAAGCCGCCGTCCGCGCACTGCTGGCCGAGCAACCATTCGATCGCGCTCGGCGCGGGCTGGGTCTGCGCCGAGGCGAGCGCGAGGACGGCCAGCGACTGGCGGCGGACGCCGTCCGTGCTCGGATCGGTCTTCCCGTAGAGCGCGGGTGGCACCGGGGTGTTCTGCGCCTTGGCCGTCTTGGTGTACCCGACGCCGGCCGCATGCGTCGCCACGCGCGGCGACGGGTCGCCCAGGGCCGCCCCGAGCGCGCCGCCGGGCGGCGTCGGCGTGGCGGCCGCAGCCACACCCCCGGTCCAGACCGAGCACAACAGCGCCGTCGTGAGCACGGAGGCCGCCGCGGCGCGCCCGCGGCGTCGGGGGGTGGGCATGCAGTGCCTTTCGCTGAGCGCTGAGCGGATCGGACCGCGGAACCGACCCGTCGGGGGTCGGTACGGACCCGTCGAGAGTCCCGGCCAACCCTACCCGGGCGTCCCGCCGGCCCCGTGGGTCACCGGGCCGGGGGCGGTCCACCGAGTGGTCACCGGGCCGTGTAGCGCACCGGGTCGCCGCCCGGCTCGGCGGTCGCCCGGCCGCGCTTGACCAGATGGCGCAGATGCGCGGCGGCCTCGCTCAGCGCCAACTGCCGGTTCTGCGCGCCCAGCTGCGCCCACGGACGGTTCCAGTCCATCCCCTCGGCGATCTGCCACAGGGTGAGCGAGTCGGCGCGCAGCCGGGCGTGCAGCGCGGCCAGTCGGTCCTCGTGCAGCGCGGCCACCTCCGCCGCGCGCCCCGCCGCGTCGGCGAACACGTGCTCGTGGGCGGGCAGTACGCCGGTGATCGGCAGTCGGGCGACACGTGTCAGCGATGCCAGGAAGTCGCCGAGCGGGTCGGCCTCCTCGGCGTCGTCGTAGAGCCCGATGTGCGGCGTGATCGAGGGCAGCAGGTGGTCGCCGGAGAGCAACCGGCCGTCGCCGCCCTCCAGGTGCAGGCAGACGTGGCCCGGGGTGTGCCCGGGCGTCCACACGGTACGGACCGCGCGCCCGGGCGCGGGGGCGAGTTCGCCGTGCACCAACTCGCGGTCCGGCACGGCGTAGCGCAGTCGTGGGCGCGGGCTGCCGTCCGTGCTCGCGCTCGCGTCGCGGTGTTCGGTGAGCGCGTCGAGGGCCTCCTGCGGTGCGCCGGCGAGGGTGAGTACCTCCAGGTGGTGGCGCAACCACGCGGCGCGCGGCGCGTCGTTGATCATCCGTACCTGCTCGGCGTCCGCCGCGTGCAGCGCGACCCACGCGCCGGAGGCCTCGCGCACCTTTTCGGACAGGCCGTGGTGGTCCGGGTGGGCGTGGGTGACCAGGACGCCGTGCACGTCCTCGATCCGGGTGCCGACCTCGAGCAGGCCGTCGACCAGGGCCCGGTGGGAGATCGGGTCGTCCCAACCCGCGTCGACCAGGACCGGACCGGCGTCGGTCTCGAGCACGTAGACGAGCGTGCAACCGAGTGGATTGTTCGGGATCGGAACCGGGACGGTCCATACGCCGTTACCCAGATCGGCGACCCGGGGCGAGGGGGGAGTGGAACGGTTGGTCGCGGTGGTCATCGGCGGCCTCCTTCTCGACGGTTCTCGAAGTGGCGCCGCCGGGGTCGATGGCCTGTCCGACTCCGATGATCACCATGGAACACGTTCTCTCATACACCAGTTCGCCACTGAAGTGAGGGGTCGTCAGATCGAGGTCCGACACGTACGATCCTTGTCTGTCAACAGATGAGACTCCAGTCTCATTCGAGCCGGGAATGCGTTGTTACCGCATCGGCAAACTGATATCTGTTCTAGTCAGAGCCAGTCGAAGTGCTGCGCACCGCCCGCAAGCCGCACCCAGAAGCCCCTGTATCGCGCAGCGTGTGTGCACGCCCGCACCGAGGAGGACCGTGATGACGGATATCGTGGAGCACAGCCAACTGGTCATCGGCGGACAGCTGGTGGACCCGCTTGGCACGGACACGATCGAGGTCGTCTCGCCGCACACCGAACAGGTCATCGGGCGTGTTCCGCACGCCTCGACCGCGGACGTGGACGCCGCGGTCGCCGCCGCGCGCAAGGCGTTCGAAGAGGGCCCGTGGCCGCGGATGTCGCTCGACGAGCGGATCACCATCCTGGAGAAGATCCGGGACGGCTTCATGACCCGGTCGCAGGAGATCGCCGAGGTGGTCGGCGCGCAGAACGGATCGCCGGTCGGCTGGGGGCTGTTCGCCCAGGCCATCGGCGCCGGGATGATATACGACACAGTCGCCAAGATCGCCCGCGAGTACCAGTGGGAGGAAAAGCGGGCCGGCCTGCTCAACCCGCTCCTGATCCGGCGCGAGCCGGTCGGCGTGGTGGCCGCCGTAGTGCCGTGGAACGTCCCGCAGTTCGTCACCGCGGCCAAGCTCGCGCCGGCGATCGCGGCCGGTTGTACGGTCGTGCTCAAGCCGTCGCCGGAGACCCCGCTCGACTCGTACATCCTGGCCGAGATCTGCCGCGAGGCCGGGCTGCCCGACGGCGTGCTGAGCATCGTGGCGGCGGACCGCGAGGTCAGCGAGTACCTGGTCGCGCACCCCGGCATCGACAAGGTCGCCTTCACCGGCTCGGTCGGCGCGGGCAAGCGGATCATGGAGGTCGCCGCGCGCAACCTCACCCGGGTCACCCTGGAACTGGGCGGCAAGTCCGCGGCGATCATCCTGCCGGACGCCGACCTGGAGCACACGGCGACCACACTGCTCCCGAACTCGTATATGAACAACGGCCAGGCGTGCGTCGCGCAGACCCGGATCCTGGCCCCGCGCAGCCGCTACGACGAGATCGCCGAGCGGTTCACCGCGTGGGTCGGCGAACTCAAGGTCGGCGACCCGATGGCGGCCGACACCCAGGTCGGCCCGCTGGTGGCTCAGCGGCAGCAGCAGCGCTCGTTCGACTACATCCGGATCGGCCAGGAGGAGGGCGCGAAGCTGCTGATCGGCGGCGGCCGGCCCGAGGCGCAGGAGACGGGCTGGTACGTCGAGCCCACGCTGTTCGGCGACGTGGACAACTCGATGCGGATCGCCCAGGAGGAGATCTTCGGGCCGGTCGTGGCGCTGATCCCCTACGACGACGAGGCACAGGCGATCGCGCTGGCCAACGACTCGGACTTCGGGCTTTCGGGCAGCGTGTGGACCGCGGACATCGAGAAGGGCATCGACGTGGCTCGGCGGATTCGCACGGGTACGTATTCGGTGAACACGTTCGGGCTGGACTTCTTCGGGCCGTTCGGCGGGTTCAAGAACTCCGGCATCGGGCGGGAGTTCGGTATCGAGGGGCTGGGCGCGTACACCGAGGCGAAGACGATAGCGCTGCCCGCGGGGTACGACGCGCAGATCTGACCGTTGCGGGCGAGGCCAGGCCCAGTGCGGCCGAGCGAAAGAGGTGTACTGATGGGTGATCGCTGGCGCGTCGAGGTCGACCGGAGCGTCTGCATCGGATCGGGCATGTGCATCGGCAGTGCCCCGACCGACTTCAAGCTGGACGCGGGCCGCCAATCGCATCCGCGAGCGGAGGAGTTGGACGGCTCGGACGCGATCCTGGAGGCGGCCGAGAGTTGCCCGGTGGAGGCGATCTCGATCATCGAGGTCGGCACGGGGAAGACGGTGTTCCCACCGGACTGACCCGCCCGGACCGACCGACGGCCCCCTAGCACTGCCCACAACGCGCGCGGGGGCCGTCGCGTTCAGGAGCAACCATCCGGCGGCACCGGCCACGAAAGGCCGTTCGGCTCGCCGCACCACACGGTTTGGGTGCCGTCGGGACCGATGTCGAGGCCGAACACATCGAAGGCCGGCCGACCGGCGGACGTCCACCAGGACCAGGCCGCCGCCACCTCGTCCCAGAGGCGTCGGGGCCCGTGTTGGCGAACCCGGAAGGTTTCGAGTTGCCGACCGTCGTAGTCCACCGTGGCCCACGAGGTCAGTGCGTCGTCCCAGATCCACAACCGGGATCGAAAGTCGTCGTCCTCGGTGGGGTCGTCGTTCCAGTGCGTTCGCAGCCCGGGCAACACCAGGCCCATGACCGCCTCGGCGGGCCTGTCGCCGCCCGCGACGTCCCAGGGCGACAACGTCGTGGTGCCGGTGTCGGGGGCGTCGCCCGCCCGGACCACGGTCGTGACGTCGCGGACCCGCGAACGCTGGCCACGCATCGACATGAACGCACCGCCGTGCGCGAATCGACCGCGTGCGCCGCCATCCTGATGCGGCGTCAGGACAAGGTTCCCGTACGTGGCCCAGGCAGTGGCCCACGGCGTCACAATCAGGCCGCCCGCCCCCGCCTGCCCGAGCCACGCGCTCGGGACCCGGGCCACCGAACAGGTGCTGACGATCCGGTCATACGGCGCCCCCGCGGCCCACCCCTCCGCCCCGTCGCCGGCCACGACGGTGGGACGGAGCCCAAGCGCGTCGAGTCGCCCACGTGCCTCGGCGGCCAACCCCGGGTCGACCTCCACCGTGACGACGTTGGCCCCACCCAGGCGATGGGCCAGCAGACCGGCGTTCCAACCACCCCCGGTGCCGATCTCCAAGACCCGGTGACCGTCCGCCACATCGAGGACCAGGAGCATGGCAGCGACGATGGAGGGTTGCGAGAGTGACGACGAGGGCCAGGCCGGTTCCCCCGACTCCGGCTCGCGGCCGTCGCGCACCTGAATCACCGCCGGCGTGTCCGACCAGGCCAGGTCGTTCCAGCGATCGTGGTCGGTGGCCCGATCACATGGCGTGTGATCGGGCAGGCCGTCGGCCAGTTGCAGCCAGACGACATCCGGAAGGAACGCGGCCCGGGGAACCTGCTCGAACGCATCCCGCCACGGGGCAGGCAGCGGCCCGGTCACCCGCTCCACGAGCCGAAGCAGTCCCGCAGGGGCCCGCTCCGTGGCCTCACTCGTCACCGATTCACTTGCCCTTCTTGGGCGTTCCGGGGTTCGGCGGCTTGTCCGGCAGGATAGGCGGCGGAATCGGCCGGCCGGGTTCGTTCCCATCCCGTTCGACGGGGCTCGGGGCTCGATTCCGTGCGACCCCAGCCCACTTGCCACGCCACCAGTCACGAGGAACCGCAAGTCGCCATCCGAAGAAGGCCGGGACGACCCTCCGGTGGCCCTCGAGACGAAGCCCGTCCCCTTCACCCGTACTGCCACCGGCAAAGCAAGAAGCCCCCGGCTCCCGGGACTTCCTCCTACACCGCTACCGCTTGAGCGTACTCACCAACTCGCCCCACGCAGCGAGACTGACCTGCAAGTGGCCACGGCCCCGATCCTTGGTGTCTCGCACGCCGGTAGAAGCCGGAAGCGGAGCCACCTCGACACAGGATGCATCGCCGTTTGAATAGCGCGACTTGCGCCACGCATGGTTGTCAAGGTTCACAGGACGTCCAATCTTTCCATGATCATCCGCCGAGAGTCCTCTTTGGAGTTTGCCCCCGAGCACTGGCCACCCGTGCCTGGGGATCATCCCCTTCACTCGTACTGCCACCGGCAAAGGCAAGAAGCCCCCGACTGCGGAGGCTTCTTGGTTCATCCTTACCGCTTGAGCGTACTGAGCAACTCGCACCAGGCCGTCGGACCGATCTCCAAGTGGCCACGACCCCGATCCTTGGTGTCACGTATGCCGGTGCACGCTGGAAAGCGTCCTACCTCAACACAGTTGTTGTTGTCCATGCTGTAGCTCGCGGTCCGCCACGATGCCCGCTCGTCGATCTCAGTCACTTCAGTTCTTCCAATCTGACCTTGATCAGGTCACGACTTTCCGGGCCCGACAAGCACGCCCCGGCCGTGTGGTCCAACTTCCGCCGATAGCGCGCCACGTCCCTCGGCGTCTCCTTGAAGATGGCTCCGTCCTGGTACTCGATGTACACAACGGCCGGGTCCTGGGGTCCGGTGAACTCCAAGAGCGAAACTTCTCCACCCACGAAGAACGGCGACACAAAGGGTGCGATCCGGATGGTTACGTTGTCCAGGCTACTCAGTCTCAAGAGGTGGGCCAACTGGTCGCGGTGTACATCCACCGAAGCGATTTGCGCATGTAGGAGTGCCTCGGAAAGCAGCGCCGTATACCTGACCGGCGCATCTTCGGTGAAGATGCGCTGCCGCCGCGCCCGGATGTCTACGAGCGCAGACGCGTCGTCCGGGTCGGTCACGAATGGACTGATTTCGAATGTTGCCCGCGCATACCCCGGTGCTTGAAGAAGTCCCGGTATGGCGCTGCTTGTTGCCGTAACAATCTGAGTCGACTGGCTCTCCAGGGAGATGCGCTCTTGGTACGTCGTCGTCAAGATGTCCGCGTACCCGGCCCACCATTGCACGCCCGACGAATCCTCCAGCCACGCCTCCATGGCTTCAAGATCGGCATCCGGGATTCCGTACAAGGCGCCAAGCTTGAGGAGATCCAGGCGACTCAAGCCCGACTTGGCGTTTTCGATCCGGCTGACTTTGCTGCCGTCCCAGCCAAATTGGGCAGCAACCTGGTCAAGAGTCAAGCCGCTTTGCTTGCGACGCTCTTTGAGTGCGGCGCCCATACGTCGGCGCGCGTATCCCGGCGTTGCAGCCATCGCGACCTCCTTCCTGTCGTAGTACATGGTGCCGGCCGCTCCGGCGAGCACCGTCCTACATAGGTGACCACCGTAGTGTGTGATGCAGATTCCTCCGCAAACTTGCACAGCAGTTTGGGACTCTGTCAGTGTGGGGGGTGTCACGAATGCCCACCTCTCCGTGATCTTCACCAGTCACGCCCAGGGTTGAGCACGCCGCCATCCGCAGGCGAGGAGTACTGGCATGCATCAGATCCAGTCAGAGCCGGCAGCAGCAACACCCGCCAAGGGAGCGTGGATCCGAGACGGACTCAGCGGCCTCTGCGGAGTCTGCGAGTCCACCACCGGCCAAATCGTCTGCGCCCGCACCCTCGCCGGCACACCGTTCACGGCCCGAGCGGGTGACGTGCGGATTCTCTCGCCTTCGGCGGCGGCCGAGGCCGTCTACACCCCACCCGTCGGACCAACCAGAGGAACGCCCATGACCGGCACCGGAGATCAGCCCACCATCCGCTTCACCTCGCCCTCGGACCACGTCGCCGAGTTGGCGCCGGCGATCGTGTCGCCGCAACTGGGCGTGGAGGGGCCCGAGTTCGTGGTCGGCGACCCGGTGCGGCGGAGGGGTACGCGGTGGCGGGACAGCGGGGAGATCATCGGCATCCGGTGTATCGACGCCGGGCCGCTGTACACCGTTCGTCGCTGGATGGACCGGAGCCTCTACGACGCCACGGCCGCCGAACTGTTCCACGACCCCGACGAAACCCCGCTCCGGGATCCTGACGGAGCGTCATGACCAGGTGGGCGGGTACTCGATTCCAGGCGACGCCCGCCCACCTGCCACACCACCAGACCAGTCACAAAGGACGGCAAGGTGCTGCACGAAGAATACCGGGACGACCGCCAGGCGGTCTTGGCGGCGCGGGACGCCGATCCAACCCTGATCGCACGACTTCGCGAATCCGCCTCCGTGGCCGCGCAGTTGCCTGCAGAACACCTCGGCGCGCCAGGCACGGAGAACGATGCACCGCCGGATCGGCCCGCTCGCGTATACCCGGGCAACTCCGAGGCCACGAAGAAGGGCCTGCCCGTCACCGACACCACACCCCCTCGCCGGTACACGTGGGCGGAACTCCCACCCTCGCTGCAAGCTGCCGTCATCCGGGCGGTGGGCGATGTACATGCCGTCGAGACGCCCCCCGACCCGTGGACGAGTTCGTTCGCCGCAGTGCTGACCACGGATCGCACGCGGGTTTTCGTCAAGGCCGCAAACCGGGTCGACAACCCGAAGTCCGCCGAGAGTCACAAGCATGAAGTCGCGGTGGCGCGGATGGTGTCCCAAATCCCGACCGCGCACCTGCTGGACGCCCTGGACGTCGACACCTGGTCGGCGCTCGTGTACCAAGCGGTCGACGGACGGCCCGCGAACTACGCGCCGGGATCGTCCGATCTCACCCTGCTGGCCACCGCAATGCGAACCATCAACAGCACCCGCTTCGACCTCGACCTCGACCTCGATCTCGATCTCGATCCCACCGAACGCCTACTCCCCACCCTCGGTCAACGCCTGGCCGGCCACCTCGATGACGCAGGTCGCGCCCTACTGCACGGCTCCACGCTGCTACATCACGACCTGTCGCCCGCGAACGTGAGCGTTGTCGACGAAGTCCGGGTGGTGTTCCTCGATTTCGGCTGCGCGACGATCGGACCCGCCTGGGTCGACGGCGCGGGCCTGTACATGTGGCTGCGCCAGGCCGGGCATTCGGCCGCCGCCGCCCACCGATGGGTGCTCGAATCGTGCCCGAGCTGGCCTGCCACCTCACTCGCCGCACGACGCGCCTTCCTGCGCGCCGTACGGGCGGAAAACCTGCGCCCGGCAGCCGAGTTCGACATGTGGACCGAACTGTTGGATCCGACCGAGACCGCCCCACGGGGACGAGCGTGATAGCGACCACGAAAAGCCCGTGGCACCCCAGTGGCAATGCACGACCGGTAGACAGCACGTCGGCGTAGACAACAGAGGCAACGCCGTACGGCACACCAAGCCACCAAGCCACCAAGCGCCCGAATCGGAACAACCGGTGCCCCGGCACGAGCTTCCCTGGTCGAGAGCCAGGGACGCTCGTGGGCCGAGTCATCCGCCCGGCCGGTCGGCGATCGAGCCCTCGGGGCCCGGGTCGGCCCGCTAATCTGGGCCGTATGCCGCGCTATGACTACCGCTGCCGCGCCTGCGGAAGCACCTTCGAGCTCAACCGCCCGATGTCCGCCGCCAACGACCCGGCCACGTGCCCCGACGGCCACGACGACACCACGAAGCTGCTGTCCACGGTCGCGGTAACGGGCGCCGCCACCGCCCCGCGCCCCACGGGCGGCGGAGGCGGAGGCTGCTGCGGGGGCGGCTGCTGCGGCTGACGCCGGGCCCGGCGGGCGGCCACTGATCCGGTCAAAGTCCTCAGCGGTCAGCACTGCCCGATGGGACGACCCATTGAGTCGGTTGTCCGGTGAGGGTGGCGATCATGTCGAAGTCGCCGTCGTAGTGGAGGACAGTCAGGCAGTGTTGTTCCGCAGCGGCGGCGATGAGCAGGTCGGGGAGCGAAAGAGCCCGGTGAAACCCGGCGTTGAGCGCGTGGCGCTGGATCTCCAGCGCGCGGGTGAAGGTCTTCTCGTCACTGCGCACGTAGTCAAAGGCCTGCAGCCAGGTGCTGATCCGAGTGGCTTCTGCGGTATCCCGGGCCAAGTGGATCATCTCGTACTCGGTGGGTTGGCATACGGCGAGGAGGTAGCGCTGGTGGAGGGGCTTGATCACCTCCTTGACGTTCGGCTTCGTCCAGCGCGCGAGGGCCGACTTGTCGATCAGGTAGCGATCCTGCATCAGGCGGCCTGGCCGCCGTGACGCTTGAGGGAACCGTCGGAGTTACGAGGCCCGGTGTTCTCGACGATCTCGCTGAAGTCGAGTTCACCGGCATCCATGGCGTCGAAGAACTCCTGGCGCAGGTGACGCTTGACGGCGTCCTCCATGGCGAGGCGTACAGCCTTGGCCTTCGTTTTGGTGCCGAAGATGCGCATGGCCTCGGCAACCATGTCGTCGTCTAGGTCAATGACGGTTCTGGCCATGCTGTCATTCCTTTCACAGGCGATCCTGGATAGGCGAAACGATACCACCATCATGCTGATGTCGATATCATTTAGCTCATGGGGTCGACTGCGATTCAGGCCGGCCAGGGCACAGGGCGCGATCAATCGGCCCGGCCGGCGATCGAGGCCAACTCCGCCGGGACGTCCTTGTCGCATTCCCAGCGGGCGAGTGCCGCGCGGTCCAGCAGGGCCACCCCCGCGCCCGCCGCCAACCCCGCCGCCTTGGCCGAGAAGCAACCCGCCGTTGTCGCGAGGATCAACGCCCCCTCGCGGTCCGCCCCCACCGCGCTCACGAACTGCTCGACCACGCCGCCCGCCACCGCGCCCGGGCCGTCGGCGGCACGACACCGCACCACCGCCGCCACGCCGTCCCCACGCGTCGCGTGCACGTCGACCGCGTACGCGTCCTCGTCCACCCGCACCGTGGCCACCTCGGCCAGCCCGTCCCGCGCGCACAACTCGCCGACGTGCTCGGCCAGTCGGGCCGGGTCCATCCGGTCCAACCGCGCCTGCGCGTCGCGCAACGCCGCGTCGTCGCCGCGCTCGGCCGGCTCGTCCGCCCTCGGCCGATAGCCGCCCAGCCAGATCGCCGAGGCCAGCACCGCCGCCGCGCAGATGTAGACCACCATCATGTCGTCGGACTGGTCGACCCGGACGCCCTCGAGCACGAACCAGACACCGATGGCGAGGAGTTCAAGCCCGGCGACCAGGATGGCCAGATTGAGGTAGGCCCTCACCGTCGTACGTGCCATGTCCGTCGTCCCCCCGGTGACGCTGCCGAACGGCGCGACCGATCGGCCCGCCGTACCGTCGTTCCCCTGTCGCTGTGCCGACGTATGGGCACCCCGCCCGGTTCCCGACCCCGACAACAACCGGACACCCTACGAAACGAAGTTCACGCACCATCCGGCAGGTTGGTCCAACCGCGCCCATCCGCCCGGCCGTACCACCCGCTCGCGGCCGTCGTACCGCCGTCCACGGGGATCAGATGGCCCGTCACATACGACGATGCGGCACTCGCCAGGAAGAGCACAACCTTCGCGTAGTCGTCGGGTTCGCCGAATCGCGCCAACGGCACCCACGAGCCGATCAACGCGGGGTCGCGATCACGCAATTTCGCCTCATATGTCGTCTGCGGCGTGTTCGCCATGTCCGGCGCGATGGCGTTGACCCGGACCCCCTTGCGCGCCACGTCGACCGCGAGACTTTTGGTGAACGCGATGATGGCGGCGTTGTACGCGGAGTAGACCGGGCAACCCGGGATCCCGCGCAGCGCCTCGACCGTCGACACGTTCACGATGCTGCCCGAGCCGCGCTCGATCATCGCCGGGAGCAGTGCGTGTGTGACCCGCAACACATGCTCGAAGTTGATCGCGTGCAGCGCCCGCCACTCCTCCTCGGTACTGCGCAGGAAGGTGGTCGAGGGCCGGTAGTCGCCGACGTTGTTCACCAGTACGTCCGCCCCACCGGCCGCCGACGCCGCGTCGCGCAGCCGAGCCACCGTGGCCGGCTCGCGGATGTCGCCGAGGACGACCTCCACCCGCCCGCCGGCCGCCTCGATCTCCGTCCGGGCCTGCTCGGCCCAGTCCGGGTCGAGGTCGTTCAGGACGACCAGGGCACCGGCGCGGGCCAGCAGCCGGGAGACCCCGCCGCCGATCCCCGCGCCGCCTCCGGTGACGACCGCGACCTGACCGGAAAGGGGTTCGGGATCGAGCATGCGTAGTGCCTCCTCGGCAAATGTGACGGTGCGTCAGATCTGCGCATGCTCCCCCAGCAGAGCCGCGAGGTCAACCGCCGAGTCGACCGACGAACCACGCCGGCCCGGTCGCGACCGGCCGGTCTATGCGTTCGAATGGATTCGAGAGAGAGTGTCGCTGTCGCCGAACCGGACACACCCGGCAACGCCTTGCAACACAAAGCAGCACAACGCAGCACAACGCAACAAAAAGCAACACAGGGCAAGACAAGGGCAACACAAAGCAACATGCCGCCACAGCACCGCCACAGAGGGGATCACATGGACATCGCGGTCGAGGACGTTCCCGCGCAGCACCGCTTCGAGGCTCGGGTCGACGGGGCTCTCGCGGGCTTCGCCGAGTACATGACCACCGACACCCTGATCGTGTTCACCCACACCGAGGTGGACCCGAGCTTCGAGGGCAAGGGCGTCGGCGGCGTACTCGTCCGCAGCGCACTCGACCTGGTCCGCGCCGGCGAGCACAAGGTCCTGCCGCTGTGCCCGTTCGTCAAGGCGTGGATCGGCAAGCACCCGGACTACTTCGACCTCGTC
This sequence comes from Embleya sp. AB8, assembly GCF_049739465.1. Classification (NCBI taxonomy): domain Bacteria; kingdom Bacillati; phylum Actinomycetota; class Actinomycetes; order Kitasatosporales; family Streptomycetaceae; genus Embleya; species Embleya sp. AB8. The sequence continues at coordinate 118,986 of NZ_JBMHHY010000006.1, forward strand.
TACGACGCCCCACCGAGCAAGGTCACCGACTGACGGTCACCGACCGACGGGCGGTCCCCGACCCGACCGATCCGAGTTGATTCGCATGAGCACCGCTCCAGGCCCTGCCCCAGGCGCCACCCCCGGTCCCGATCGAGGCAAGGAGTATTCGGCCGAGGACATCGTCGTCACCTTCGACACCAAACGCTGCCTGCACTCCCTGGAGTGCGTACGCGGCCTGTCGCAGGTCTTCGACACCGACAAGCGCCCCTGGATCGACCCGTCGAAGGCCCCGGCCGACCAAATCGCCGAGGTGATCCACCGCTGCCCCAGCGGCGCGCTGCACTACACCCTGACCGGCGGCGCGCCGGAGACGCCGATCCACCCCACCCGGGTGCACGTCGTCGCCGGCGGCCCGCTCGTCCTGCACGGCCACATGCAGATCACCAACACCGACGGCACCCACCGGCACGAGACCCGCGCCGCGTTGTGCCGCTGCGGCGCGACCGGCAACGCACCGTTCTGCGACGGCAGCGCCGGCTGCGAACTGACCGGCCGGGACTGGGGCCAGGACGACTGAACAGGGAAACCGAGCAGGCAAACCGAGCAGGAGAACGGCACAAACGAAACAGGAGAACGGAACAGGAGAACAGAACAAGGAAACGGAACAGGAGAACGGGACAAGGAAACGAGACAAGAGAACCGAACAACCGGACCTCGGTTGGGCGCACACCGACCCCCGCCGTAGGCTCGACTCCCGTGAACAGCCTGCGCATGATCGACAGCTGGCCCGTCGGGAAGGCCGCCGCGGCCGTGGTCACCAGGGACGGGGTGGTCAAGGCCGAGCACGGCCCGGTGGACGAGCCGTTCCGGCTCGCCTCGGTGACCAAGCTGCTCACCGCCTACGCGGCACTGACCGCGATCGAAGAGGGCGCGATCGAGCCCGGCGACCAGGCCGGGCCGCCCGGGTCGACGATCCGACACCTCCAGGCGCACACCTCGGGGCTGGCCTTCGACGAGGACCGCGTACTCGCCGGTCCCGGGCGCAAGCGGATCTACTCGAACACCGGCTTCAACCTGCTCGGCGCCACCATCGAGAAGGCGTGCGACATCCCGTTCGGCGAGTATGTCCGCCAGGCGGTCTTCGTCCCGCTCGGCATGACCGAGACCACGATCGGCGACTCGCCCGCGGCCGGCGGCGTATCCACGGTGCGCGACCTGACCCGGTTCGCCGCCGAACTGCTCGCCCCGCGCCTGCTCGCCCCGGAGACGGTCCGGGAGGCCACCAGTGTGGTCTTCCCCGGCCTGGACGGCGTACTGCCGGGCTACGGCACCCGGCGGCCCAACGACTGGGGCCTGGGCTTCGAGATCCGCGGCAACAAGTCGCCACACTGGACCGGAACGACCAACTCCCCTGCCACGTACGGCCACTTCGGCGCGTGCGGGACGTTCCTGTGGGTGGACCCGGAGCTGGACGCGGCGTGCGTGTGCCTGACCGACCGCGAGTTCGGGCCGTGGGCGGCCGAGGTGTGGCCGGTGTTCAACGACGCGGTGGTGGCCGAGCTGCGCTGAGCCCGGGGTCCGCTGCGCCCGGGACCCGGGGAACCGGCGAACCGGGCCGCCCGGCCCGGCAGTTGACCGGGAGCCCGAAAACCGGCTCACCCCTTCGCCGCGCCCGTCCTGCGCCGCGCCGGCCCGCCGGGCGCCTACCGTCGAAGCGTGTTGTTCTCCGTGCTCGCGGCGCTGGCCGCCGCGCTCTGTTACGGCGTCGGGACCGTATTGCAGGCCCTGGGCGCACGACGGACCGCGAGCGGGGCCGGGCTCGATCCGCGCGTCCTGGTGCGCGCGCTCGGTCAGTGGCCGTTCCTGGTCGGCACCGGGCTCGATGTCGTCGGCTACGCCTGCCAGTTCGTCGCCCTGCGGGCGCTGCCCATCTTCGCCGTGGAGGCCGCGCAGGCGGCCAATCTCGCGGTCACCGCCGTACTCGCCGTCCCGGTCCTGGGCGCCAGGCTGCACGGCCGGGAATGGGGCGCGGTCGCCGCGGTCTGCGCCGGTCTGGCGCTACTCGGTATCTCCTCGGGCCACGAGGGCCCCGCGCACACCCACGTCGCGTTCCGCTGGTCCCTGCTCGGCTGCGTCGCGCTGCTCGGCCTGGCCGGGTGGGGATGCGCGCGGCTGGCCGAGCCGTGGCGCGCACGCCTGCTCGGCCTGCTCGCCGGACTCGGCTTCGGCCTGGTCGCGCTGGCCACGCGGGTGCTCACCGACCTGTCCTTTTCGGCCCTGGTCGGCAATCCCGCGAGCTACGCGCTGCTGGTCGGCGGCGCGCTGACCTTCCTGCTGTACACGGTCGCCCTCCAAGGCGGCGCGGTCACCTCGGTCGCCGCCGCCCTCGTGGTCGGCGAGACCGTACTCCCCGCCGGCATCGGCATCGCGCTGCTCGGCGACCACAGCCGTCCCGGCGCGTACGGTCCGCTCGCCGTCATCGCCTTCCTGGCCGCCGTCGCCGGTGCCATCGCGCTGTCCCGCTTCGCCGAGGGCGGGCCGGACGACCCCAGGTGAACCCCTGAAGACCCCGAAACACCGCCGGCCCCCGTCGACATCGCGAACGGGAGCCGGCTCCACGACCTGCCGCGACCGGGTGAGTCCCGATCACGGCCCGATCACTCCTCGGGTTCGATGATCTGGTAGTCCAGCTCGCCGATCGAATGCGCCAGTTCGGCCGGGGTGTACACGGCACCGTCGTAGACGAACGCGGGCTCGATCGCGGTCTCGGTCTGCCCTTCGGCGGTGGTGTCGAGCACCACGATTGCCCAGCCGATGACGGGGCACAGAACGGGCTCTTCGCCGGCCTTGGTCACCTCGACGTCCCACCCGGGTTCGGCCGGGGCGAGACTGACGACGCTGCGGCGGGTGTAGCGCATGGCGGGGCTCCTCGGCTGCACGGTAACCGGCGTTCGGCGCCGGTCCGAGCAAGCCTATGGTGCCGGTGTGACGGTTGGGGTCACGGGGCGTGTGCAGTACGGCGGCCGGCCGGGTAGGGGTCCGCGGCACGCACCCAGGAATGCCCGCGCCCCCGTGTCTGTTGTCAGGCACGTAGCAGCGACGTACATGTACGTACACGCATCACGGGGCTCGAACCGTTTGGGAGGACGCATGGCCACGGTCGCACTGACCAAGGAGAACTTCGAAGAGGTCGTGTCCGGCGACGGACTGACCGTGCTCGACTTCTGGGCGTCGTGGTGTGGACCGTGCCGGTCCTTCGCGCCGACGTTCGAGAAGGTCTCGGAGGCCACTCCGGACGTGGTGTTCGCGAAGGTGGACACCGAGGCGGAGACCGACCTCGCGCAGGCTTTCTCGATCCAGTCCATCCCCACCGTGATGCTCGTTCGCGACGGCGTCGTGGTCTTCTCGCAGCCGGGCGCGCTGCCCGAGGCCGCGCTGGTCGACCTGATCAAGCAGGCACAGGGGCTGGACATGGACGAGGTCAAGCGCAAGATCGCCCAGGGCTGAGCTCGCGTTCGCGTCGGTGAAATGTCCGGCTCGCCAGATTTTGCACCATCGCGGCGACAGAGGTTCACTGGAGGGAACGAGAGGGGTCCGACGGAGATAGACGCGGAGAAGCGGTCGAACGCAGGCCGCGCACCGCGCAATCAGGATCCGCGAGAAGTGGATGGACCCCTCTCGATTCGGCCACCCCACACGGTGGTTCGGTGACTGCGGTCACCTGGAGCAGGCGACACGGAAGCCCGCCGGACACGATCCGGCGGGCTTCCGGGCTGTCGAACCGGCTGCCGGAACCCCTCGGGCACGATCCGGCCCCGGCCTCCGCGCTGCCGAACCGGCCATGGGAGCCGGTGGGATGCGATCCGGCAGGCTTCCGGGCTGTCGAACCGCTCACCGCAACCGGACGAATGCGACCCGGTGGGCTTCAAGCCCGATGGGCTTCAAGCCGGCGGGCCCGCCTACCGCAACTCCTCGAATCCGACCCGGCGAGCTTCCGGCCCGCCGAACCGGCTGCCGGAGCCCGGCGGATCCGACTCGCCCATCGCAGCCCGGCGGATCCGACCCACCCACCGGTTCACGCGGGCGGCCCTGAAGCGGGCGGCCCCGACATCGGCCACCCCTGCGACGCAGCCGCCGGTCGCGCCCGCAGGTGCCCCCGCAGGGCGGCGATCTCGCCGCGCAGCCGCTCGGATCGGGCCGGTTCGGCCGGGTCCGCGCGTGGGATCCGCCCGGCCACCAGCGCGAGTTGGGCATTCTCGATCTCGCCGATCAACACCCGGGTCGGGCGCGGATGTGGGCCGTTGCGTACCTGCCGACGCCGCAGCCGGCGCGGCAACAACTCGGCCTCCACCGGCCGGATCGCGCCCGTCGCCGCCTCCTCGGCGGCCACCTCGCGGAATCGGGCCAGGTAGTGTCGCCGGGCGGACCGGTAGACCAGCAGCGCGATCACCAGGTTGGCCGCGACCTTGGCGAGCGTCCCGCGCCAGCCCGAGGGCACCGGCGCGTTGAAGAACCAATGCATCGCCATCGCGAGCAACCAGCAGCCGAGCGCGGTCGGCACCCGCCGTCCGAGCGAACGGCCGTCGCGCGCTACCAGGTAGCCGATCCCGGTGCCCGCGACCGCGCTCATCGCCCAGTGCGAACCCCACCCGGTGATCCCCACCCGGGCCACGAACGAGGCGTCCACCGATGCGCCCGGATCGGTGGCCCCGTCCAGCAGGATGGTGTTCAGCGCGTACAGCAGGTTCTCCATCACCTGGAAGCCCAGGCCGACCAACGCGCCGAAGACCCAGCCGTCGATCGGCGCGCGGATCACCCCGGCGGCGATCAGCACGAGCAGCAGCACGCCGCACAACTTCAGCGTCTCCTCGTTGACCGGCGCGGTCGACGCCGCGCCCCACGCGTCGGCGAAGTCGACCCCACGGGTCTTCGCCCAGATCCCGCCCAGGCCGCTGTTGGCCAGGATCGCGCAGCCGGTCGCGGCGGTCATCCCCCAGCCCACGCAGGCGATCGAGGCCCCGTGCGGGGGCGCGACCACCGGCCGGATCCGCCGCGGCAGCAGGTAGCCGACGCCCAGGGTGAGCAGCAGCAGAAAGCCGGCGAGCGCCGCGGCGGCCGGGAACACCCGTACCGCGTCCCGGTATTCGTACACGGTGACGCCGAGTCCGAACAGGCACGCGAGCAGTGCCACCACCATGGCGATCGGCGCGAGGCGCTCATCCGGCGGGCGGACCACGACAGCGGTCATGCGGCCTCCTCGGTGAACGTCAGCGAACGCAATACGTCCTGCACCGGCGGCCACTGCGCGGCGGCGGTGGCGGGCGGCGCGAGCGCGATCAGCCGGATCGCGAAGGTGTTCCCGGGGCCCGGATAGATCACCGCGCGCCCGATGTCGCCGCTCTGGGTCAGCGTGCCGACCAGGCCCCGAGCCCCTGCGGCGGCGATCGTCGGCCCGGCGGCGCCCAGTCGGGCATGCCGGTCGGCCACGCGGACGGTGTCGCGCAGCCCGGTCCACAGCGCGTCCGCGTCCTCGGTACGTGGCAGCGAGAGGTACGCGACCGACAGGTCCACGTCGCCGTGCCGCAGTACGAACACCTGCGAGGGGGTGGTCGCGGCCTGGTCCAACGTCCACCCGGGGCCGACCCGGAACCACGCGTAATGCCGGTCGTCCGGCCCGACCCGAAACACCGTGCCCGCCCGGATCCCCTTGTCGCCGGCGATCGCCGAGTCGATCAGCGACCACCCGCCAACCAGCAGCACCAGCACGGCGACGACCGCGAGCGGACCCCACCAACGAGCCCGCCGCGGCCCGGGGAGGATGCGGGCGTCGGTCATGTCTCCAAGGTCCGCCGAACCCCGGAATCCCGCCCGACGAACATCGGCCGTCGGGCGGAATCGGTCCCTCGAAAGGGTTGGCCGCACCGCGCGGGCGGTTGAGCCGTCCTGCTCGAACCGGTGCTACAGCCCGAATTCCACCGGCACCAGGTCGAGCGCGAAGCACGCGTCGCGGACCACGGCCTGCTCGGTCTTGTCGAAGTTGCCGTCGGCGCCGCCGATGACGATGCCTATCTGGATCACCGCGCGCGCCTCGGTCGGCTTCTTCTTGACCTTGGCGATGTCCTGGAGCACGGACACCTTGCCCAGCTCGAAGTCGGCGGTGAGCTTGGCCAGGTAGGCCTCGAAGCGCTGTTCGAGGTCGCTCGCGGCAAAGTTGCGCAGCACGTCGTTCGTGGTGATCAACGCGGTGACCCGGGCCCGCTCGGCCGGGTCGATCGAGCCGTCGGCCGCGGCGACCAGGGCACACATCGCCATGCTCGCGTCCCGGAACCCGCCGCTCTTCAACTCGTTCTTCTTCGCCTCCAGCTGCCCCTGCATCGTCTGGGCCGACTGCTTGAACTTGTCCCACAGAGCCATCAGGATCCCCCCTGCTTCTCGAACGTGTAGGTATGTAGGTATCGAGTCCTCAATCTACATACTCGTAGAAATCTCCCCACGCCGTGGGTGCAGAATCAATTCTGCTACTGCCTCCTCCCCTCACCTCTCCTCCCCTCGCAGGCAGCGGTCCGCACTCACGCCCCGCGCAGCGTCGCGGCGTAGTTGCGGTTCAAGGTGTCGGTCGAGGCGAACTCGAGCGTGCCGTCGGCCACGATCGACAGGACCGCGTCGTTCCTGGTGCAGAAGCCGGCGCTGTCCGGTCGAACGCCGCCGCCCAGCACGATCCTGGTCCTGGTGAACTCCTTCAGACTCATCGGCGCCTCGCACATCACCCCGTTGTAGCGGTTCAGGTAGGTGACCCGCCCCACCAAGTCGCCGGTCCGGCCCTTGTTCAGCGTGATCGCGATCTTCGCGGGCACACCGGGATCCATGGTCTCCGGGAACTGCCCCTCCCACTTGTGCGCGAACTCCACCGGAAGCTCCGCCGGGGTCTTCGCAGCCGGCTTGTCCTTCTTCTCCTGCTTCCCGAGCCCCACGGTCGCGTACAAGGTGCCCGCCGCGACCGCCGCGCCGAGCAGCAGGATCAGCGGGTACTTCCACCACAACCCGCGCCGCCCCTTGGCCCGTTGCGCCCCGCCGTCGGCCGGCTCCGGCTCCGGCCCCGCCGCGAGCCTGGTCTCCTCCATCCCCGCCACCCGGGTGAGCTCCACACCGACGACCCGGGTCGGCGCGGCGTCCTCGGTCTCGGCCGGCTCCAGGTCGAGTTCCAGCAGGTCCACCGCCCGCCGAGCCGTCGTCTCCACCACACTGCTCGGCAGCCAGCCCGGCACGAACAGCGTGCGCGGATTGCCCTCGGGCGCCAGCGCGGTCACGATCTGCCCGGCGGTCGGCCGCGCGTGCGGATCCTTCTGCAGGCATGCCTCGATCACCAGGTGCATCGAATACGGCACCCGGGACAGATCCGGCTCATGGCCGATCACCCGGTACATGTGCGCCTGATCGTTGCCCTCGCCGAACGGCCCGACCCCGGTGGCCGCGTGAACCAGGACCGAGCCGAGCGAGAACACGTCCCCGGCGGGCCCGACCTCCAGACCGTTGGCCTGCTCCGGCGACATGAACGCAGGCGAGCCGATCGACACACCCGTCGTGGTCAGCGCGGTGGCGTCGGCGGCTCGGGCGATGCCGAAGTCGATCACCCGGGGGCCGTCCAGGCCGAGCAGTACGTTGGAGGGCTTCAGGTCGCGATGTACCAGCCCGGCGTCGTGTATCGCCACCAGCGCCGCCGCGAGCCCGGCGCCCAACGCGCGAACCGCCTCCTCGGGCAGCGGGCCGTGCGTACGCACCGCGTCGTGCAGCGACGGTCCGGCCACGAACCGGGTGACCAGCCACGGCCGCGGTGCCTCCGCGTCGGCGTCCAGGACCGCCGCCGTCCACGGCCCGCGCACCCGCCGGCCGGCCTCGACCTCGCGCCGGAAGCGCACCCGAAACTCCGGGTCGTCGGCCAACTCGGGCCGCACCACCTTGACCGCGACCAGCCTCCCGCGCGCACCGCGCCCGAGGTACACCCGCCCCATCCCACCCGAACCGAGTTGCCGCAGCAGCCGATAGCCACCGATCTCGACCGGATCCTCCGTCGCCTGCACCCGCACTCCACACCCCCGTCGGGTCGAGACACCCGCCCGAAATTCCCGTCCCCGAAGAATACGATCACCGGAAATCGGCCGTCGCGGTCCGGGGCCGCGAGGCCTCCGCCGGCTGCCTCGAACCACCACGTGGCCGTCGAGAAATATCCCGCCTCCCCCGTAACACCCGTCCTCGCCCGAGCGTGCATATGCCGACCGACGAACACCGGACGCGACGAGAACGGAGGCACCCGAGGGCGATGTCGAGCACGAACCGCGAAACGGATGCCGAACGAAGAGCCGAGTTCGACGCCTTCTATCTGGCCACCTCACAGCGGATGACCGGGGTGATCTACGCGCTGACCGGCAACCTCGCGGACGCCGAGGACGCCGTCCAGGAGGCGTACTCCCGCGCCTGGACCCGCTGGGCGACGCTCACTGCGGCCGGGGATCCCACCGGGTGGGTCCGGGTAGTCGCGCGGCGGATCGCCGTCGGCAACTGGCGGCGGGCGCGCAACCGGATGCGCGCGCACTTCCGACACGGCGAGGCCACCCCCGCGCCGGCGACCTCCGCCGACCATGTCGCGCTGGTCGCGGCGCTGCGCAAGCTGTCGTCCGGGCGGCGCGAGGCGATCGTGCTGTTCCACCTGTGCGACCTCACCGGGGCCGAGGCCGCTGCCGAACTGGGGATCAGCGAGGGCGCGTTGCGCACCCGACTGACCCGCGCGCGCGAGGAATTGCAGCACCACCTGAGCGAGCCGGCCCGGGTGGAACAGCCGAAGACGGCGAAGCGGACGAAGAAGGAGACGGCGAGGGCATGAACGACCACAAGCACGACGAGGTACTGATCGACCGGCTGCGCGACCTGGCCGGCGGCGCCGAGGCGGCGGCGACCCTGGCCGCGCCGGAGCGGGTCCGCTCCCGGGGTACCCGCAGGCGCAATCGGGTCCGGATCGTCGGGGCCGGCGCGCTGACCGCGTGTGTGGTCGCGGGAGCGGCCTGGGCGGCCCAGCCGGGCGAGACGGCGCGCCACGACCGGGTGGGACCGGCGGCCGGCGGGCCGGCCACAACACCCGCCAACCCGGTGACGCCGCCTGCCGGTGGCGGGTGGATCGGCCTGATGGACCATTCGTATCTGCCAGTGGTGGCAGGCGTGGACTGGTCGATCCGAGACAATCTGGGGATGCCGGGCACGTCACCCGAGACCATGGCGAACTTGTTCGGTCCATGTGCGTCCATCTCGCTGCGTGGGGGCCTCGCCGGTAGCTACGGGCAGGTGAGCACACCGGCCGGCAGCCACGTCAAGACCTACGTGGGCGACGCATACGCCTCGAACCGCTCCCCGCAGGATGCCCGGGACGAGGTACTGCGGACCTACACCGCCTGGCAGGCCACCTCCTCCTCGTGCCTGACCCGGGTACCGAGCAACGTGCCCGGTACCGACGTGTGGTCCTGGTCGAGCGGTGGCAAGAAGGGCACGCTGCTGACCACCAATCGAGGCAGCGCGCTGGGCTGGATCGCGACGGAGATGGTCGCGGGCGACCCGGACTATCCGCTCCCGGCCGAGGTCGGCCCGGTGCTGATGGACAAGGCGGTTCACCCCGACGGCGAGCCGTTGCCTGGGATCACCGGGGCACCGCGGACGCCGAAGACCGGCCAGGTACCCGATGCCGGGCCGACAACCGGGAAGTAGCGCAATACGGGCCCGGCCGATCCGGCCGGGCCCGTCAACCGACCGTGAGCCTCAGCCCGCCAGGGCGCTCTTGGCCTTCCACTGGTCGTAGGTCAGCTGCCAGTTGCCGAATCCGTTGCCCGGTTCGGTGGTTTCGGTGTTGGACGAGCCCTTGACCACGACCGGGTCGCCGACCTGGACCCGGTTGAAGAACCACTCGGCGTCCGGGACGGTCATCCCGACGCAGCCGTGGCTGGTGTTGGTCACGCCGATGTTGTCGGTGTTCCACGCGGCGGAGTGGAAGAAGGTGCCGGAGGAGGTGAAGTGCACCACCCACGGGACGTCCGGGAGGTTGTAGCTGTCGCCGAGGCCGACCGTGGTCGAGTCGAGGGTTTCCTTGGCGTTCTTGTTCAGGATCACGTGCGTGCCGCCGCGCGTGGGGAACTCGTTCGAGCCGGCGGACATCTTGATCGTCTTGACCGCCACGCCGTCCTCGAGCACGGTCAGCCGGTGCTTGGGGATGTCGACCTGTACGACCCGGTTGGTGCCGACCGTGAAGGTGCTCTCGTAGTCGCGCGTGAAGTAGGTGCCCGGGCCGCTGGCCACGCCGCCCAGGTCCGCGTTGAGGGTGATCTTCGTACCGCTGGGCCAGAACTCGCGCGGGCGCCAGTCGACCCGGTCCTTGCCGGACTGGTCCTTGGTCCAGCCCCACGAGCCCTCGACGTTGGGGGTGGTGGTGACCTTGAGGTTGCGCTCGACCTCGGCCTTGTCCTTGACCGCGTAGTCGAACATCACCGACACCGGCTGGCCGACGCCGAACGTGCCGCCGTTGGCCGGGCGCAGTGTGACCTTGTTCACGGTGTCGGCCTTGAGGGTGCCGAACTTGCTGGTGACCGGGGTCTCCACGCCCTTCTTGTCGCGCGTGGTGGCGGTCACGGTGTACGCGGCGCTCGGCACGGTACGTGTGGTCGACGTCCAGGTCCGGCCGTCCGGTCCCGTCGTGCCCTCGATCGCCCGGTTCTGCGCGTCCACGATCCGGACCGAGGCCAGCGTCCCGGAGTCGGCGGTCACCGTGATCGGCTTGCCGGGTGCGACCCCCTGGGTGCCGTCCGCCGGATCCACCGTGACCCGTATCGGTGTGTCCTTCGCCTCATTCCCGCCGGTGCCCGGTTTCGCCTGCGCCGCATCCGTTTTCGCCGCCTTGTCGGCCCCTCCCGAACCGCATCCCGCGAGCAGGACGGCCGCCGCGGCGAGCGGCAGCGCGATCACGCGAATTCCCTTGCGGGAGCCGGATATCAGGGGCTTTCGCACGTGCGGACCTCACGAACTTGGGCGAACGGGAATCGTTCAACAGTAACAATGCGGATCAATTCCCCGTTCCCTGGCGCGATGTGACGGTGTCGACACCGCTTCCGTGCAACCGCTCGCCTCGGGACGACGCGAAGCCGCGCCCGGGAGGAATTCCCGGACGCGGCTTCGGAGTTCACACTGCGTCGGCGCAACGGTGCGGCAACTGCCCGCGGTCGCGACTACGCGGCTGCGGTACGCCGGCGCGGGGCGCCGGAGCCGCCGCCGGTGGAGCCGGCACCGGTCCGGCCGGAGCCTGCGGAGTTGCCGCCGGCCACGCCGGACGGACGCCGCCCGGTGCCACTGCCGCCGCCCTGGCCGGGACGCCGACCGCGACCACGACCCCCGGAGGAGCCGCCGCGCCGGGGCGCCTCGGAGACGGGCGAGGAGATCACCACGGGGATGCCCGAGGGCACCTGCGCGCCGGTGACGCGCGTGAGTTCCTCGTCGCCCGAGCGGACCTGGATGGTCTCTGGCTCGATACCGGCGATCATCATCAGCCGGGCCATCTCGCGGCGCTGGTTCGGAGTGACCAGCGTCACGACGCTGCCCGACTCGCCGGCGCGCGCGGTCCGGCCGCCGCGGTGCAGGTAGTCCTTGTGGTCGGTCGGCGGGTCGATGTTGACCACCAGGTCCAGACCGTCCACGTGGATCCCGCGGGCCGCGACGTTGGTCGCGATCAGCGCGGTGACGTGCCCGCTCTTGAACTGCTCGAGCGTACGGGTGCGCTGCGGCTGCGACTTGCCGCCGTGCAGCGCCGCGGCACGGACGCCGCTCTGCAACATCTGGCGGGTGAGCCGGTCCACCGCGTGCTTGGTGTCCATGAACATGATCACCCGGCCCTCGCGCGCCGCGATGTGGGTGGCCGCGGTGTGCTTGTCGGCCTCGCTCACGTGCAGCACGTGGTGCTCCATCGTGGTGACCGCGCCCTGCGACGGGTCCACGGAGTGCACGACCGGGTCGGAGAGGAAGCGCTTGACCAGCCGGTCGACGTTGCGGTCCAGGGTGGCCGAGAACAACATCCGCTGGCCGTCCGGCTGCACCTGGTCGAGCAGCGCGGTGACCTGCGGCATGAAGCCCATGTCGGCCATCTGGTCGGCCTCGTCGAGCACGGTGATGCCGACCGCGTCCAGACGCGCGTCGCCGCGGTCGATCAGGTCCTTGAGTCGGCCCGGGGTGGCCACCACGACCTCTGCGCCGTTGCGCAGCGAGCTGGCCTGGCGGCCGATCGACATGCCGCCGACGACCGTGGTCATCCGCAGCTGGACCGAGTTGGCGTAGGGCATCAGCGCGTCGGTGACCTGCTGGGCCAGCTCGCGGGTGGGCACCAGGACCAGGGCGAGCGGCTGCTTGCTCTCGGCTCGCCGACCGGCGATCCGGGCCAGCAGCGCGAGGCCGAAGGCGAGCGTCTTGCCCGAGCCGGTACGCCCGCGACCGAGTACGTCCCGGCCGACCAGCGCGTTGGGCAGGGTGGCCGCCTGGATCGGGAACGGCTCGGTGACGCCCTGTCGGGTCAGCGCCGAGAGCAGCGGCTTGGGCATGTCCAGCTCGGCGAACGAGCCGACCGCGGGCAGCGACGGGGTGGTGCTGACCGGCAGCGCGAACTCGGCGACGGGCGCCGCGGTCATCGGCTTGCGCCGGTTGCCGGACGGGGCGCCGCCGCGACCGCGGCCGGAGCCGCCGCCGTAGCCGCCGCCACTGCGGCCGGAGCTGCCACCGGCGCCGCTGCGGCTGTATCGGTCGTTGGAACGGGGGGTGCGATTCATGGAGAACCTTCCTCGATGCGGCGCGTATCGAGGACGTCTCCGCGGCGGGAAGCCGCACAAGGAGTCGCAAGAACGAGCCGGACTAGCTGAACTAACTGAAAAGAGACACGACGTGGTGACTCGGGTCACTCGCGTCGAGATACTGCGCAACGGTCGGGCGCCTGCCGAAGAGCGGCGGCCGATGTGCCGGACCGTGCGAGGCCGCGCGACGAGGTCGCGTCGGGCAGGGTCCTGAGCGGCGGATGCCGGGCATCCGCCTGGGTGGTGCACCGTGCTCGCGCGGTTCGGTCGAACCGGCGGCCACGGGAAGGGCCCGCACCTTGCGGCGCGGGCCCTCGCTGCGCGGCCGAGGCCACGCCCATGAGTCAAGGTCAGACGATGTTGATGTTCTCCGCCTGCGGGCCCTTCTGGCCCTGCGTGACGTCGAAGGAGACCTTCTGGCCTTCCTGAAGCTCACGGAAGCCCTGAGCGTTGATGTTCGAGTAGTGGGCGAAGACGTCGGGGCCGCCACCGTCCTGCTCGATGAAGCCGAAGCCCTTTTCGCCGTTGAACCACTTCACGGTGCCAGTAGCCACGTATCTTCCCCTTCGGGGCAGTACCGGGATCTCGCACCCTGCGAAACCCGAAGCGTTGCTGATTACCCCGCCCGGAGTTGGACACCGGAAAAACAAAAGTGCACCTGTTGGCTACAACCAGCAGGCGCACAGAAAATTCCATGGGAACCACAGCAGCAATTAACGTTAGCACGCCGACGGACCGGGCCGGCGGGAAACCTTGGATCTTGTGCCGGCCCCGGACCTCGGGCATCCGCTGCGTCCTCGGATGCGACCATGGACGCTCCTCCGTCCCTCCCCAGTTCCCCGAAGGGTTCGCGTGTCCTCCTCCGCCTCCGGCCTCCCCGCGTCCGACGACTCGGCCCAGCCGAGCCCCCTCTCCCCCACCGGAACCCCCCTCAGCCTGGAGGACATCAGCGCGGTCGGTGGTTGCGGCGACGGCTGCGGCTGTGCCGGCGGCGGCATCGACATCGACGCCGAGGTGCTCGACGCGTTCGTCACCGAGCGGGTGCTGCGCCGCCTGGAGACCGAACCGGCCTTCCTCGCCCGGTCCCTCGCCGCGCTCGCCGCCGCCGACGACATCGACGCCGAACTGGCCGAGGAGATCGAGGAGTTGGAGTCCGACCCGGTACTCCTGCTGGATGTCCTCGGGGCCGGCCGGGAGACGTTGGCGGAGATGGAGTCGGACGCCGTCGTACTGCTCTTCCGCTACGTCATCGACCACGTCGCGCTCGGCCCGGACGAACTGCCGCTGGAGGAGCGGGTACAGATCGAGTGGCGGGTGCCGCCGGTTCAGCGCTGACCGCTGCGACTGCCGCCCGACGGCTCGGCGGGCCCGTTCCCGGCGACCTCCGCTGCCGCGAACGGGCCCGGCGCCGGGACCGGGGCGGGGACGGGGACGGGGGCGAATCGTCCGGTGAACAGGAAGCCGGACCCGAGCCCGATCAGCGCCGCCGAGACGTGGCCGATCGTGGTGAAGTCCGGCAGTTCGCCGTACCACTGCGCGGACGAGAACGGGTAGGCCAGGCAGGCAAGCGCCCACCACGGCCGCATCCGTCCGGGCAGCAGCGTGGTGACCGCCGCTATGGCCGCCATCGAGGCGTAGCTCACCCCGTAGTCGAGCGTGTGCCGGGTGTCCTCGGGATAGGTCCCGGCATGGATCGCCACGATCAGCACCACAGCTGTGACGAGCGTCGCACCCACGTGTCCCAGGATCGTCACGCCGACCGCGCGCAGCGTGCCGATCCGGTGCTCCAGGAACGCCATGCACACCCCGAGCCCGAACCCGATGGTCAGCACATTGCCCGTCAGCGTGCCGTGCACGTCCGCCACCAGCAGGCTGCCCGCGAGCGCGCGCAGCGGATGGTGGTCCAGGTTGTCGAGGTTGGTACTGATCTCGTCCAGGAGCCGGTCCGACGCGGTGGCGGACATCAACCACCCGACCACGATCCCATTGATCCCGAGCAGGATCAGTACGGCGAAGGTCGCCGGGCTGCGTCGCGGGTAGCCGACCAGGCTCCGCAACGGGCTCGTGGGGATCCGACTCACGGTGTGCTTCTCCTTGGGCCGGCGCGGGGACGCGGGCGCGAAAGCACCATGCTGCATCACGAACCGGGTCTCCCGTGGGCCGGCCCCCGAATCGGCTCGGGCGACGATTCGGTGGGCGCCGAAACGAGCGGGCCCTAACGTTCGGCCCGGAAGACGCGTCCGCCGCCGGCGAGACGCCCGAAGGCCGGCAGCGCGAAGGGGTCCCTCACATGTCGGACGTACGTCTTCACCCGCACCCGACACCCGCAGTCGATCGGCGGGCCGTCGCGGCGGCCGGTGTAACGGTGTTGCTGTGGGCATCCGCGTTCGTGTCGATCCGCAGTGCCGGCGCGCACTTCTCGCCCGGGGCACTGGCGCTCGGCCGGATGCTCGCGGGGTCGCTCGTGCTCGCGGTGATCCTGGTGATCCGCCGCGAGGGTGTCCCGCCGCGCGCCGCGTGGCCCGGGATCGTGGTCTCCGGGGTGTTGTGGTTCGGGCTGTACATGGCGGTGCTCAACTGGGGCGAGCGCAAGCTGGACGCGGGGACGGCCGCGATGGTCGTCAACATCGGGCCGATCGTGATCGCGCTGCTCGGCGGGTGGTTGCTCGAGGAGGGCTTCGGGTCCCGCCTGCTCGCGGGTATCGGGGTCTCCTTCGCGGGTGCGGTGGTGGTGGGCCTGTCCATGTCCGACGGCGGTGGGGCACCGCTGCTCGGGGTGGGGCTGTGTGTGTTGGCCGCGCTGTCCTACGCGGGCGGCGTGGTCGGGCAGAAGCCCGCGCTGCGGCACGCCTCGGCGCTCCAGGTCACCGCGTACGGCTGCTTCGTCGGCGCGGTCTGCTGTCTGCCGTTCGTCGGCCGGCTGGTCACCGAGACCGCCGAGGCGCCGCCGTCCGCCACGCTCGAGGTGATCTATCTCGGCGTCGTCCCGACCGCCCTGGGCTTCACCACGTGGGCCTACGCCCTGGCCCGCACCACCGCCGGAAAGATGGGCAGCACCACGTACGCGGTCCCCGCCGTCGTGGTCCTCCTGGCCTGGCTGTTCCTGAGCGAGGTCCCCGGCCCCCTGACCTTCCTCGGCGGCGCCCTGTGCCTGACCGGCGTCGCCGTCTCCCGAGGCGGCGCCCGCCACCGGACCACGACGGCTCCGCCCGGACGGGCCTGAAGGGTTGTGGCGGTGCGGGGCGCGACGCGCGGTGTGTGGCCGGCGTCGCGGCATCCCGGCGAAGCACCCACCGCCGGTCGCGTCGGCGGTGCCGCCTCCGGCGTCGGATGCGGCAGGATCGCGGGCGCTGGTGGTCGGGGTCAAGGGGATGGAGTGGCGATGGTGGGGCGGGTGTTGGCGGGGCGGTATGAGCTCGTCGAGCAGCTCGGGCGCGGTGGGCTCGGGCGGGTGTGGGCCGCTCGGGATCCGGCCGAGGGGCGGGATGTGGCGGTCAAGGTGCTGCACGGGCCGCCGGACGACTCGGCCGCGGAGCTGTTCCTGGCCGAAGTGCGGGCCGCCGCCGGGCTCGACCATCCCGGCCTGGTGCCGATCCTCGACGTCGGGCGGGACGTGGACGGCACGCCCTTCCTGGTCACCGAGTTGCTCACCGGCCGCGACCTGCGCACGGTGTTGCGCGCCGGGATGCCGGAGCCGGCCGACGTGGTGCGCTGGGCGGTCGAGGTCTGCGCCGCGCTCGGCCGGCTGCATCGGGCCGGCCGGGTGCACGGCGACCTCAAGCCCGCCGACCTGTTCCTCGCCGCCGACGGCCGGGTACGTGTCCTCGACGTCGGCCTGGCCCGCCACCTCGCCGCGGTCGGCTCGACCGGCACCCGGTTGCTCGGCACGCTCGCCTACACCGCCCCCGAGCGACTGCGCGGGCAGCCCGCCGACGCCCGCGCGGACCTGTACGCACTGGGCGGTGTGCTCCACGAACTGCTCACCGGGACACCCCCGTTCGGTACGGGAGACCCGGCGGCCACGGTCCGCGCCCAGCTCGAACAGGCCCCGGAGCCGCTCGATCGACGCCGCTCGGACCTCCCGCCTGGCCTGAGTCGACTGGTTCTGGACCTGCTCGCCAAGGACCCCGCGCAGCGCCCGGCGGACGCGGCCGAGGTGGCCCGCCGACTGACCGAGCCGCCGCCCGTCCCGGCAGCCCGCCCGGCCCCGCCCGCACCGCCCCTGATGGCCCCACCGCCGGTACCACCGCCCCCGCCGAACTTCGCCCCGGGGCCGTTCCCCGTCCCGCCGCCGTTCCCGGCCGCCACGGACGCCGACGACGAGCCCGCCCTGCGCCGCGCGGTCGCGGCCGGCGATCCCGAAGCCGCCGTGCAACTCGCCTACCACCTCGCCGACACCGGCCGGGCGGCCGAGGCCGAGCAGCTCTACCGCGACGCGCTCACCCGCAACCACCCCGAGGCCGCGCACGACCTCGCCGACCTGCTCGCCGCGCACGAGCGGGCCGCCGAGGCCGAGGACCTCTACCGCCGCGCGCTCGCCCAGGGCCACCCCGACGCCGCCAACAGCCTCGGCCGACTGCTGGTTCGGCTCGGCCGCCCGGCGGAGGCCGAACCGCTGTTCCGGCACGCGGCGGCCCGGGGCCACGACGACGCGCCCAACAACCTCGGCCTGCTGCTCGCCGGCATCGGCCGATTCGACGAGGCCGAGCCGCTGTTCCGGCACGCCTACACACAGGGCCACCCCGACGCGACGCTCAATCTGGCCGGACTGCTGGGCGCGCGCGGCCGGGTGAAGGAGGCCGAGAAGCTCTATCGCCGGGCCTTCACCGAGGGCCACCCGGACGCCTCGATCGGCTTCGCCGGCCTCCTGGAGCAGCGCGGTCGCACCCGCGAGGCGGAGGAGATGTACCGCCGCGCCCTGGCCGAGGGCCACCCGGCGGCGGCGGCCCGACTCGCCCGCCTGCTCGACACCCTCGGCCGAGGCCACGAAGCGATGTGGCTGCGCTCGTAGGCCGAACGCCGCGGCACGGCCCGCCCGACCACACCGAAGTCGCCACGCCCGGCCCCCCGATCGGGTCCCGGTGCGGTGGCCGGCGCGGCGGATCGCGCGGCGCCACGACATCGACTCGACTCGTCACGCGGCCGACATCGCGCCGAGGCACCCTCGGTCCGCGCGCGCTCGGCCGCGGCCCGCCATGCGGCGACGATCTCGCCCGAGCGTCCGGAGGTCCGAGCATCCGAGTGACACCCCGGAAGCCCGCGAGTTCGACAACCCACCGGCCGGCGAGCCCGCGAGCCCGCGAATCGCGCCCTCGCGCCCCTAACGGCCCATCACCTCTCGCAGCTTTGGCCCGATCCGAGTAGATGTCCGCATTTGATGGAACTGGCACGGGACATACGGCCACGCCACACGCAGGAGGAAAGCACCGATGTCCCAGTCCGCCGAGCAGGTCCCGCCCAGGCGCCGGTTGCGGCTCGCCCTGGCCGTTGTACTGGTCGTGCTCGCCTGCCTGTTGACCCCCGCGGCGGTGACCGCCGCATGGGCGGACGACGAGATGGGCGATACGGATCGTTTCGTCGCGACACTCGCGCCGCTGTCCTCGAACGCGGCGGTACAGGACGCGGTGGCCGCGCGCGTGGCCACCGCCACCGTCCAGGCGGTGGACGTACCAGGGCTGACCGACGCACTGCGCCAGGCCCTCGGCCTCGGGCCGAACAACGGCTCGGGACCGGTCTCCGGCTCGATCTCGAACCTGCTCACCGGGGTCGCCGACGACGCCGCGAAGGTGTTCGTGGCCAGCGACGCGTTCCCGGTCCTGTGGCGCGACGCGCTCCGCCTCTCACACGCCTCCGCGCTGCGCGCGTTGGCGGGCAGGACCGACGGCGCGCTGACCTCGACCAAGGGTGAGGTCGTCCTCGATCTCGGTCCGGTGGTCGATCAGGTCCGGCGCAGCCTGGTCGACCAGGGCTTCTCGATCGCCGCGAACATCCCGAGCACCAACGAGCGGTTCGTGCTGCTGCACGGCGACGGGCTGCGCAAGGGGCAGGCCGTGTTCCGGCACCTGGACACCGCCGGCACCTGGCTGCCGATCCTGGTCGTCGTGCTGTTCGTGGTGGGCGTGCTCGTCGCTCCGCGCCGCCGGCGGGTGATCATGTGGGCCGGCGTCGGCACCGCGATCGCCCTGCTCGTCCTCGGCATCGGCCTCTATGTCACCCGCCGGATCTACCTGGACGACCTGCCGCCCGACGTCCCCCGAAACGCGGCGGCGGCCGTCTACGACGCGCTGGTCCGCTTCCTCCGGGAGACCACCCGCACGCTCGGCATCGCGGCCGTGGCCGTCGCGATCGGAGCCTTCCTGGCCGGCCCCGCCCGACCGGCCCTGGCGATTCGCCGCGGCCTCGCCGTCGGCCCGGACACGGCCGGCACCCTGCTCGCCCGGACCGGCCTGGGCACCGGTACGCCGGGCCGCTTCGTGGCCGCGCATCGGGGACTGGTGTTCAGCATGGTCGGCGTCCTCGGCGGCGTCTGGCTGGCCTGGTGGAACCACCCGACCGTGTCCTCCGTACTGCTGATCATCGTCGTAGTCGTCGCGGTGGTGGCGCTCCTGGAGGTGATCGCCGCGGCCGGCACCCCGGCCCCGGCCGGGGTCGACCCGCCTCAGGCCTGACCGGAGGTCTGCCCGGTCCGCCGGAACTCGGACGGGGACTGCTGCACCCGCCGGGAGAACAGCCGGGCGAAGTAGGCCGGATCGTCATAGCCGACGTTGCGCGCCACCTCGTGGATCGACTGGTCGGTGGACAGCAGCAGTCGTTTGGCCCGGGACAACCGGGTGCGCACGATGTATTCCTTGGGTGTGGTCCCGGTGGCCCGCTGCATCTCGCTGCGCAGCCCCGCCTCGTCCAACCCGAGCCGCCGGGCGTGCTCGCCGACGGTGAGCGGCTCGGTGGCGTGTTCGTCGAAGTAGCGCACCACCCGTGAGCCGTCCTCGTCGACCCGGATCGTCTTGAGGTCGATGATCAGTTGGTGGACGATCGCCGAGGTGACCACCTCGCGGTTCGGCGCGCCCGGCTCCACCGCGGTGAGCAGCCGGTCGAAGCCCTGGCGCAGCGGCCGGACCCCGCCGAGCGACATCACCGGCTCGGCCCGGTCCAGGAAGCCCAGGTCCTCGTAGGCCGCCGCCGTCGGCCCCTCGAACAGCACCCAGTGCTCGCGCCACCCGGTCGGATCCGGGCTGTACGCGTGGTACTCGCCGGGGAAGAGCAAAAACGCCGCGGGCGCCTGCACCGGGATCCGCGGCGCGTGCCGATTGCCGAACCGGAACCAGCCCGATCCGCCGGTGATCAGGGTGAGTTGGTAGCAGCCGAGCACACGCCCCTCGAACTGCATTGCGGTCACCTGCTGCCAGCCCACGCCCAGGCACACCAGGCCGAGCCGCTGGTGCTCCTTGGCGGGTGTCAGGTAGCGGGCGAAGATCATGGTGCGCCGATCGTACGGCCGCCGGCGCCGGCCGCGAAGGGGTTCCTCACGCCTTCACCCCACCCGCGACCAGGTCGGTGCGCCAGAACCGCTGGAGCGACCAGAACGCGGCGACCAGCGGGATCACCGACACCAGTGCGCCGACCACGACCAGGTTGGCGTGCGGCTGGTTGGGGTCGCTGTTCCAGGCGTTCAGGCCGAGGGTGACCGGCCACAGGTGTTGGTTGTTGAGGGTGATCAGCGGCAGGAAGAAGTTGTTCCAGACGGCGACCAGTTGGAACAAAAAGATGGTCACCAACGCGGGCGACATGATCCGCAGCCCGATGGTGTAGAAGATCCGGAACTCGCTCGCGCCGTCGAGCCGGGCCGCCTCGAGCAGTTCGTCCGGCACCGACGCCTCGGCGTAGGTCTTGGCCAGGAACACCCCGAACGGGCTGACCGCCGCCGGCAGCAGCACCGCCCACACCGTGTCGACCAGGTGCACCTTGGACAACATCAGGTAGATCGGCAGCGCGAGCATCGGGGTCGGGATCAGCACCGCGCCCAGGATCACCGAGAAGATCGCGCCGCGCCCCCGGAACCGGTACTTGGCCAGCGCGTAGCCGGCCAGCGCGGCCAGGAAGGTGGCCACCACGCCGCCGCCGACCGCGTACAGCACCGAATTGAGCACCCAGCGCAGGAAGATGCCGCCGTCCTCGCTGAACAACTGCCGCAGGTTGGCGCCCAGGTTCCAGTCGGCGAACCAGAACCCGTTGCTCGCGAACAGGTCGCTGGACGACTTGGTCGAGGAGACCAGCAACCACCACACCGGCATCAGGAAGTAGGTCGCGACCAGGAACAGGAAAGATGTGGTCAGCACCTGCGAACGCACCGGCGTGGTCCGCCCCTTGCCCGCCTTCGGGGCGACCGGCGCGGCCTGTTCGCGAGCCTGGGTCAGCGTCGTCGTCACAGCGAGGACCTGCCGTTCGTGAGCCGGGCGGAGAGCTTGAGCACCGCGAAGGACAACACGCAGGTGCCGAGCGCGAGCAGCACCGAGACCGCCGCGCCCTGGCCGTAGTCGTTGTTCTCGACGGCCTTGTGGTACGCCGACATGATCGGCGTGTAGTCGGCGTCGAGCGACGAGGTCAGCGGTCGCAACACGCGCGGCTCGGTGTAGAGCTGAAGCGTCCCGATCACCGAGAACACCGTGGTCAGCGCGATCGCCGGGGCGACCAGCGGCACCTTGATCCGCCACGCGGTGCGCCACGGCCCACAACCGTCCAACTCGGCCGCCTCGTACAGCTCCTGCGGGATGGCCTGCAGCGCGGAGTAGATGACCAGCATGTTGTAGCCGGTCCAGGTCCAGGTGACCACGTTCGCGATCGACCAGAGCACCGCGTCCTCGCCGAGGAAGTCCGACGGCAGCCCGACCGCGTCGAGCATGCTCACCACCGGGCTGGAGCGCGGCATGTACAGGAACGCCCACAGGATGGTGGCCACCACGCCGGGGATCGCGTAGGGCAGGAAGTAGGCAGTCCGGAAGAAGCCCTTGAGGCGGGCCGACTTGGCGTCCAGGAGCAGCGCGAGCAGCAGCGCCAGGCCGAGCATCACCGGCACCTGGACCACGCCGAACAACAACACCCGGCCCACGCCGTGCCACAGCGCGTCGTCGTGTAGCGCCTTGGTGTAGTTCTCGAACCCCGCGTAGACCCGCTTGGGCGGGGTCAGGCCCAGGCCGGAGCGCTGCATCTTGTGCAGGCTCTCGACGATCGCGTAGCCGACGGGGACGGCGTACATCGCGGCGAACAGCACGCCGAACGGCGCGAGGAAGATCAGGGGTGCGGACCGCCGGCGCTTGCGCCGCGGGATCGGTGCGCTCAAGGGCGGGCTCCCGGTGGATGGAACGGGTGGGTGGGGCCGAACGGCGGGGTGCCCGCCGCCCGGCGCAGGGTGGCGCGCGGACGGCGGGACACGGGTACGGACTGCCTGCGGCGTCAAGGGTGGTGACGGCGGGTCAGCCCGCGGCGGCCTTCAGGCCCTTGTCCTGGATGGCCTTGATCGTGGTGCCCTGGACGCCGGTCAGCGCGTCGGCGAGCTTCCCGTTGCCGGCGCCGGCCTTGCCGACCCGGTCGGTCAGGTCGGCGGAGACCTGGGTCATCGTGGGACCCCACTGCCAACCGGTCGGCGCCTGGGCGGCGGATTCCTTGAAGACGTCGTAGATCTTCGTGTTGCCGAAGTAGGCGGACGGCTGCTGCATCGCGTCCAGGCTCGCCCCGGCGGTGGCCGCCGGGTAGATGCCCGCGTCCTTGACCAGCGTGCTCAGGCTCGCGGGGTCGCTGCTCATCCAGTCCGCGAAGGTGACCGCGGCCTTGGTGTTCTTGCAGCCCTTGAGCACGGCCGTGCCGGAGCCGCCGATATTGCCGGTGCTCTTCCCGCTCGCGTCCCACTGCGGCATCGGCGCGACCGCCCACTTGCCGGCGGCGTCCTTGGCGTTCTCCTCCAGCAGCGCGGTGAACCACACCGGGCCGACATAGCTGGCCACGCTGCCGTCGCCGAAGCGCTTGTACCAGTCGGGCGTGAAGGTCGGGTCGGCGGAGACCACCTTCTTGTCGAGGAGTTGTTGCCAGTACTCGGTGACCTTCCGGGTGCCCGGCTCGGTCATCGACACCTTCCAGGTGTCGCCCTCGGGCTTGAACCAGCTGCCGCCGTTCTGCCAGGCCATCCCCGCGTACCACCACGGGTCGTTGCCGCCGAACGCCGAGTAGGCCACCGACGGGTCGGCCGTGTGCACCCGGTCCGCCTGCTGCGCGAACTCGTCCCACGTCTTGGGCGGCGTCAGACCGTTCTTGGCGAACACGTCGGTGCGGTAGAACATCGCGACCGGGCCGGTGTCCACCGGGATCCCGTACGTCTTGCCCGCGACGCTCATCTGCGACCAGGCGCCGGCCGAGTACTTCGACTTGACCGCCGCGGCGTCCTTGTCCACGTCCTGCAGCGCGCCCTCGACCAGGAAACTGGGCAGCGTCTCGTAGCCCATCTGGGCCAGACACGGCGCGTTGTTCGCCTTCACCGCGGCGAGCATCTTGGCGTAGCCGCCCTTGGAGCCCGGCTCGACCTTGTTGTAGTTGACGTGGATGTCGGGGTGCGCGGCGTTGAACGCGGTGACCGCCTTCTCGTAGGCGGGATTCCAGCCCCAGAAGTCGAGCTGCGCCGTACCGCCGCCCTGCCCCCCGGACGCCTTGTCGGTCTTGTCGCCGGAACCGGAACCGGAATCCGAGTCGGAGCCGGAGCCGCAGGCGGTGAGCACGGTCAGGGCCGCGATCGTGGCCGCGACGGCTGCGCGGCGGGCCGTCCGGCGGCCTGGGCGCGGGCTGGGTCTACCCCACATGAGGTGGCCGTCCCTTCGGGAAATGGGCAGGGCTCGACGGAGCCCGGCGAGTGGTCGGAGGCGGTGAGGCTGTCTTGGCCGCCGATCATGTGCCCTGCCCGACAAGGCGTCAACGGGTTGCCGCCGCACTCGTACTTTTGTCGAGATGATCCGCGAGAAAAGTCCAAGTCCACCGTCACCGAATGGCAAGGTCGGTGAACCGGAGAGTATCCACCCTGGTCGGAGCCCCTCGACGGTGGTCCGACGGGCGCAGAAAAGTCCACGCTGTCGTCGAGAAGAGTGCTTATCGAGGCCACGCACCTCGTGCACGATGATCCGGTCCCACCGCACGGATCTGCCCGAGGAGTGTCTTGACCACCCCCAGCCTCGTCCCGAGTCGAGACGGATTCACGCTCGACGGCAGGCCGTTTCGGATGCTCTCCGGTGCCCTGCACTACTTCCGCGTCCACCCCGAACAGTGGGACGACCGGCTGGCCCGGCTGCGCGGCCTGGGCCTGAACACGGTCGAGACCTACGTCGCCTGGAACGTGCACGAGCCCACCCCCGGGCGGTTCGACTTCACCGGCGGGAAGGACCTGGTCGCGTTCCTGCGCGCGGCCGAGCGGCACGGGCTCAAGGCGATCGTCCGGCCCGGCCCGTACATCTGCGCCGAGTGGGAGTTCGGCGGCCTGCCGGCCTGGCTGCTCAAGGACCCGGGGATGCGACTGCGCTGCTCCCACCCGCCGTTCCTGGCCGCGGTGGATCGTTATCTGGACGCGGTGATGCCACTGCTGGAGCCACTGCTCGCGGAGCACGGCGGGCCGGTGATCGCACTGCAGGTGGAGAACGAGTACGGCAGCTACGGCAACGATGTCGCGTATCTGCGGCATCTGGTGGACGGGTTGCGCCGGCGCGGCGCGAGCGGGTTGTTGTTCACCTCGGACGGGCCCACCGAGCCGATGCTCCAGGGCGGCACGGTGGCCGGTGTCCTGCCCACGGTCAACTTCGGCTCGCGGGTGGACGAGTCGTTCGCGATGTTGCGCCGGTGGTCGCCGGACGGGCCGCCGGTGTGCATGGAGTTCTGGAACGGCTGGTTCGACCACTGGCGTGATCCACACCACGTACGGGACGCGGCGGACGCGGCGGCGGTCCTGGACGAGATGCTCGCGGCGGGCGGCTCGGTCAACCTGTACATGGCGCACGGCGGCACCAACTTCGGCCTGATGAACGGCGCCAACGAGCACGAGGGCGGCTACCGGCCGACGGTGACCAGCTACGACTACGACGCGGCGATCGGCGAGGCGGGCGAACTCACGGATAAGTACTGGGCGTTCCGCGAGGTGATCGGCCGATACGCGCCGCTCCCGGCGGAACCGCCCCCCGCACTCGCCCCCCGCGTCGCACTCGGCGAGGTGGCGTTGCCGTCGGCGGCGGCGCTCCTGGCGCACGTCGAGGACCTGTCCGCGCCGGTCTACTCGCCGAGCACGCTGACCATGGAGGAGTTGGACCAGGCCTATGGCTTCGTGCTGTATCGCACGTGGGTCAGCGGCCCGCGCGACGCGGCGCCACTGCGGGTGGACGGACTGGCGGATCGGGCCCAGGTGTTCCTGGACGGCGTCCCGGTGGGCGTCCTGGACCGCAGCGAAGGCGGCTCGCCGTCCTGCGAGTTGGCGATCCCCGCGGGCGGGGCGCGGCTCGATCTGCTGGTCGAGAACTGCGGCCGGATCAACTACGGCCCCGGGCTGGCCGATCGTAAGGGCATCACGGGGGGCGTCCGACTCGAACGCCAGACCCTGTTCGGCTGGCAGATGTACCCACTGCCCCTCGACGCCCCGAACGGCCCGACCCTGCCGGACGCGTCCACCCCGATCCCGACGAACGTCCCGGCGGTCCGCTCCGGCACGTTCGAGGCATCGACCGTCGGCGACACGTTCCTCCGCCTCGACGGCTGGACCAAGGGCCTGGTGTGGATCAACGGCTTCCTGTTGGGCCGCTACTGGAGCAAGGGCCCACAGCGCACCCTGTACGTCCCGGCACCGGTCCTCCGCGCGGGCACCAACACCATCACAATCCTCGAACTCCACGGCCCGGGCCCCACGCACGTCACCTTCACCGACACCCCGGACCTGGGCGAACCGGCGGCTGCGCCGATCGCGTAGGCACCGGGCGGGCGAGCGGGCGGCCGTCCTCACACGCCGGACGGGCTGGGTGTGTCGGCCCGCCCGGTTGCGGCAGTAACGGTGCGCCGCCGACCGGCCTGCGGCCTGGCGTCCTCAGGCGCCGGACGGGCTGGGGGTCGGCTTGCCCAGTCGTGGCGGCGGCCACGGGTCGCTCGGGCGGCCTGCGGCCCGCTGGTCCTCAGGCGCCGGACGGGCTGATTTGGTGGGCCGATGCTCTCGGCCCGTCCGGCGTGTGAGCTCGCGCCTGGTCGTGGTGGCGACCGCGTGCCGCCGGCCGGCCTGCGGCCCGCCAGTCCTCAAGCGCCGGACGGGCTGGGGGGGTCGGCGTGCCATGCCGCCGTGCGGGTCCCCTGGCGGGATGGCGGGGCTGCGGCCTGCTGTCCTCAAGGGCCGGACGGGCTGATGTGGTGGGCCGACACTCTCAGCCCGCCCGGTGGCTACGCGATCGGCGCAGCTGAGGGCTCGCCCCTGGTCGTGGCCACCGAGCGGCCTGCGGCCTGCTGTCCTCAAGGGCCGGACGGGCTGAGAGTGCCGGCTCGCCACATCAGCCCGCCCAGCGATCGAGGACAAGAGCGGGCCGCAGGCCGCCCACGCCGCCAAAGGCCCCGCGGCGATGCCGCCACCCCGACCACCCCAGCCCATCCCGCGCCTGAGGACCAGCAGGCCGCACGCCCGCCGCCACGCCAAAGGCCCAGCGCGGCGATACCGCCACCCCGACCACCCCAGCCCGTCCGGCGCCTGAGGACCAGCAGGCCGCAGGCCGCCCACCCCGCCAGAGGCCCAGCGCGGCGATACCGCCACCCCGACCACCCCAGCCCGTCCGGCGCGTGAGGACAAGAGCGGGCCGCAGGCCGCCCGCCCCGCCAGGGCCCCCGCACCGCGGTGCGCCACGCCGCCGAATGTGTCTCGACCCGTCCGGCGGAGTTGTGGGCGCGGGGTGGGAAGTGGGGGGTTACGGTGTGGTGTGGGTCACAGCTGTGGAGGGTGGGGTGAAATGTGGGTTGTGGGCTGACTGGGTGTCAGGAGGGCTGAGGTTGGGGGGAGTTGGTGCCTGACTGTCCGTCAGTTCAGATCTGATTGTGCGTCAGATGTCTTTTGGTTAGCGGCAGTTGATCGCATTCCGGGTCGTCGAACCCGGTCCGACGGAGCTAATGTCGGTCGGGTTGCCACGCTCGAGAAGTGACCCGGCCGGACCAGGGGCGGGGACGCGACACCTCCCCGGGGAGCCTTTCAGTGGCCTTGGCGGGGACCAGGGATGAGGACCTCATGGCCATCGCGCTACCAGTACGGGCCGCCGACGATCCGTTCGGCACCGCCCCGACGCCGACCCGCGCCGTCTACTCCGGACGCGCCGCCGCGGCACCGCGCACGCTCGTGGACATCCTGGACGCCACCGTCCGGGCCCACCCGAACGAACCCGCCCTCGACGACGGCCGGCGCACGCTCACGTACCGCGCCCTGGCCGCCGAGGTGGACACACTGCGCCGCCGGCTCGTCGAGGCGGGCGTCGGTGTGGGCGACCGGGTCGGCGTACGGGTGCCCTCCGGGAGCAACGACCTCTACGTGGGCATCCTGGCCGTGCTGGCCGCCGGCGCCGCGTACGTGCCGGTCGATGCCGAGGACCCGGACGAGCGGGCCGAACTGGTGTTCGGCGAAGCGGGTGTGCGGGCGGTGCTGGGTGCCGAGCGTGAGCTTCGGGTCGTCGACGCAAGGGACATGACCGGCGAGCCCGCACCGCCCGCGCCGCCCGCCCGGCCCGGGCCCGACGACGACGCCTGGATCATTTTCACCTCCGGGTCCACCGGCAAGCCCAAGGGCGTCGCCGTCACCCACCGCAACGCCGCCGCCTTCGTGGACGCCGAGGCCGGGCTGTTCCTCCAGGAGGAGCCGATCGGGCCCGGCGACCGGGTGATGGCGGGCCTGTCGGTCGCCTTCGACGCGTCGTGCGAGGAGATGTGGCTGGCCTGGCGGTACGGCGCGTGCCTGGTCACCGTGCCCCGCTCACGCGTGCGCTCCGGCGCCGACCTCGGTCCGTGGCTGGCCGAGCAGGAGATCACCGTGGTGTCCACGGTGCCCACACTGGCCGCGCTGTGGCCGAGCGAGGCGCTGCTCGACGTGCGGCTGCTGATCTTCGGCGGCGAGGCATGCCCGCCCGAGCTGGTCGAGCGCCTGGTCGCCGAGGGCCGCGAGGTGTGGAACACGTACGGCCCGACCGAGGCCACCGTGGTCGCCTGTGCATCCCTGCTCACCGGCGCAGGACCGGTCAGGATCGGGCTGCCCCTGGACGGCTGGGAACTGGCCGTGGTCGACGCCGAGGGCCGTCCCGTCGCGATGGGCGAGAGCGGCGAGCTGGTGATCGGCGGCGTCGGCCTGGCCCGCTACCTGGACCCGGCCAAGGACGCGGAGAAGTACGCCCCGCTGGAGTCGATGGGCTGGGCCCGCGCCTACCGCAGCGGCGACGTGGTCCGCGCCGACCCCGAGGGCCTGGTCTTCGTCGGCCGCGGTGACGAGCAGATCAAGCTCGGCGGCCGGCGGATCGAACTCGGCGAGATCGACGCGGCGCTCCAGGCGCTGCCCGGGGTGATCGGTGCGGCGGCGGCCGTGCGTACCGTCAAGGGCGGCAATCAGCTCCTGGTCGGCTACCTCGTCACCGGCGAGGGCTGGGATCGGGAGGAGGCGGTGCGTCGGCTGCGGGCCGAGCTGCCCGCCGCGCTGGTGCCGCGACTCGCCCCGGTCGCCGAGTTGCCCACCCGTACCTCCGGCAAGGTGGACCGGGACGCGCTGCCCTGGCCGCTCGCCGACGCGGCGGACGTCGGCCCCACCGAGCAGCTCTACGGCACCGAGGCGTGGCTCGCCGAGCAGTGGACCGACGTGCTCGGGATCGCCCCCGACACCGCGCAGGACGACTTCTTCGCGATCGGCGGGAACAGCCTGGCCGCCGCCCGGCTGACCACCCTGCTGCGCGAGCGCTACCCCGCGGCGGCCGTCGCGGACATCTACCAGCAGCCCACGCTGCGCAAACTGGCCCGCCGGCTTGAGCGCTCGGCGCAGGACGCGGGCGCGATCCGCAAGGTGGCCCCGACGCCCACCCGGGCCCGGGTCGCCCAGCTGCTCCTGCTGATCCCGCTGTTCACCCTGGTCGGCCTGCGCTGGACGGTCGGCCTGCTCGCGCTCGGCAATATCGCCGCCTGGTTCGGTGACTACCCCTTCGCGCCGACCGCGTCGTGGTGGTGGGTCGCGGCCGGCTGGGCGGTGTTGTTCAGCCCGCCGGCCCGGGTGGCGATCGCCGCGGGTGGCGCCCGGGTGCTGCTTCGCGGGCTGCGTCCCGGAACCTATCCGCGCGGCGGCGGCGTGCATCTGCGGCTGTGGGCCGCCGAGCAGCTCGCCGATGCCAGCGGCGCGACCGCGCTGTCCGGCAACTGGCTGGTGCGATATGCCCGCGCGCTTGGCGTCAAGGTCGGCAAGGACGTCGACCTGCACTCGTTGCCCCCGGTCACCGGCCTGCTCAAGCTCGGGCGTGGTTGCGCGGTGGAGGCCGAGGTGGACCTGTCCGGCCACTGGCTGGACGGCGACCGCCTGGAGATCGGCACGATCAAGATCGGCGCGGGCGCGATCGTGGGCACCCGCAGCACCCTCTTCCCCGGCGCCCGGATCGGCCGCTCTGCCGAGGTGGCGGCGGGCTCCGCGGTGACCGGCAATGTGCCGCCCAGCAGGCGCTGGGGCGGGGTGCCGGCGGTTCGACTCGGCAAGGTGGACCGGCACCGATTCGGCGACCGGCCGCCGCGCAAGGTGCAGTGGGCAGTGCTGTACGGGGTGAGTGGGCTGCTGCCGAACCTGCTTCCGGTCGTCGCCGTGCTGCCCGTACTGCCGATCCTCGGCGCCTTCGTGCACCCGGGCGGCGGCCTCGGCGCGGCGCTGACCGGCGCGCTGCTCGCGCTGGTGCCCGCCGTGGCGGCGTTCGCGCTGGTGTACGCACTGTCCATCGTGGTGTTGGTGCGGCTGCTGAGTCTGGGATTGCGGCCCGGGTATCACCCGTTGCACGGCCGGATCGGCTGGCAGGCGTGGACCGTCACCCAGCTGATGGACCTGGCCCGGGAGAAGTTGTTCCCGCTCTACGCGAGCCTGTTCACGCCGGTCTGGCTGCGCGCGCTCGGGATGAAGGTGGGCAAGGGCGTCGAGGCCTCCACGGTGCTCGCCCTGCCGAGCCTGACCACCGTCGGCGACGGGGCGTTCCTGGCCGACGACACGCTGATCGCCTCCTACGAACTCGGCGGCGGGTGGATCCGGATCGGCGCGGCGGAGATCGGCGAGCGGGCGTTCCTGGGCAACTCGGGGATGACCGCGCCGGGCCGCTCGGTACCGGCGCGCGGCCTGGTCGGCGTGTTGTCCGCGACGCCGAAGAAGACCAAGAAGGGCGGCTCGTACCTGGGCATGCCGCCGATGCGGCTGCCGCGCTCGGCGGACGTCGCGGACCAGGGGCTGACCTACGACCCGCCCGCCCGGCTGCGCTGGGCCCGCGGCCTGGTCGAACTGTGCCGGGCGATCCCGGTGTTGTGCTCGGCGGCCCTCGCCCTGGGCACCCTGGTCACGCTGGCCTGGCTGGGCACGTACTCGCTGATCCTGGCCGCGCTGTTGTCCGGCCCGGTGCTGCTCGCCTGCGGAGTGCTCGCGTGTGTCGTGTCGATCGTGGCCAAGTGGCTTCTGGTCGGCCGGTTCCGCCCGGTCGAACACCCGCTGTGGAGCGGCTTCGTGTGGCGCAACGAACTCGCCGACACCTTCGTCGAGGTGCTGGCCGTACCGTGGTTGATCGGCCGGGTGCCGGGCACCTCGGTGCTCAACGTATGGCTGCGCGGGCTCGGCGCGCACATCGGGCGCGGGGTGTGGTGCGAGAGCTACTGGCTGCCGGAGGCCGACCTGGTCACCCTGGAGGACGCGGTGAGCGTGGGGCGCGGCTGCGTACTCCAGACGCATCTCTTCCACGACCGGATCATGCGGATGGATACTGTGATCCTTCGCGAGGGCGCCACCCTGGGCCCGCGCGGGATCGTACTGCCGGGCAGCACGATCGGGGCGCGCAGCACACTGGGCCCCGCCTCGCTGGTGATGCGCGGCGAGACGGTCCCGGAGGACACCAGTTGGCTGGGCAACCCGATCGAGGCATGGCGACGGTAATGCGTTTCGAGGCGGACGCGCGGGATACGGCCCGTCCCGAGGCAGTGGGCACGACGGGGACGGAGCACGAATCGGTGAGCGATCAGGGGCCGCGCTCGGCCGCCGGGGAGGGCTCCGGAGCGGGCTACTTCGCCACGCACGGCGACCCGCGCTATCGGGTACATCGCTACGAACTGGCCCTGGACTACCGGCCGGGCCCCAACCGGCTGGCCGGCACCGCCCGGATCGGCGCGGTGGCCGGGGAGCGGCCGCTGCCCGAATTCGCGCTGGACCTCGCGGACTTCCGGCTCGGCCGGGTGCTGGTGAACGGGCACCGGGCGCGCTACACGCACCGCGCGGGCAAGCTGCGGGTGCGCCCGGAGACGGCGATCGGGGCGCGGGCCGCGTTCACCGTCGAGGTGCACTACACCGGCAATCCCAAGCCGGTACGCAGCCCGTGGGGCGGGGTGGGCTGGGAGGAGTTGACCGACGGCTCGCTCGTGGCCGGCCAGCCGATCGGCGCGCCGTCCTGGTTCCCGTGCAACGACCGGCCCGACGACAAGGCGGCCTACCAGATCTCGGTGACCGCGCCGTCGGTGTACACCGTGGCGGTCAGCGGCCGACTGCTCACGCACAGCACCGGGGCCGGCAACACCACGTGGGTCTACGAGCAGTCGGCGCCCACCGCGAGCTACCTGGTCAGCGTCTCGATCGGCCGCTACGACACCATCGGGCCGCTGGAACCACACGCGGGTGTCCCGCAGTTCGCGCACGTGCCGGGGCGCCTGGTGCCGCGTTTCCTGGTGGACTTCGCCCGGCAGCCGGAGATGATGACGCTCTTCGAGGAACTGTTCGGGCCGTATCCGTTCGGCGAGTACACCGTGGTGGTCACCGACGACGAGTTGGACATCCCGATCGAGGCCCAGGGGTTGGCCACGTTCGGCGCGAACCACGTGGACGGGGCGCGTGGCGCGGAGCGATTGGTCGCGCACGAGTTGGCGCATCAGTGGTTCGGGAACAGCGTGGGGTTGGCCGACTGGCGGCACATCTGGCTCAACGAGGGTTTCGCGCGCTACGCGGAGTGGTTGTGGGCGGAGCGGTCCGGGGGGCGGAGCGCGGCCGCGCAGGCCGCCGTCGAGCATGCGCAACTGGGCGCTCTGGCACAGGACTTGCTGCTCGGTGCGCCCCGACCGAAGCTGATCTTCGACGAGCGGATCTATGCCCGGGGGGCATTGACCGTACATGCGGTGCGCTGCGCGCTCGGCGACGCGGACTTCTTCGCGATGTTGCGGGACTGGGCCACCGCGCATCGGCACGGGGTGGTCACGACGGAGGACTTCACGGCGCATGTGGCCCGATATGCCGCGCGACCGTTGACCGAGCTGTTCGACGCGTGGTTGTACGACGAGGTGTTGCCGCCGTTGCCGCAGCAGCAACGGCGCGGGCGACTGGGGTGGCCCTGGGCGACTTCGGGATGAGGCGGCATACGCTGCGGGGAGTCGAGCGGGAGAGGAAACGTTGCGATGACCCAGGGCGAGACCACGAACCGAGGGTGTGCGGTGGTGACGGGCGCCAGCAGTGGGATCGGCGCCGCGACCGCCGTGCACCTGGCCGGGCTGGGCTATGACGTCGTGCTCGGCGCGCGGCGCAAGGATCGCCTGGACGAGGTGGTCGCCCGGTGCGGCGGACGGGCTCGGGGGCTGCCGCTGGATGTGGCAGACCCGACGTCGGTCGCGGCGTTCGCCGACGCGGTCGAGCGGTGCGACGTGTTGGTCAACAACGCGGGCATCGCGCGGGGCACGGAGTCGGTGGCCGAGGCCGACGAGGCGGCCTGGACGGCGATGTATGAGACCAATGTGCTGGGCACGTTGCGGGTGACCAAGGCCTTCCTGCCACTGCTGATCGCGTCCGGCGACGGGCAGGTGATCACGATCGGCTCGGTCGCGGGGCGGGAGCCGTACGAGGGCGGTGCGGGGTACAACGCGGCCAAGCACGCGGTGACGGCGATGACCCGGGTGTTGCGCCTGGAATTGCGTGGGCAGCCGGTCCGGGTCTGCCAGATCGACCCGGGCATGGTGGAAACCGAATTCACCCTAAACCGACTCGGCGGCGACGCGGCCGGCGCGGCGGCGGTCTACGCCGGGATGACGCCGCTGACCGGGCAGGACATCGCGGAATGCGTCGGGTGGGTGGCCACCCGGCCCGCGCACGTCAACATCGACTCGATGCTGGTGCTTGCGCGGGACCAGACGTCGGCGCGGGTCGTACACCGGACCTGAGCCCGACCCGGGCGGGCGTCCTCAAGCGCCGGACGGGCTGGGAGGGTCGGCGCGCCACGCCGCCGCGCGGGTCCCCTGGCGGGGTGACCGGCCTGCGGCCCGCTTGTCCTCAAGCGCCGGACGGGCTGGGAGAGTCGGCCCGCCACGCCGCCGCGCGGGTCCCCTGGCGGGGTGACCGGCCTGCGGCCCGCTTGTCCTCAAACGCCGGACGGGCTGGGAGAGTCGGCCCGCCACGCCGCCGCGCGGGTCCCCTGGCGGGATGGCCGGCCTGCGGCCCGCTTGTCCTCAAACGCCGGACGGGCTGGGAGAGTCGGCCCGCCACGCCGCCGCGCGGGTCCCCTGGCGGGGTGGCCAGCCTGCGGCCCGAACGGCCCATGGCCGCCGCCACGATTGGGCAGGCCGACCCACCAGCCCGTCCGGCGCCTGAGGACGCCAGGCCGCAGGCCCGTCGGCGGCGCACCGTCACCGCCGCAACCGGGCGGGCCGACACACCCAGCCCGTCCGGCGCTTGAGGACAAAAGCGGGCCGCAGGCCGGCCACCCCGCCAGAGGCCTCGCGGCGGTGCCGCTACCCCGACCAGCCCAGCCCGTCCGGCGCGTGAGGACCGGCCGGCCGCAGCCCGGCCACGCCACCGACGCCCACCGAGAGCGCCGCGAGATGCGTCGGTTCGGCGATCACCTCGATCTCGGTGATCCGGTCCGACTCGACGGCCAAGCGCAGCGGCGAGTGCAGCGGCAAGCCCAGCGACACCCGCAGCGCCACCCGCAGGCGGCCCCCCGGCGCGATGACGATGCCCGGGCGCCCGTCGATCAGGGCCACCTCGCCCAACCGAGACCGGCGGGTGAACAAGCGGGTCTCCTCGGCCACCGCCCGCGCACCCCGCACCTCCCTCCGCGCCTCGGGCCGCACCGCGAAGCCGTCCGCGTGCCGGACCACGTCCGGCGCGAGCAGCCGTAGCAGCATGTCCAGATCGCCCCCGCGCGACGCCGCCAGGAACGCCTCGACCACCGAGTAGTGCCGGGCCAGGTCGACCGCGTCGAGCGTGGCCACCCCGCGCACCCGGCCCCGAGCCCGGCTGGCCAACTTCTTGCTGGCCACCTCCGTACGCCCCACCACCGGCGCGATCTCGACAAATGGCACGGCAAACAGATCGTGCAGCACGAACGCCACCCGCTCCGCCGGCGTCAGCCGATCCAGCACCACCAGGAGCGCCCGCCCCACCGACTCGGCCAACACCGCCTCGTGCTCGGGCTCCGTGCCTCCCGGGCCCTCCGGCAGCGCGGTCAGCGGCTCCTCGCCCCGGTTGCGCCGCAACCGCAGCGTGTCCAGGCAGACCCGGGCGACCACCGTGGTCAGCCAGCCGGCCAGGTTCTCGACCCCGTCGACCCCGGCCCGATCGACCCGCAACCAGGCCGCCTGTACCGCGTCGTCGGCGTCGTCCAGCGAGCCGAGCATGCGATAGGCGACCCCGCGCAGGTGCTCGCGATGCGCCTCGAAGCGCACCGCCAAACCCTCGTGTCCGTTCATGGTCACCTTTCCGATCGGGCGGCAGTCAAAGAGGTGACGAGCCACTTCGTACGGCGCACCCATCGGCGAGGAACACCAACGGAAACAACAGCCGAGTTTAGCGACGCGCCCCCACCCCCACCCGTCCAGGAGCCCCCCATGAAGTTCTTCCGACTCGACTCCAGCATCCGAGTCGAGGACTCGGTCACCCGAGCCCTCGCCGACCTCGTCGAGGCCGAGTGGACCCGCGCCCATCCGGACGCCGAGTTCGTCCGCCGCGATCTGGGCCGCCGGCCCCTGCCCGCGATCTGGCCCGCCGCCGCGGCCGGCCTGACCATCGCGCCGGATGCCCGTACCGACGAACAGCGCGTCGCCGCCGCGCTCGCCGCCGAGCTGACCGACGAGTTCCTGGCCGCCGACGCCTACCTGATCGCCGTACCGATGTACAACTTCGGCGTGCCCCAGCAGGTCCGGCACTGGATCGACCTGATCATCACCGACCCGCGC
Source organism: Embleya sp. AB8 (assembly GCF_049739465.1). NCBI lineage: Bacteria > Bacillati > Actinomycetota > Actinomycetes > Kitasatosporales > Streptomycetaceae > Embleya > Embleya sp. AB8. Next base: position 154,277 of record NZ_JBMHHY010000006.1, read on the forward strand.
GCCGACGACGTCAACCTGCCGATCGTGCCCGGCCGCCCCGCCGTATTGGTCGAGGCCACCGGCGGCGGCTACAGCCCGGGGACTCCGCGCGAGGGATGGGACCACCTCACCCCCTACCTGCACCGGATCCTCGGCGACGTCTGGGGCCTGGACGTGCTCACCGTCCGGGCCGAACTCACCGCCGCCGACACCAACCCGGCGATGACACACCTGCGCCCGCTCGCCCGGCAAACCCTCGCCGAGGCCCGGACCACGGCACAGGACCACGCCCGCACCGTGGCCGAACGCCTGCGCGGCGTGCCCTCCGATCAGCCGGCGGCCGAGTTCGGCACCCGATTGAGCGCCGCCACCCGGTAGCCGGTGATCCGACCGGCGAGTTCCGCGTCCGACGCGCATCCGGCCCGCGTCCGGCGCGCATCCGGCGCACATCCGGCACCGGAACGCAGCGGCCAGGCGATCGCCACCGCGCCGGCCGGGACGCACGCGCTGGGGCTCGCACTCGACATGCCGGCCGGTACCGCGCTCGGCGGGCTGATCGGGTGGCGGGCCGGCTTCGTCCGCGTGGCCCGCTCCGCCGCTCTGCCCCGGACCGCCTTCGGGCTGCCGGCCGGCGCGTTCCCGACCGTCGTACTCGCCCGCCGAGCCGGCTTCCCCACTCCGGCCGGCGGGACGACCGACCCGCGACGAACGGGCGCGATACCGGCGGAGCCGGCCGGGACGAGCGGGTGCCGGCGGCGTCGCGGGCTGCCCGAATGCCGGGTCGCGAACAAATTGGGTACGGATCCGGTACACCTGCGGCACACCCGCGACCGGCTGCGGACAACGGGCGGACCTCGGCGTTTCCGGCGCCGCCGAAGTCCGGCGAACGGACCGCCGTGCTCCCGAAACGATCCGGCATTCGGCCGCCGGTCCCCCGGTCCGCGCGAGCCGGCGTGGCCACGATCGCGGCTGGATATGCTCAGAGGCGACCGGATCCCCATTCCCGGCAGCACGTGTGTCCAACACCGAGTTCGGCACGTCGAGTTCAGCACGTCGCGGGCGGCGCACCGGCCGGATGATCGGTGCCGGCCGCGCCACGGGGGGAGCCGCACCGCGACCGCTTCGTTCCGTACCTCGGGAACGGCCGCGATCGAGCGGGGAGTTCGACGTAATCAAGGCGACGGATCCGAATCGGGCGGATCCGCCTCCACGGGAATGGCTCCACGGGATCACGGTCGTGAAGCGCACCGGAGGCACCACCTTCCCCAAGGAGGAACCGCCAGATGATGCACCAACCCCGTTGCATAGGAACCCCGAGATGACCGCCTCGCCTCGGCCGGACGAGGCGCACGGCACCGAACTCCCCGGACGAGTACTCGATTCCCCGGTCGGCGAGGGTCGACCCGGCTTACCGTCGGTGGCCGCCGCCACCGGCGGGCCCGCCGAACCGCCGCACCCCCGGCCGATCGGCTCGTACCACCGGGAGCTGGGGCTGACCCTCTACCGGCTGCGCCTGGAACGCGGACTCTCCCTCCGCGCCCTGGCCCGATGTCTCGGTTACAGCTCGCACAGCGCGTTCGCCGACTTCGAGAAGGCCCGGCGGATGCCCGGTGAACCGCTCCTGGTCGCCTACGAGCGCCTCTTCGAACTGCCGCTGGGACCGTTGGTCGCGTTGCGCACGCAGGCGTTGGCCGAACGCGCCGCGTGGTTGACCGCGATCCGGGAGAGCACGGTACTGGGTACGACGCCGACCGTCGGGACAGCCACGCTCCACCCCTCGGCGCGGTCGCCCGTTCCGGCCACCGCGCCGCCGCCCGAGCCGCCGGGCACCGCTCCGACCGGCGTCCCGAGTGCGGACGTTACGCGCGTCAATCCGAGCGCACGGGACGCATCGAAGGCAGCGGACGCCTCGGACGCCTCGGACGCCTCGGACGTACGCAACACCCGCAACACCCGCAACACCCGCAACGCACCGGACGCGCGGGACGCACCACCCGTCCCGACCAACCCGGCGAACCTGCTCGCGAGAGCACGACGCAAGCCGAAGCCGGCCGGCGGCCTGGCCGGTCTGGGGGCCGCGGTGGCCCACCTGTTCGGCCGCCGGCCGAGCCGGCCCACCGAGCCCAGGAGCGCCGCGCAACGGTGATCGTCAGCGTCGCCGCCCTCCGCCCCGGCGAGGCCGACGCCCTCGACGACACCGACGCCGGCAACGGCACCGGCACCGGCAGCACCCGCCCGGCCCGCGGCACGGCGCTCCCGCCGTGCCGCGGGCCGCGTCTCGGACCGGTCCACTCCCGTACGGGGTCTGTACCCGACCCGTTCCGGACCTGGTCCAAGGCGTCGTGCCGGCCCGGCGCCCGCTGTTAGAGATGTGTCGATCCCGGCGAACACCGGCGCCGCGACGGTTCGCAGTCGCTCGCCGAACGAGGTCCCGGGAAATCACCCGCCGAAGGAGGTGAAGAACATGAAGAAGATCGCCATCCGCAAGGCCGGCTCGGTCCGTCTGACCAGCGCCGCGGCGATGTACGGGGGCGCCCCGTGCTTCCCGATTCCCACCTGGCCGTTCTAGTCGACGGCTCGGCGTGATCGCCCGGCGACGGATCCGGCCCAGCTGCGGATCCGTCGCCGGCCCACGGCCACGCCACGACGCCCCACCCTGCTCGCTCCACCCGCTCCACCCACCCCGCTCGCGCCACCCGCCCCGCCCGTCGTTCGCGTCCGTCGTTCGCGTGGAGGAACCATGCCTGACAGGTCGGCAACGACCGAGCCGGCTCGGGAGTCGGCCCCGGAAGCCGGCGCACAACCGCTCGCCTTCCACGTCCTCAGCTTTCAGCCCGAGGGCGACGAGGTGACCGTCGGCCGGTTGGACGACGGGGAGTTCGTGGTCCTGCCGGCGGACGGCGCGGCGCTGTTGCGCCGGTTGTACGACGGCCGGCCGCCGAGCGAGGCCGCCGATTGGTACCTGGCCACCTACGGCGAGTCCGTCGACATCGCCGACTTCGTCGCCGACCTGGGCGAACTGGGCTTCCTGCGCGCCCGGGACGGGTCCGCGCCCGCGCCACCGGCCCCCGTGCGCTGGATGCGCCTGGGCCGCGCGGTCTTCTCCCCGTTCGGCGCGGCCGCGTTCCTGGCGTTGCTCGCCGGGTGGGTGATCGAGATGGTGCGCTCGCCCGATCTGGTGCCCAGCTACGAACACCTCTTCTTCACCCGCTACATGTCGGTGATCGCGGTGACCCTGTTCGCCGCCCAGATCCCGCTGATCCTCTTCCACGAGGCCGCACACGCCCTCGCCGGCCGCCGACTGGGCCTGCGCTCGCGGTTGTCCATCGGCCGGCGGCTCTACTTCGTGGTCTTCCAGACCACGATGGACGGCCTGGTCGCGGTCCCCCGGCGCAAACGTTTCCTGCCGATCCTCGCCGGGATGCTCACCGACCTGGCCGTACTGGCCGCCCTCGCGCTGATCGCCGACGCCACCCGCGACACCGACGGCGACTTCTCCACGACCGGTGCCGTGTGCCTGGGGATCGCCTACCCGGTACTCCTGCGCCTGATCTGGCAGGGCTGGTTCTTCCTGCAGACCGACGTGTACTACCTCGCGGTCACCGTGCTCGGCTGCTTCAACCTCCAGGTCACCTCGAAGCAGCTGCTGGCCAACCGGTGGAGCCGGGTGCGCCGCCGGCCCGCCCGGCACGACCCGCAGCAGTGGCATCCGCGCGATCGGGCCGTGGCCCGCTGGTACTCGAACGTGATGCTCGTCGGCTACGGCATCGCGCTGGCCACGCTCGCCCTCACCCTGCCGCCGATCGCCGGCCGGGTGATCGACAACGTGGCCGGCGGCGGATCCGGCGGCGGGCTCCTGGACAGCGTGTTGTTCCTGCTGATGGCCACGGGTGAACTCGGCGTCGCCTGCGGCCTCTACCTGCGCGAGCGCCGCGCCCGGGAGCAGCGCGCGCCGACCGCGCCGGTGACCTGAGCCCGCTCGGCACTCTCGGGTCGCCCATCTCCCCCCGTTCGGCCACGACACTTCCCTGGAGCACACCTTGTCCGCTGACTCGTCCGTGCCCGAGGGCACCGCCCGGCACCTGGTCCTGGTCGGGGACCGACGCCGCGACCGCGCCGCACGTCGCGCCGAACTCCCCTTGCCCACCGCCCTGCTGCCCGCGATCTCGGCACATCGCCGATTGCGCGGACCGTACACGTTGGCCGGCACCCTGATCCGCGCGCTCGGGCCCGACGCACTGCGGCGGCATCCGGAGCTGGTCACCGCGCACGAGGTGGAAATCCTCACCGTGGCACCCGAGTTGCGTACGCTGATGCCGGCCAGGCTGGAGACACTGACCTCGCTGGCCGCGCCCGAGGAGCGCACCCGGTTCCATTCGGCGCTGCGCACCCGGCGCATCGCGCACGGGTTGCTGGAGTTCGTCCGCGAGCTGCTGGCCGCCGACGCGGCCGGGACCCGCTCCCTGGTGATCGAGGATCTGGACCACGCGGACCCCACCGACCGGGAGTTCGTCGCCGTACTGCTGCGCCGGCTGGACCCGGCGTTGCTGACGGTGCTGGTCGGGGCGAGCGCCGGGGTACTCGTGCCGAGGGTGCCCGACCCGCGGGTGGAGCCCGGTACACCGGCCGGCGAGGATCTGCCCGGCGTACTGGCCCGGCACTGCCGGCGGATCGACGCGGCGCCGGTGCGGCTCCGGGCCCCGGACGAGTCCGCCGCCGCGTTGGCCGCGCGTTATGTGGCCGACGACGGTACCGACGACGACCCGTTCGTGCTCGCCGCGTACGAGAGCCTGCCCGCCGCCGAGCGGGCCGCGCTGCACGATCGCCGTGCGGACGAACTCGTGGCCGGCGCCGAGCGCACCCACGGCCTGGGCGCGCTCCCGTACCACCGCGAGCATGGCGGCGATCCGCGCAAGGCCGGCGTGGTGGCGCTGGCCCAGGCGATGGACGCGTGCCTGCTGGCCGGCTACTACGACGCCACCCTCGACTTCTGCGCGCGTGGTCGGGCGCTCGTCGACTGGCGCGAACTGCCGGACTTCTGGTGGCTGTTCACCGGCAAGATGCCCACGTCGTTGTCCGCCCTCGGCCGGGTGGCGGAGACCGAGGCGATCTGCGACGAGGCTCGCGCGCGGTCCCGGAAGCCGGCGGTGCACATCCAGTGCGCCTACTCGACCGCGATGCTCTACACCCGGCACCGCAATCCCGGCCGGCGCGACCACGAGCGCGCGCTGGGCTGGATCAACGAGGCGATCGCGCTGGCCTCGCTGCTGACCGACCCCAAGCAGCGGGCCTTCAACACCGTCTTCCACAACAACGCGCTCGCCCTGATCGAGGGTCACCTGGGCCGGCCGGAGGCCGCGTTGGAGCTGGTCACCGCCGGCATCGCGGAGTTGGACCGGGACCTGGGGGCCGACGAACACCACCTGCACCGCTCGGTGTTGCGCCACAACCGGGCCACGGTGCTGACCGGACTGCGCCGGTACGACGAGGCGTTGGCGGACTACCGCGAGGTGATCGCGGTCGATCCGTACTACCCCGAATACCACCTGGACCTGGGCAACCTGCTCCGGCTGATGGGTCGTGAGCAGGAGGCGCTGGCCGAGTACGAGACGGCGCTGCGGCTGGGGCCGCCGATTCCCGAGGTGTTCTACAACCGGGCGGACATCCGGACCGAGGCGGGCGACTACGACGGGGCACTCGCGGATCTGGACTACGTACTGGAGTTGGACCCCGATTTCCTGGACGCGTATGTCAATCGGGCCGGGTTGGTGCTGGATCTGGGCGATCCGGACCGCGCCGAGCAGGACGCCTCGGCCGGGCTGACCCGGGATCCGGACAACCCGCATCTGCTGGCCGTACTGGGCCGGGTACACGCGGAGCGGGCCGAACACCCGGCGGCGCGGGCGGCGTTCGATCGGGCGTTGCGGGCCGACCCGGATCTGACTGCGGCGTTGTGCGGCCGGGCGGGGGTGGCGTGCCAGAGCGGTGACGTGGAGGTGGCGATGGCCGACCTGGCACATGCGGTCGAACTGGCCCCGGACGACCCGGCGGTGCGCTACAACCGAGCGTTCGTCCTGCAGCGCGTGGGCCGTTGGCACGACGCACTGGCCGATCTGGATATCGCGGCGGCGCTGGTCCCGGACGACGAGGACATCCGCGCGGCCCGGGAGGAGTGCCTGGCCCGGGTGCCGGCGGCGTCCTGATCGGCGGGGGTGCGGAGGGAGCGGACGCGGTCGGTGCCACCGCCCACCTGCCACACTCGCCGATCTTCCGGTAGCCGGGCCGGATCCGGCCGGCCTGGCCGTCGGGTCAGAGTGCGACGACCTTGAGCATTGTGACCACCAGGACGCTGCTGCTGATCTCGTATTCGGTGATGGCGCCTGCGAGGCACGCGGAGCGGCGGTCCTTGTTGCCTCGGATGGGGTCGCCGTGGGCGTAGGGATGGCGGGCCATGTCGCCTACGGCGGCGTCGAAGCGGCGGCGTAACGGGGTGGGCATGGCGTAGTAGTCGGTGCGGGCTCGGTCGGAGTACTGCACGTAGTGGCAACTGCTCATGGCTGCACCGGGTTTCCGTGGACGTCGACGACGCCGGTGAGGTCGCCGGACCGGATGCGGTCGGCGTCGGCTTCGACGCGGGCACGTTCGTCCGGGGGGATGGCCCAGTAGACGGCCAGGGCGGCGACCTGGCGGAGGGGGGCGTTGCCGATCTCGCGGTCGAAGTCGGCGCGTCGGTGTTCGGGGAGGGCGGCGCGGATGTCGTTGAGGGTGCCGGGGAGTTCGGCGGGTTCACCGTCGACGGTGGTGGTGATGGTGGGCCGGTCGGGGTCGCGGAGCTCGTCGGTCATGGGGTCAGGGTGGCAGCGCGGCGGGGGTGATCGACAGCGGGCTTACCCGGGCGGAGTAGACCCCCACCATCGGCCGCACGCCGGTGCCGGGTTCGGTGCCGGCACCGAACCCGTCCGGTTCGGTTCGGTTCGGTTCATCCGCGTGGGAGCTTGACGCCCGCGCCGAAATCAACTTTTCCTGTCTCCATGGCGGAATCGACCCCGAGCGTTCTCGATGTGTTGACGTCGTCGATGGGAGCACTCCCCGTGTTCGACATCGCGTACTTCCTGCCGTGCGGCACGGTGAAGGACAGAGTGCTGAAGCACGACCTCCTGCACGTGCTCCTGATCGACCGGGCGTGGCCGGTCACCTTCCGATTCGAGGACGAGTACTGCGCCGCCGTCGTCCAGGCGGTCTTGATGAAGGACAGCCGGGTGTCGGCACGATCCGTGTCGCGGAACGAGCCTCCGGCTGCCGCCTCCGTGCCCAGCCTGGACGAGATCCGGGGGGTGACCATTCCGAGCGTGGTGGACTTCCTGCGGTATGCGCTGGTCCGGCTCGACCTGCGGGTTCCGGACGACTTCCGGCTGCCGGACGAGGACTTCGTCAGGGCGCACTACCGATTGGGCCTGCGCTTCGCGGGCGAGTTCCGCACCGAGTTCGGCGAGGACTACGCGTCGGTACCGGCGGAGGTGTTGAAGGACGTCCCCTTCGCGGACGTGGCCCGGGGCTTCCGCCGGGCGACCGAGGAAACCACTGAACACCACCGGAGACCGCGGTACCCCGGCCCCGGCCCGCTCAGCCCGACGTCGCCACCGCCTCCTCCCCCCGAGGCGTCTCCTCGGCCGAGGCCGACCGCGATCTCGCGTCCCGGCGGTCCAGCAGGCTCAGTACCGGCGCCGTCATGATCGTGGTGACCAGCGCGACCAGGACCAGCGCGGCGAACAGTTCGTCGCCGACGATGCCCGCCGCAAGGCCGATGTTGAGTGCGATCAGCTGCATCAGCCCCCGGGCGTTCATCAGTACGCCGACCCGGACCGCCACCGGCCCGGATTCGCCGCGCAGCCGGGCCGCCGCCCAGCAACCGCCGAACTTGCCGACCACGGCTAGCAATACCGCCGCCGCCCCGAACGCCGGCACGGACGGGTCGGCGAACACGTCGACCCGGGTGTTCAGGCCGGAGTAGGTGAAGAACATCGGTACGAACACCACCTGGGTCACCGACTGGGTGGTCCGCACCAGCCGTTCGGCCGCCGCGCCACGCGGCATGGCCATACCGACGCAGAACGCCCCGAACACCGCGTACAGGTCGATGACGTCGGTGAACCACGCGGCGCCGAACAGCACCACGACGACCAGCAGGAGCCGGGTGTCGTCGCCGAGACCGGGCCGGTTCACGATCCGGTCCAGCAGGCGACGTCCCACCAGGAACAGGACCGCCACGAACAGCAGCGAGCCGCCGACCGTCTTCAGCACCGGCGTCACCTCGCCCGAGGCCCCGCCCAGCACCCCCGCGAGCATGATCCAGGCGAGCGCGTCGTCGGTGGCCCCGGAGGCCAGGGCCAGCGAGCCGAACCGGGAGCCGGCCAGCCCACGTTCGGTGATGATCCGGGCCAGCATCGGAAAGGCGGTGATCGCGAGCGAGACGCCGACGAAGGCCGAGGTCACCCAGACCGATACCCCGTCGACGAAGATGCCGACGTGTCCGTGCGCCGCGAGGGTCAGGCCCATGCCCAGCACCAACGGAATCCCCACACCGGCCGCCGAGACCGCGACCGCGGTGCCGGCCAGGCCGCGTCCGGCGTGCGCCCGGAACTCGTATCCGGCGGCGAACATCAGTGCCACCAGGCCGATTTGCCCGGCCACGTACAACACCGGCTTCAGCTCGGCCGGGAACACCTCGGCGGAGACCCCCGGAGCGAGCAGCCCGAACAGGGACGGGCCGAGCAGCACCCCGGCAATCATCTCGCCGACCACGGGCGGCTGGCCGAGTCGGCCGACCACCACGACGACCAGCCGGCACGTCAGCAGGATCACCACGACGGCCAGGAAGAAGGCGGGCGCGAGTTCCGAAGGAGTCATCGCCTCACCCCTCTCGGCGGCCGGCGGAAACGGAGCCGGTAGGGCCGGTAGGGCCGGTAGGGCCGGTAGGGCCGGTAGGGCCGGTAGGGCCAGTGGGCCCGGTAAAACCGGCCGACGCGGCGGCGAAGTAGCCGCGGCACAACCCCTGCCGACGGGCGTCCCAGACCATGTAGCTGCCCAGGACCAGCTGGGTGAGGCTGCGCGGGACGGCGGCCCAACGATCCGCGAGTCGCATCACCGCGAGCCGGACCCGAGGACGGGCCGCCGGGCGGGCCGCCGGATCGGTGCCATCGCCGCCATCGCCGCCGTCGCCGCACGGCGTCAGCAGGCACGGACCCCGGTTCGGCAACGAACGGGTGTGCTGCGCCGAGGAGTCGAGCCGAAAGCGGCGCAACGTCTCCTCGGCCGCGACCCGCATGGTCAGCGACGCGAAGCCGCGGGCGGGACACGGCCGGTTGGCGGTGACCCCGAACGGAATGAACGTGGTGGGCCGGGTGTCCGGGTCCAACCACCGGTCGGGGTCGAACGTGCCCCCGCCGGAGCCCTGGTACTCGGGGTAGTTGAACAGCAACACCGAACCGGCCGGAATCGGCTCCCGCCCCTCCCGGACGATCTCCCCCGAGGTGATCCGGTGCGCCACCCCGAACAGCGGGAAGTGGTGCAGCGTCTCGTCGATCACCCGGTCCAGGAAGTCCGGATCCGCCGCGCCGGCCCGCAACCGGTCCTGCACCGGCGGATGCGTGGCCAGCGCAAGCAACACATGAGCCATCGCCTCCGACATCTGCACCACGGCGGTGTTGAAGAACGTGCCCTGCAGGTAGTACGCCTGCTCCTCCCGGTCTAGCGAGGCGGGCAGCGGCCCGGGCGGCGGGTCGTCGGCGAGCCGGTCGCGCAGATGGTCGGTGAGCGCGGCACGCCGGTCCAGGTGCCGCAGGCCGGTGCACTTGATCGAGCCGACCACATCGTCCGCGTTGCCGACGATCAGGTCCCTGACCGGGCGCGGGCACGGCTCACGGAAGACCACCTCGTAGTAGACCTCGGCCCAGACCGGCATCATCAGATCGCGCAGCCGTACCCGATGCACCCCTGCCGGCCCGTCGAGTTCGTCGAGTTCGTCGAGCACACCGCGCGTACAGCGGGCCACCAACTCCGTCCACTCGGTACGCGAGACCCCGGCCAGGATCCGCCGAGTGGTCCTGGCCACGTCGTCGTAGCGCGGTCCGGGTTCCAGGTGCTCCTGGTGCACCTGCGGGCCGGGCGCGAGCCAGTACCAGAACAGGTCGGACAGCGCGGCACCCCGACTGCGCCCGTCGGCCGCGGGATGCCCGTACACCTGCCTGAACTCCTCGGCAGGCACCTCCCGTCCGGGTACCGGGATGCCCTCCTCGCCGCCCACCCGGGCGAAGATCCGCACGCGCAGCGCGACCACCCTCCCCGGCAGCCAGTAGGGCAACGCCGCCACCAGCGCCACCGCCGCGCCGGTGACCGCCCATCCGCCGGCCCTCACACGACCACCCCACCGAAGCCGAATCGGGTGTCCGCCCCCGGCACCACGGCGGGCCCCGGCGCGGGACCCCACCCGGGCACCCGAACCAGATCGGGGGTGAGTTCGGCGAGCCCGGACGCGCCGCACAGGGCCAACGCGTCGTCGAGTTCGTCGCGCAGCAGCTCAAGCAGCCGGCGTACGCCCTGCTCGCCGCCCTCGGCCAGCGCCCACATCACCGGTCGGCCGATGCCCACCGCGGACGCCCCGAGCGCCAGCGCCTTGACCACGTCGGTACCCCGCCGGACCCCGCCGTCCAGCACGACGGGGACCCGCCCCGCCACCGCCGCGACGATCTCCGGCAGCAGCTCCAACGTGGCGGGTACGGTGTCGAGTTGGCGACCGCCGTGGTTGGACAGCAGCAGCCCGTCGATCCCGTGCCGAACCGCGAGCCGGGCATCCTCCGGGTGCAGCACACCCTTGAGCAGGATCGGCAGGTCGGTGGTGTCGCGCAGTCGGTCGAGGTGCGCCCAGGACAGCTCCGGGGACATCGCGATCTGACGTACGTGCCCGTGCTCGCCGTCCCGCAGGTCCACCAGGTTCTCGCAGCGCAGTCCGGCCGGCAGATCGTGGAAGCCGTTGCGCCGATTGCGCTCTCCGGCACCCAGCACCGGGGAGTCCACGGTGACCACCAGCGCGGCACACCCCGCGTCCCCGGCCCGCCGGACCAGCGCGTCGGTGATCTCCGGGTCGGGCTGGAGGTAGAGCTGAAACCACAGCGGCGGCGCCGGCTCGGGCGCGACGGCGGCTCGGGCCGCGTCGGCGATCTCGCCCACGGCCACCGTGGCTGCCATCGAGACGATCATGATCGCCCCGGCGCCGGCCGCGGCCCGGGCGGTGGCCGACTCCCCCACCGGATCGACCAGTTTGTGGAAGGCGGTCGGCGAGAGCAGAATCGGCAGCCCGGCCCGGCCGCCGAACAGCGTGATGCCCAACTCCCGTACGGCGCTGCCGCGCAATACCCGGGGTAACAGCTGCAACCGGCCGAACGCCGCCTCGTTGGCCCGCACGGTGATCTCGTCGCGCGCCCCGCCCGCGATGAAGTCGGCGTATACGGGGTCGAGTTCGGCACGCGCCGCGGTCTCGAAGTCGTGCACGGTGAACCGCACGCCGCTCACCGCCCGAACTGCGCGGACTGCCCGGACTGCCCGGACTGCCCGGACCTCCCGGCCGGGCTCGGCCGACGGTCGAGGTCTCGGGCGAGGCTGCGCGCGAGGAACTCGGCGAGTGGGGCGTGGTGGACCTGCGGGTGGTCCCACTCGTTCTCCAGATTCTCCGCCATGTGGTGCGTGCCGAGCAGCGCACCATCCCGGAAATGGCGGATCACCGGATGCAGGTAGGCGGCATCGAGGGCGTCGTCGACCGAGTTCTGCGCGGTGCGACGCTGCGTGATGTCGAAGGGGTCGACCCGGTCGTGGTCGGGTCCGTACTCCAGGGTGACGGTGAACCAGTCGCCGGCCTCGGTCGGTCGGTTGTCCCGCACATACGCGACCGGCACCTCCTCGCGGTAGTACGCCGCACCACCGGCCGGTACGACGATCAGGTCCCCGAGTACACCGAACTGCTGCCACAGCGCCGAGCTGCGATTGACCCTGGCCAGCACGGCATCGGCCAACCCGCCGGGGTCCGCCACCAACGCCCGCCGCGGCCAGGGCCGGTCCTGATGACGCTCGTCGAGAATGCGGCTCAACGCCCGGACGGCGTACCGGAAGCCGTGGATGAAGCCACTCGTGGATTTCTTGAAGTCACGCTGCTGCATCAACGTGCCCGCGAAGTACAACCCGGGCACGTTCACCGACTCGTACGCCGAGGACAACGCGGCAAACCGGTCGTCGATGACCAACTCCGGCCGACACTCCGGGTCGAACACCGAGGCGTCGAACCCGAAGCCCGTACACACGATGACCCGGTCGTAACGCAGCTCCTTCACCACCTCGTCGGCCCGAGAAAAACCGAACCGAACCCGATAACCCCCGCCGCCGCCGCCGCCGTCCCCGCCCCCGCGCCCGCCGCCGCCGTCGCCGTCCTTCGCCACCGACAGCACATGCCCATCGAGCAGCGCATTCTGCGACTTCAGCTGATAGGTATCGAGAAAGTTGTTGTTGACCGCACGCAGATGTCCCACGAAGTGGGTGTTCCAGGCCATCCGGATGGAGTGCGGCCCGGCCACATGGATCACCGCCGCGGTCTCGACGAGGTTGTCCGCGGTCTCGAACGCGGAGTTGCCCTTGCCGAGGATCAGCACCCGCTGATCGGTGAAGTCCTCGGGATCCACGGACACAACGGAGTAATCCTCGGCGGTCTCGATGCCCGGGACGTCGGGGGTGTTGGGCCGAGTCAGCCCGGTGGCCATGACCAGTCGCCGGGCACGATGCTCCACCCCGCGCCGATCGGTCACCACGAACCCGCCATCAGCGTCCCGCCGAATCCGCTCCGCCCGGGTGTCATACGCGATGTCCAGCTCGAACGTTGCGGCGAAGTCGGCCAGATAGCGCACCAGATCGTCGGCATCCGGAAAGTAGCGTCTGCTGTAGCGGGTGAACAACAACTCCGGATCCGGCGACAGCAGCGAGTTCCAGTCCATCCGCAGGTTCAACTCGGGATCGTCGGTGCCGGTGTGCACCTTGTTGATCGAGATGAGCCTGCGATGCCGGGGAAAGGTCCGAAAGAACGTGCCCGGCGCCGAGCCGCTCTCCAAAATCCGGTAGCGGTGCCCCGCTCCCCGAAGCAACTGCCCGAGCTGCAACCCGGCGGGCCCACCCCCGACCACCAGGTAGTCGAGCGGTTCACGGCCCGTGTCGTGGCCGGCAGGTACGAAGTTCACGGAGCTCTCCTTCCGCTCCGGGCGAGCACGCACCCGGAGACCGATGGGGACGGCATAACGGAGAGTGCAATCGCGCAATCGCGCCGGCCATCGAACATCGGCCGAAGCGCCATGGGAAGGGGGCCGCACGGGGATTCGTTGAACCCTCAAGCACCACGGTAATAACGAGCCCCCACCCGAGCAACAGCCCCACGGGAGCCGACCAGGAGACGACTGGGAGCCGACCGGGAGACGACCTGCCCAACCAAGCGCAGCACAACGCGGCGGACGACCCCGAAGAAAACCCGTGGCCACAAGCAAAAAGAGGCGCCCAACCCGCGAGTTCCCGCAGGTCAGCCGCCTCTTCAAAGCCCGAGCCGGGCTACATATCCGGTGGGCACAGACAGACTCGAACTGTCGACCCCTGCTTTGTAAGAGCAGTGCTCTAACCAACTGAGCTATGCGCCCGGATGCGAGAGGACAGCCTATCGAATCCCCGGTAGTGATTCGTGCCGTCGCAACGTGGAGCCGGTCACTTCGTCCTCCTCAACCCCCGACGTCCTCCTCTGCGCGCGCCCGACCCGGCCCCGGCAGGCGCCCGACCCGGGTGCGCCGACCCCACCCGGGGTCGGTGGGCCCGCCGCGTCATCCGGACGTGGTCCCGGCCCCCGCAGACGGTCGGAGCGCCGGCCTGTCCGGGGTCGGCACCCGGCCGGGCACGGTCGGGGCCCCGGTCAGGCTCCCGGTCGGGATCGGATCGGCGGATCCGGACTGGTCCCGGAACCCGCCCACCTGCGCCCGCGCGATGCGATTGACCTCCGGATCGACCCAGATCCGCCAGTCGGCCATCCTGGCGAGGTCCTTGAGCCGGCTCCCCGGCAGCACCGGCTCCTGCGCTCCGGCGCCGCCCCCCTCGGGGAACAGGGGCAGCTCCGTCACCGAAATCTCCACACCGTCCGGACGCACGAGATGCACCGACCATTCGGCGGGCCCCAGCGTGGTTCCGCCGTCCACCGGCGGGCGTACCGGGATTCCCTGGCTGACGTATCCGCGCGTACCACCCTGCTCGACGAACGAGGCGCAGGTGACCAGGGTCTGTGTGTCGGCCGGGCACGGCAGCTCGGTGACCGGCCGAGCGCTGGTCGCCACCGTCACCGTCAGCAGGAACCACGCCTGGCCGACCACCACCCGCACCGTGGCGGACGCCCCCACCCGGGTGGGCGGTTCGCCCGCCTTCGAGCCGATCCGGCCTCCGGTGGGCTCCTGCGGTTTCCCGCCCAACGGCGTCGCCAGGAGCACCCGCACGATCTCCTGCGGCGAGATCGGCTCCATCCCCACCGGCGCGGAAATCGTCGGTACGTGCTCGACGCTCCCACCCGGCGGCGTCGGACCCCTGGTCACCCCCGCCGCCGCCGGCGCGCTCTTCGACGCGCCGTCCGTCGTACTCGACGCCGCCACCAACCCGGCGCCCGCCAGGGCCGTCACCACCACGGCGGACGCCGCGATCCGCATCCGCCGGACCCGTTTCATCCGTCGACCCCGGGTGATGCCGCCCGCGACCAGGCCCACGGGCAGGACCAACTCCGCCGCCACCCGCATCGCGGCGGCCAGTTCCTTCTCCTCAGATCCCGGGGATCCCATCGACCTGCCGTCTCCTAGACATCGGTGTCAACCACATGTCGCGCCCGGACCCACCCGGCGCCCACCCAACAGATAAACGCGCTGAGCCCCTCGCTCCGTCACGCGTTTTCTCCCGGAACATGAAGTCCGTGGTATCCGAGGGGAGTTGGGTGCGGGGGGAGTTGGATCCGCACCCCAAGGTATGCGCGCCATCCCCACCACCGCGACCGACGGAGTCCACCGACCCGAGACTGATGATTCCGCGCCACTTGGGGAGTCTCCCTTGCATACGTAAGACCACACACAGGAAGAGGTGGCCCGATGACCGACCCACGCGACCCACACAGTCAGCGCGAACTGCGCGAACTGCTGAAAATCCACGTCGACAAGGGCGCACTCCCGGGCGCCGTCGCGCTGATCGCCCACGGCGACCGCGTCGACGTGGCGGCGGTCGGCTCCCTCGACGCCGCCGGCACCACCCCGATGACCCGCGATTCGATCTTCCGCATCGCGTCGCTGACCAAGCCGCTGATCGCCGCCGCCACGATGTTGCTCGTCGACGACGGCCGACTCGCCATGGACGACCCGATCGACCGATGGCTCCCGGAGCTGGCCGCGCCCGAGGTCGTCCGCACTTCGACCGGCCCGATCGACGACGTGGTCCCCGCCGCCCGACCGATCACCGTGTTCGACCTGCTCACCTTCCGGGCCGGGTACGGCTTCCCCGCCGACTTCACGCTGCCCGCCGTCGGCCTGCTGTTCGCCGAGCTGAAGCAGGGGCCGCCGGAGCCGCAACTGGTCGCGCCGCCGGACGAGTGGATGGCCACGCTGGCCCGGATCCCGATGCTCCACCAACCGGGCGAGGCCTGGCTGTACAACGCCTGCGCGGACATCCTGGGCGTACTGATCGCCAGGGTCGCGGGTCGCCCGCTGCCCGACTTCCTGGCCGAGCACCTGTTCGCACCGCTCGGCATGGTGGACACCGGATTCGCGGTACCGCCCGCCGACCTCGACCGCTTCGCCGGCTACTACCGCCGCAACCCGACCGGCGGCCTGGACCTGGTCGACGCCCCCACCGGCCAGTGGAGCAGCCCGCCGCCCTTCCCCTCCGGCGCCGGCGGCCTGGTCGCGACCGTCGACGACCTGTACGCCTTCGCCCGCCTGATCCTCGGCGAGGGCACCGTCGACGGCCGACGCGTCCTGTCCCCCGAGTCGGTCCGCCTGATCACCACCGACCACCTGACCGCGGCCCAGCGCGAGGCGTCCCGGCTCTTCCTCGACGGCCAGGGCTGGGGTTTCGGCGGCACGGTCGACATCGAGCCGATCGACCCGTGGAACGTGCCCGGCCGCTACGGCTGGCTCGGCGGCACCGGCACCGCGGCCCACGTAACGCCGACCACCGCCACCACCACGATCCTGCTCACCCAGGTCGAACTCACCGGCCCCACCCCGATCCCCCTCATGCGCGACCTGTGGCAACTCGCCACAACCGCCTGACCGAAAACCGCAGTGCGCGCTGCGGGATCCACCTCCAAAACCCGCGCAACGCATCACAGTCAGAGCTCTGTCCGAAGAACGCGGGGCCCCTCAGGGGACCGAAAACCACCCTTCCCGGCTGTCACGCGGACGGAACCATAGATTTCGAGTGGTGATCGAATGACGGCGTGGGCCCGCACGCACTCGACGTGCCGGCCCACGCCGCCATGGAGCGATCCGGACGCCCTGGGATCCCGGATCCGCTCCCGATCAGTGCGACACCGAAGTACCGTCTGTGGGGCGGCAACCAGGTCGCGGGGCGAGACGCGGCCGGCCGCGCGACGGCTTCGCCCGAGAATTGTCGAGGTTGAAGCTTTGAATTCGACGGATGAAGCAATCGGCTACTCGATACTCGGCGGCGGTCTGGCCCTGGGTATTCTCGCCTGGTATTGCGCGTACGTGGCGGCCGTGACGTTCTACCGGCGCAGTCGCGCGAAAGATGATTCGACGGCCGCGCTGACCGGTTTTTTCGTGGGGATCGCCGCGCTCTTCGCATGGCCGATCACGATCCCCTGGTGGCTGTACAACAGACGGTCCCTGGCGGCGCAAAAGCCGGGCCCCCCTGCGGCGACCCCATCGCCGGCACCGATCGGACTCGGGCTCGATGCCGATGGGCGGGCCGGCGAGTCGCCGACTCCATGACCATCCGAACCGACCGAACCCCCCACCGTCGTCCCGGGAATCGCCGCGCCACCCACAAGCGTTCCGGTCCGACCACCACACCATCCCCAGCCAAGGCGCTGCGCTACACCGCCTGCTCTGCCGACCCCGCCGGCGTCGTCCTGGACACAGGCACCCTCACCGACTCCGAAATGCCAACCATCGCCGGCGAACACGCCCCCGCGTCCGAGTCTCCGACGTCGCCGTCCCGCTTCCGCTCCGCGAACCCGGATCCAAACCCGCTCCCGGCCTCGGACCCGCTCCCGGCCCCGGCCCCGGCCCCGGCCCCGGCCCCGGCCCCGGCCCCGGCAGGTTAACCCCCGCTCAGCCCACCTCCCCATGAAACGCCCGTCGATACGCGTCCGGCGGCACCCCCACCGTGCGGTTGAAGTGTCGGCGCAGCGTGGTCGCCGTCCCCATCCCGGTGCGGGCCGCGATCCGCTCGACGCTGTCGTCGGTCACCTCCAGGAGTTCCTGGGCCCGGCGGATCCGCTGGGTCAGCAGCCAGCGCAGCGGCGTGGTGCCGGCCACCGCGCGAAAGTGCCGATCGAGAGTGCGCGTACTCATGTTGACCCGCCGGGCCAGGTCGCCGACGCTCAGCGGCCGGTCCAGGTTGGCGATGGTCCAGTCGAGCAGTTCGGCAAGCCGGTGGTCGCCCGCCTCCGGCACCGGGCCGGGGATGAACTGGGCCTGCCCGCCCGGCCGATGCGGCGGCACCACCAGGCGCCGGGCCAGCGCGTTGGCCGCCGCGGTCCCGTGGTCGGTGCGGACGATGTGCAGGCACAGGTCGAGCCCGGCCGCCTTGCCCGCCGAGGTGAGAATCGAGCCGTCGTCGATGTAGAGCACGTCCGGATCGACCCGAACCAGCGGGTATCGGGCGGCCAGTCGCGCCGCGTGCAGCCAGTGTGTGGTGGCCCGCCGATGGTCGAGCAACCCGGCCTCGGCCAGTACGAACGCGCCCGTGCAGATCGACGCCACCCGCGCGCCGGCCTCGTGCGCGGCCCGGACCGCGTCGACCAGATCGGCCGGCGGCTTCTCGTGCACGCTCCAGCCGCCCGGCACCACCACGGTGTCCGCACCGACCAGCGTGTCCAGACCATGCGGGGTGTCCGTGCGGAACCAGCCGCCGAAGCTCACCGCGCTCGGCGCACACACCACGAACTCGTACCAGGGGTCGACGATGTCGGAACGGTCGATGCCGAAGACGTCGCACGGCATGGCGATCTCGAAAATCGAGACCCCTTCGGTCACGGCGAGCGCAACGGTGGGCATGTCGGAAAGTGTACGCATGATGGCGTTCGCGTCACTCGTGATCGCCGTACGCCCCCGCCACGCTGGGTGCCGTGCCTACACCGATCCCGACCCGAAGCCCCAAGCCGACCGGAAACTCCCAGCCGACCGAAGACTCCCAGCCCACCGGAGACTCCCAGCCGATCGGAAGCTCCCAACCGACCGGAAATTCCCAGCCGACCCGCACCACCCCCATCACCCCCCGCGCCTGGTGGGGCGCCGCCCTCGCGGTCGCGGCGGTCGGCTGGGGCGCGAACCAGTTCGTCCCGCTCCTGCTGCTCTACCGGCACCGCCTCGACCTGTCCACCGCCACCCTCCAGGCCATCTTCGGTCTGTACGCCCTCGGCCTCGCCCCCGGCCTGCTGCTCGGCGGCCCGATCTCGGACCGGTACGGCCGCCGCCGGGTCGGCCTGCTCGCGCTCGCCACGTCGTTGCTCGCCACCGCCCTGCTGTGCGTCGGCGGGTCCGGCGTGGCCTGGCTCTATCTCGGCCGGCTGATCGCAGGCGTGGCCAGCGGTGCGGCCTTCGCGTCCGGCGCCGCGTGGGTCAAGGAGTTGTCCGCCGCCCAGCCCACCGGAGGCCGGCTCGGCGCCCGCCGGGTCACCGTGGCGATGACCGTCGGGTTCGGTGCCGGCCCCCTCGTCGCCGGCACCCTGGCCGAATGGGCCCCGGCCCCCACCCTGCTGCCCTACCTCCCACACCTGGCGCTGACCGTCACCGCGTTCGCCTTCGCCCTGCGCACCCCGGAAACCCGCGCCGCCGCCCCGACCACCGACAGCCTGTACCGCCAACTGCGCCCCGCCGGCCTCCGTGACCAGCGCTTCCGCACGGTCGTCCTGCCGCTGGCCCCCTGGGTGTTCGGGTCCGCGGCGATCGCCATCGCCTATCTCCCCGGGCTGGTCGCCGGCCGGGTCGGCGGCCATCCCGTGGCGTTCAGCGCCGGTGTCGCGGGCCTGACCGCCGCCGCCGGGATCGGCGTACAGCCGCTCGCCCGTCGACTCGAACAACACGGCGGCGCCCGGCCGTTCCGGGTCGCCCTCGCCCTGGTCGCGATCGGCGTACTCACCGCCGCACTCGCCGCCGCGACCCGCGAACCGGTCGTCGTCCCGATCGCCGCCGCCATCCTCGGCGCGGGCTACGGCTGCTGCCAGGTGTGCGGCTTCGCCGAGGTGCAACGCATCGCCGCACCAGGCGAGTTGGCCGCCCTGACCGCCGTCTACCAGGCGGTCAGCTACCTCGGCTTCGCCCTCCCCTACCTTCTGGCCACCGCCGAAGCCGCCCTCCCCGCCGAGGCGTCGTTGTCCATCGTCGCCGCCCTGGCCACCGCCACCCTCCTCTACGTCGGCCGCAAAGCCGCCCCGTCCCCCGCCCCCGCCTCGTCCCCGTCCACATCGCGTTAGCCAATTTGTGCCACGAGTGGTCCAGACCATTGACCACCCCAAAGCACCCCTCCTAGCGTGAGCACGCGCCCCCGGCAACGAAGGCACGCGACCCGCGCAGGTCGCACCCGACACGGTCCGTCCCCGGACCGCGTGGTTCCACGTTCGGATGCGGATTCGACGTCCCATCGACTCGACGACCGCGCTCCGAAGCACGCGCGCGGTCGATTCGAGACCGCGTCCGAACGGGTCTGCCCGTCCCGGCACGACTTCGTTCACGAGGAGAAGTCCCATGCGCAAGAGGTCCATCCTGGCCACGCTGAGCGCGTCCGTACTCGCCCTACCCTTACTGCTGCCGGCACCATCCGCCTCCGCCCACGGCTTCATCTCCAGCCCGGAAAGCCGCTCCGCGTACTGCGGCGACGGCACGGTCACCAACTGCGGCGACATCCAGTGGGAGCCGCAGAGCGTCGAGGGCCCCAAGGGCTACCCGGCCGGCGGCCCGCCCGACGGGCAGTTGTGCGCGGGGGCCGACGGGCGTTGGGCCCCGCTCGACGACCCGCGCAACGGCGCCTGGCCGACCACCCACCTCACCTCCGGCACCACGTTCAGCTTCACGTGGGAGATGGAGGCCCGGCACTCGACCACGACGTTCCGCTACTACGTGACCAAGCCCACCTGGAACCCCGCCACGCCGATCACCCGCGCACAGCTCGAACCCACCCCGTTCCTGACCGTCCCGATGTACGGCGCCGAGCCGGCCGCACACGAGGTACACACCGGCACCCTCCCGACCGGCCGCACCGGCCGCGCGCTGATCTTCGCGGTGTGGGACGTCGACGACACCGACAACGCCTTCTACTCCTGCTCCGACGTCACGTTCTGACCGAACGCCCACCACCGAACACCACCACCGAACGCCACCCGCCACGCCCGGCGGTCGAGCCCGGCTCACCGCCGGGTCCACCACACGTCCCGGCACGCCCGAAGCGCCGGTTGGTGGACCTCCATCGGACAGCACCTGGAAGGATGTGCAGGATGGAGTGAGCACGGCTCACATGGTGACGGGAGCAGGCGTGGTGGTCGGATCCGCACGACGGTCCCTCGGGATCGGCCTTCCGCTGTCGATCACGCTCGCCCCGCTGCTCCTGGCCGTACTGCCGGCCGCGTTCGCCGGCGGCGACACCCGTCCGTGGCGGCGGCGCAAGGACGCCGCCCGCTCGGCCGCACTGGCCGCGCGCGAGGCGGCGGGCGAGGCGTTCCTCCAGTTGGACACCGCGCAGCGGGACATGATGCTCTCGCTGGAAACGGTCCGCGCGGTACGCGGCGCGCGCGGCTCCGAGGACGCGCTGCGCGGCTTCGCCGCGGTGAGCCTGCAAATCGACGAGGCGAGCGCCGCCTACATCACGCTGATGGACCGGTATCCCCTCGACAACGAGCTGGAGACCGACGAATACGCGGCCGCCCGCCGGGAGTTGACCGAGACCGCGCGCAAGCTGGACACCGTCCGCCAGGACCTGGAACGGTTCGCCGGCACGCTCGCCCCACTGCTCGCCGACGCCGAACAGGCCCTCGGCCAGTTGCCGCCGGCCGTGGACCGGGCCCGCCGGGCCGCCGCCGAGGCCGCACAGGCGGTCGCCGACACCGAACGGGCCGGCCTGGGCTCGACCACGCTGACCACCCGCCTCACCGCGATCCGCACCGATCTCACCGAGTTGGACCGCGGCCCGGCCGCCCTCGGCATCCCCGGGACACTCGCGGTGGCCCGGCGCATCGAAACCGCCGCCGGCGAACTGCGCACCGAGGCCGAACGGCTGCCCAAACAGCGCGAAGAGGTCACCAACCGGCTGTCCTCGCTGCGCACCCGCAGCCAGGCCCTGGAGTCCCGACTGGGCACTGTCGAGCCGGCGCTGCACCGGCTGCGCCGCGACTACGTACAGTCCTGCTGGACCGACCTGGAGCAGGTCCCGGCCAAGGTCCGACAGTCACTCGGCATCGCGCGCACCCGCCTGGAGGAGGCCGGCGCCGCGGCCGGACGCGGGGAGTACGCCGACGCGGTGAGCCGATTGGCCACCGCGCGGGCCACCCTCAAGGACGCCGACGAGGCGATGGCCTCGGTCACCGACCGGCTGCGTGCCCTCGAAGAGGTCGCCCGCGATCCCGGCGCCGAACTGGAGCGCACCCGATTCGCCCTACGCGACGCCCAACGACTCGCCCTCGGCGGCCGGGCCAATGCCGAGGAACGCTACGCCCGACGCCTGGACGCCCTGGTCTTCCGCCTCGAAGCAATCGCCTCGCTCCCCGACCACGCCCGCCCCGACTGGTGGCGCTTCCTCAGCGAAACCCGGGCAATCCGAGCAGAGGTGGCGGCCACCGTGCAGGTCATCCGCGAAGACCGAGCCGGCTCGGGCCCCCACTGACCGCCACCATCAACCCCGACCCCAACGAGTCAAGTAAAGAATCGGCACCATCAGCCACCTTCCCGAAATTTAAGGTTTAAAGTCGTCGGACCGGCCGAGTCCGGGACCTCGGTCCCGATTCACGGGCCCGAAACCCGTGCGCGCCGGCGACCACGATGCTGATACCGGGAAGTCGCACATGCCCGTGCTCTTGTTGCTCCTGTTCGCGTTCCTCCTCGTTCTCGCGCTGCCCAGCCTGCGCGCGCTGCGCCGAGCCCCGCGGACCGCCCCCGCGCTGCCGCTGCACACGAACGACGTGAGCGACATGCACCGGATGATGGTCGTCGCGTACGAGGAGGAGCGCGCGGAGCTGCACCGCCAGGCGGTCACCTGGCTGCACTCGCTCGGCCGCGGCCCCCTACGAGTCACCGACGCACAGGCGGCCACCGGCAACCGAGGCTGCGACCTGGTAACCCTGGGCGACGGCACGGTCCTCGGCCTGTCCTCGACGGGCGTGGTCATGCACGAGCTACGCGGAGCCCTGGACCACTTCACCGAGGTAGCCCTGACCCGAGTCCGCGCCGCCCGCGACGGCTTCGAACTGACCTTCGACATAGCAGGCGGCCACCAACTACAGGCCCGAGCCGAACTCCTGACCGTCCGAGGCGCCTGCGTCTAACCCCCACAGCCGGCCCAACCAATACCCCTCAACGGGCCAACGCCCGACGGTCACACTCAGACCAACCAACTCCCCCCAGCCTGGCCCGCACCACCCAGCCCAAGGGCACGCACTCCACCCGACGAACGCCCCTCGCCCCGGCCGGCACCGCTCGGCCCGACGATCACGCACTCAACCCAACGAACGCCCCTCAGCCCGGCCGGCGTTTGAGGCCAACCCAACCAACACCCAACGCCAGCCGAACTCAACCAGCGCGGCCGGCGTTTGAGGCCACCCAGCCCCGCCGGCGCATGAGGCGACCAGCCCGGCCGGCGCTTGAGGCCAAAAAAAATCAGCCCGGCCGGCGCTTGAGGCCAGCCGACCCCACAACCCCACTCCGTGCCAACAGCCACGCCGCGATTTCCTCACCCGCAGTCACACCCTGCGCCAAGAGCGCCTCGACCCCAGGCGCAGCCCAACCACTCTCGGCAAGCTCCCCATGCCCCGGCCGCACCCCCGCGTCCGCAGCCCGCAACAACTCGATGTCAAGCAACGAGTCCCCGGCAGCGAACACCGCCTCGGCCGACACCCGCCGCGCGACCTCCCGCACCGCATCGCCCTTGGTCAGCGCATCCGGAACCAGATACAGCTTCCGCCCCTGCAACGAAACGCCATACCCCCGCTCCCCCGCCCACGCACTCACCTCCGGCACGAACTCCCCGGGCAACGCCGCCCGTTCCACCACCAGATAGGCGAACAACTCCTCGGCCACCCGAAGTTTGTGCGTCCACTCGGGCCGCGCGACCCGCTCCAGATGGGCCACCACCTCGCCCAACGGCGCAGCCCGCACCGCAAGCGCCGCACGCACCCCCGCATGCCAATCCGGATCGCTCTCGCCATCCACCAGCAGATGCCCCCCGTTCGCACAGATCGCAAACTCCGGCACCCGCCCCGGCAGCACGATCCGCGCGTACTGCTCACGCGTACGCGTCGTCGTGGGCACAAACGTCGTCCGCTCGGCCAACTCCCTCAGCAGCTCCACCGCACCGCGCGTGACGAACGACATCGGCGCACCCAGATACTCCTCCACACACACCAACTCGGGCGTCGGATCAGCCACCCCGAGCCCAAGCCGCGCGGCAGCCTCGGAGTAGACCAGCGTGCGATCCAGATCACTGGCCACCACAACACTCACGCAACACCACCCCCACCCGAACCCGCACCCACATCCACTCCCACACCCGCACCCGCACGCACGTCCACACCCACGCCCCCACCCCGCCGAAAGCCCGGTTTCACCAACCCCACGCACGAATAAGGCAGTTCATCCACATCCACCACCGGCACCCCACGCTGCGCGGCCAACATCCGCACGTGGTCCAACTCGGCGCCGACCCCCTTACGCGCCAAAATCTGCCAAGGGACCCGACGCAGCAGCACCCGAGTGGTCTCGCCCACCCCGGGCTTGATCAGATTGACATCGTCGATCCCATACTCGGCCCCAATCCGCTCGACCGCCCGCCACCCCTCCCAGGTCGGCGACCGATCACTCCCCGCCAACACCGCCTGGTCACGCGCGACATCCGCACTTACCGCGTCGAACCGTTCGGCCACCGTGTCCAAGAACAGACCCGAGGCATCGACGCCACCCAACTCGGCGTAGAACTTCGCACCGTGGAACTCGTCCGGCCCCACCAAATCCGCCCGCAACACCGTCCGCGAAACCAACCCGGACACCGTCGAGTTCAGACACGCCGACGGAATCAAAAAGTCGTCCCGGGTCCCATACGTCCGCACGCACGACCCCGGATCGGCCAACACCGCCAACTCCGGGTCGAACCGCATCCCGGTCGTCTCCGCGGTCAGCTCCAACGCGTCGGCCAACTCCCGGGTGATCGCGCCCTTTCCGGTCCAGCCGTCGACGAAGACGATCCGCGACGGATCGAACTCCCGCCCCAGCCAACGCAGCGCGGTGGTGTCGATGCCCCGCCCCCGGACGATCGACACCGCGAAGTGCGGCAGCGACAGACCGTGCGCCCGCTGCGCCCAGCGCCGCATCAACACGCCCACCGGAGTCCCCGCACGGGCCAACGAGACCAGCACCACATCCCGCCCCCGCTCGGCCAGAATGGTCTCGGTGACCACCCCGACCGCGTGCGCGATCCGCTCCGCCGACGCGTCGAGCGCGGCCTGGAACAGCGCCTGATATTCGGCCGAAGGCTGGTACTCGATCGGCAACGACTCCGCATAGTGCGCGCCCTCGTGCTGAATCGCCTCCTCGCGCTCCTCGAGCGGCGCCTCCAACTCCACGCCGGACAAGTCCTTGAGCAACCACGCCACCTCGTCGGCGGCATAGGAGGAGAACGCGGGTCCGTACAAGGGCTCGGGCAGCTTGCCGGTATCCGGCCCGGCCGACCGCGGCTGGTGGTTCATGAGCTGCACACCTCGGGAACGAAGGAAGGAACGACAAGCAGCGCGACGTGGTCGGCAACCCTGGACAACACATCCAACAGGCCGCCGGGCGCGTGCAGTTCAGGGGTGTCGGCGACCGAGTCGACGACAACCACCACCTCGTCGAAGCGCCGCGCGGGATCGACGCCCGCCGCGACGTTGTACGCGAACCGAGTGCCGGCGCCGTCCGACGGATCATCATGCGCCGGAAATTCCAGCCGCGTTCGGATCGCGTAGCCCGGGTGATCGACCGCGAGCACCGGGGAACGTGTGGTGGTCGAATAGCGCACCTCGACCCCGTCCGGAACCCGCTCGGCCAGCGCCCGAGCCAGCCGCAGCGGCGTATACATCAGCTCCTCGAAGCCCAGCACCAGGATCCGCCGGCCCACCATCCGCTCGGCCAACGCCGCGCCCAACGCGGGCAACGCCCGTTCCAGCGCGTCCTGATCGGCCTGGGTGAACCCGTGCCGCCCACCATCCGGCAACCCGGCGGGCCATTCCAGCCCCAGCGTCCGCACCGACCCGACGCCGTCCGCCGCCGCAGAAGAAGCACCCACCTCGTGCCCGGCCGCCGGCTCGTGCCCGGCCCCCACCTCGTGCTCGGCCACCAGCTCGGTCCCGCGCACCAACACATCCGCCGGCAGCCCGACCGTTCCCGCGGCGAGCGCCACCACGTCCACCCGGGCGCCGAGTTCGGCCGCGAACACCGCCAACTCGGCCCGGTCGGCGGGCCCGCGCACATCGATCAGCGCGGCGATCACGTAGTGTGCGCGCGGCGCGACCGCGTGCAGTGCCGCGATGGTGTTGGACACCGTGCGCCCGGTGGAGAGTTCGTCGTCGACCAGCACCAGCGGCCCGGTCCCGGCCAACACACGCGGATCACGCGGCAGGATCAGATGCGAGGTCGCGTGCGAGTGCTCCTCCTCGAACGCGCCGAACTCGGCCACGCCCGGCACCGGTCGCCGGGTCGAGTGCAGGTAGGTCGCCCCCGGCAACGCCTCGGCCACACAATGCCCGAGCCCGGTCGCGGTCTCCGCGTAGCCGAGCACCACCGGCGTCGGCTCACCGGCCAATACCTTCGCCACCCGCGCGCCCAGCTCGCGGCCCGCGTCATGTACCACGTCGGGCAGCTGCGGGATGTGCTTGCCGAGCACCGTGGACACCAACAGGTGGGCCCGGCGCGGGTTCCGGCGCAGCGCGAGCCCGACGAGCGTGTCCAGCCCGTCCCCCGCGAGCGCCACCTCGAGCCGCTCGGCGACCCAACTCCCCGACCAGGTATCCATCTGACGTTCCGTCACGCACAAACCCGCTTCCCGGTAAAGCCGTTCCGAACACACCGTCCCGAGGCACCACACCCCGCCCGGCCATTCATCGCATTCACTCCATGACCCCACTCACTCCATGCCCCGCTCACTCCATGACCCCCGCCGCGAGCAGGTCCACGAAGGTGACGTCCTCGCGCGCGACCCCGAACGCCCGCGCCCGCCGCAGCACCGCCTCGGCCCAGGCCCGATGCGGCTTCACCTCGTTCATCTTGTTGGTGTACGCCGAGCGCAGCACCCCGCCGCCCGCCGCGCTCTCCGCGAGAATGTCGGTGGCGTCGCAGTACTCCTCATGCGTCACCACGGACATCGCGTGGATCACCGCGACATGGCTCGGGTGGATCGCGGTCTTCCCGAGCAGGCCGTTGGCCTTGTCCAACTCCAGCTCGCGGATCAGCCCGTCCAGGTCGGCCGAGATCAGCCGGCTGCGCAGCTCGACCGCCTCGGGATCCTCGGCCTCGGCGAACGGCGTCCGCCGCAACTGCGGCTTGAACAGTCGCTCGCCCTGCGGGAAGTACTCCCACACCGGTCCGCTGATCACATACCCGGAGCCGTCGGCCCGGCCGAACACGTTGACGATGTCGCCGATCAGGCCGGCCACCAGGTGCACGTCGTACGCGGTCAGATCGCGCGAGCGGCGCAGCGCGTACGCGGCCTGGAAGTCGGTGGCACCGATCCGCACCGCCAGGATCCGGTCCCGGTGCCCGGCGATCAGCTCGGCCAGTTCGCTCAGCACGGCCCGGCGGTGTTCGAGGTAGGCGATCGACGGCGACTCCAGGACCGGCATCGCGTACAGTCGCCGACCGCTCACCGCGCTCGCCTCGTCCAGCGCCTTGAGGTAACGCGCGCCGCTGTCGGGCTCGAACTTGGGCAGCACGAATCCGGACAGCACGTCCAGCGTGCCGCCGAGCCGCTCGGTGAGGTCGGTGATCTGCTCGGGATGTCTGACCCGGATGAACAGCAGCGGGCCCTCGGCGCCCGAGCGGGCGAACTCGGTCAGTTGCTCGACCAGGTTCTGCTCGGCGCCGATCACCTCGCGGTCGTCTATCGAGTCCTCCAGGCACAACACCATCGAGGTCACTCCGCGCAACGCCTGTTTTGCGATGTCCGCGGCCAGCGTGCGACGTGTGGCGGGGCTGTACAGGGTCGCGCCCAGTGCCGAGGCGAGCACGGCGGGTTCGCTGTCCCGATCGAACGGTTCCGGCGGCCGGTGGAACAGGTGATCGCGGACCGCATCGTCCAGGTAGCCGAAATGCCGCATCGTGTACTGATCCCCCTCGACCGTCGGTGGTGGTGACAAGGCGCGTCGGGCAGGGAACCCGTACGCGCCCCGGATATCGCGAGAAAGGCGCATTCGCGCCGAGCCGGTGAGCCGCCGGCAGGCGTGCCCTACGGTAACCGAAAAGTAAAATCGAAGACGTACGATCCGGTTATAGGACCATGTGTTCACACAATCGTCACGAGGCCGCCCCACGTTGAGAGCACCTCCGCCGGGACGGCAGGATGGGCCCATGACCCAGGTGATGTCCAAGGGAGCGAATACGGCCCTCCCGGCCCGGTCGGTGCGCGTGGTCCTGGAATGGCGGCCGGGTGCCGGTGTCCCGGACATGGACGCCTCGGCCCTGCTGCTCGGCGCGAACGACAAGGTGCGCGACGACCACGATTTCGTCTTCTACAACCAGCCCCGACACCCCTCCGGGACGGTCGTCCACGAGGGCAAGCACACCGCCCCCGACCGCTGCACCGACGGCGTCCGGGTGGACGTCGCGGCGCTCGGCCCGGATGTGCGACACGTGATCGTGGCCGCCTCGGCGGACGGCGGCACCGTCGGCGCGGTGCCCGGCCTCGTCCTTCGACTGTACGACGCCGACGGCGGCGCCGAGCTGATCACCTTCCCGATCACCGGTGCCACCACCGAGACGGCGTTCGTGTTCGGCGAGATCTACCGCCGTGCCGACCAGTGGAAGTTCCGCGCGGTCGGCCAGGGCTACGCGAGCGGCCTGGCGGGCCTGGCGACCGACTACGGGATCAGCGTCGACGACGAGCCACAACACGCGCCCCGGCCGCCCGCACCGACCCCGACGCCCACACCCCCGCCCACCCCGACGCCGTCGCCGTCGCCCGTACAACAGACCCCACCGGCCCCGGCCTTCCCGAACACCCCACCCGCACCACCCGCTTACCAGGACGCGGCCCCGACCACGGTCCTCCCGCAGCTGCCCTATGGCCAGGGCACGCTGCCCGCCCCGCCCGTCCGCGACCAGCCGGCACCCCCGCAGGGCGTCCTGCCGATCTCCGGGAACACTCCGTACGGCGGCGCCCCGATGCCGGCGCCGCACCACGACGGCCCGACGATCCCGCCGCCGCCCGCACCGCACACGTTCGGCGGCCCACCGCCCGGCTACCCGCAATCGCCCCCCGGCGGCATGCCCCTGCCACCGCCGGCCGGCACCCCGCCCCAGGGCTTCCCGCCACCCGGTCCGCCCGCGCCGGCGATGTCCTT
The DNA here is from genome assembly GCF_049739465.1 of Embleya sp. AB8. Taxonomy (NCBI): domain Bacteria; kingdom Bacillati; phylum Actinomycetota; class Actinomycetes; order Kitasatosporales; family Streptomycetaceae; genus Embleya; species Embleya sp. AB8. The sequence goes on from NZ_JBMHHY010000006.1 coordinate 183,327, forward strand.
CCAAACCCCGCCGGGCGTCATGCACATGCCCCCGGGCGGCCCGCAACTCCCCCCGCCGGGCCAGTACTCCCCCGCGCAGGGCGTCCCGATGCCCCCAGGCCAGTACACGCCGGCCCAAGGCGCCCCGATGCCGCCCGGTCCGTACCCCCCGGCCCAGGGTGCCCCCATGCCACCCGGCCAGTACTCACCCGCCCACGGCGCCCCCATGCCGCCCGGCCAATTCCCCCCGCCCGGCCAGGGCACCCCGCCCCAGGGCCAAGGCGGCCCGCCGCAACTGCGCCGCCTGGACTCGCCGCCACAGGGCCCGCAGTTCCAGGGCTGACCCGGACGCCCTCGAACGCCGGCCGGCACCCGGCCGGCGTTCGAACCGGGGACTACCGCCGCGGGGCAAACGTGGGCAGCCGAGCCGACTGCCCACCCGCACAGGTCACTTGTACCCGCGCGCCCACAGCAGCCCCCACCCGTACTGCCGATCCAACTCGGCCTGATACCCGTGCACGTATCGCACCTCGCGCCGAACCACTATCTCGTCGCCGTGGTTCTCCACCACCGCCACCGCACACGTGTGCGCCTCGCGCGCGTGCTCGTCCAACCGCACCTCGATCGGCAGCCCGGCATTCGGGAACAGCGTGACCACGCCGTTGACCTGATCGAACGCCGGGATGCCCTCGTAGATGTAGACGAAGATCAACAACCGGCGCACGTTCCGCGCCTGGTCGATGTTGATGAACAACGTCTCGCCCGACGCCGACCCGGACCGGTCGTCGGCGTCCAGACGCACATACGGCGGCTGGCTGAACGACCCGTACAGGTTGCCCAGCGCCTGGACCGCGCCCTTCGAGCCGTCCGACATCTCCCACAGGCAGCCCAGGTCCAGGTCGATCTTCTGCGGCAGCGGCGGCGCCTGCACCGTCAGCGGCCGGAACAGCCCCCCGCTGCGCTGCTTCGGCAACGACTCCTCGACCTGCGGGTTCCAGTGCAGGTTGACCCGCAACGTCCCGGTCGCGGAGCCCGCCTGGGTCAGCGAAACCTCGGGCGTCGAGCGGGTCAACGCGACCTTGTGCCCGCCGTGGTCGGGCTCACGATCCATCAATCCGCGACGCCAGTCGAAAAGCGGCATCAAGCCCTCCCTGATCCCCCGGCCGGCACCCGTACGCGTAGTGGCGACTCCAGTACACAAGGCTGTATCACACAAGACAATGGCGCGCGAAAAAACCGGTACCGCACCCGACTTGCGGTCGGACGCGGTACCGGTGGTGAGATCGAGCTCGGCACATCGCCAGGGCTAGACCCCGGCCCCCGCCTTCGCCTCGCTGTTCTGCCCCGGCACATGGCCGATCCGCTTGTTCCGCATGATCGACGAGATCAGCGCGATACCGATGAAGCCGACCCCGACCAGGCCGGTGATCACCTCGTGGATCTCCCACTTGATCGACACCAGCAGGATGGTGGCCAGCGCGCCGATCGCGTACATCGCGCCGTGCTCGAGGTAGACGTAGTCGTCCAGGGTGCCCTGCCGGACCAGGTAGACGGTCAGCGACCGGATGTACATCGCGCCGATGCCCAGACCCAGCGTGATCATCAGCAGGTCCTGGGTGATCGCGAACGCGCCCACGACACCGTCGAACGAGAAGGAGGCGTCGAGCACTTCGAGGTAGAGGAACATGAAGAACGCGGCCTTGCCGGCGGCCAGCTGCGCGGTCTTCGCTCCACTGCGCCCCTCGGCCTTGGCCGGCGCCGCACCCTCCTCGGCGTCCTCGTCCTCGTCGTCGATGTGCGCCAGTTCACCGTGCGTCTCGAAGAAGTCCGAGAGCCCGCCGACCCCCAGGTAGGCGATCAGGCCGAGCACGCCGGCCACCATCACCGTGCCCTCCTTGTGCGCGGGGGCCAGCGTCTGGGCGGAGACCACGAGGGCGACCAGCGCGATCAGCGTGGAGAGTACGTCGAAGCTGCCGAGCTTGGCGGTGAACCGTTCCAGCGGGCCGACCCACTTGTGCTCGCGCTCGTCGTCGAACATGAAGTCCAGGAAGATCATCAGCAGGAACAGCCCACCGAAGGCGGCGATCGCCGGGTGTGCCTCGTCCAGGTGCTGGGCGTACGTCATCCCGTCGATCGTCTTGCTGTCGTTGAACGCCAGGTCCACGACATCCACCGGGCCGATTCCGGCCGTCAGGCTCACGATGAGCAGCGGGAAGACGAGCCGCATGCCGAAGACGGCGATGAGAATGCCGACCGTCAGGAACATCTTCTGCCAGAAGACATTCATCTTCTTGAGGATGGTCGCATTTACTACAGCGTTGTCGAAAGAAAGCGAGATCTCGAGGATCGACAGGATCAGCACGATGCCGAATCCGGTCGCTCCCCAAAAATAGGCGGCGACGGCGAGACCGACCGCCGTCACCGCGAACGACCAGCCGAACGTACGGATTACCACGGATGAGGTCCTTATCTACCTGGGGATTGCGTCTCCGGGCGGGTCATCAGGAAGACCGACTCTCGTCCCTCACCCAAGAAAAATATCCCCAGGAAAGGCGTCAGGGCCGGCCCCACCGGGTGACCGACCCTGACACACACCGTCAGCACGCGCTCATTGCACGCTGACGCCGAAGTCGAGTGCGATCCCCCGCAGGCCCGAAGCGTACCCCTGACCTACCGCGCGGAACTTCCACTCCCCCTGGTATCGGTAAAGTTCTCCAAAGATCATGGCAGTCTCGCTTGACGCATCCTCGGTGAGGTCGTAGCGCGCCAGCTCGTTGTTGTCCGCCTGATTCACGATCCGGATGTACGCGTTGCGGACCTGTCCGAAGGTCTGCCCGCGCATCTCCGCGTCGTAGATGGAGACCGGGAAAACCACCTTCTCGACCCGGTCCGGAACGGCGAGCAGATCGACGAGAATCACCTCGTCGTCGCCTTCCCCGTCGCCCGTGAGGTTGTCACCGGTGTGCTCGATCGAACCCTCGGGGCTCTTCAGATTGTTGTAGAACACGAAATAGTCGTCGCCGAGCACCTTGCCCGCACCGCCACACAGCAGCGCACTCGCGTCCAGGTCGAACGAAGCGCCCGTGGTGGCACGCGCGTCCCACCCCAGACCCACCAACACATTGGTGAGATTGGGTGCGGCCTTGCTCAGCGAGACGTTTCCGCCCTTGGCGAGGGTGACCCCCATCGAATCCTCCTGATCGTCGTACATTCGCTTCAACCTTGCCACGCCCCCGACTCGGCGGGACCCCCTTTTTGCCCAGGTCGAGACGGGCCGAGGGGCACTTTTGACAGCCGCCTGCGCGAGCCTGCCCGAGTCCCGGTCCGGGACGACGAACGCCCGCCGACCGCGGTTGCGGTCGGCGGGCGTCGTTCATGTGTCGCCGGGTCAGACGTTGACCCCGAAGTCCTTGGCGATGCCGCGCAGGCCCGAGGCGTAGCCCTGGCCCACCGCGCGGAACTTCCACTCCGCGCCGTTGCGGTAGAGCTCGCCGAAGACCATCGCGGTCTCCGTGGACGCGTCCTCGGTGAGGTCGTACCGGGCGAGTTCCGCGCCACCGGCCTGGTTCACGATCCGGATGTACGCGTTGCGCACCTGGCCGAAGCTCTGCGCGCGCGCCTCCGCGTCGTAGATCGAGACCGGGAAGGTGATCCGCTCGACATCCGCCGGCACGCCCGCCAGGTTGACCTTGATCGACTCGTCGTCGCCCTCGCCCTCACCGGTGGTGTTGTCCCCGGTGTGCTCCACCGAACCGTCCGGGCTCTTCAGGTTGTTGAAGAAGACGAAGTGCTGGTCGGTCGGCGCCTGACCACCCGAGTTGAGCAGGATCGCGCTCGCGTCGAGGTCGAAGTCCGTGCCGGTGGTGGTACGCGCGTCCCACCCCAGACCGACGAGCACAGCGGTGAGGCCGGGAGCCTCCTTCGAGAGCGAGACATTGCCGCCCTTGCTCAGGCTGACGCCCACGAGTCCTCCAAAGGTTCATGGAGCAACTGGTGCCCCGGGATTTTCGCCTAACGACGTGACAACGCGCCGATCCTAGTCAGGAGTTCCTGACCGGCGGGAGATCTCGCCGGGGCACGGTACCCCGGGTCACTCCGACCTACGCCCGAAGGGCCTCAGATGCTCGCCAGCGCCTTGAGGTATTCCGCCTGGTCACGGGCGTCCGGGATGGCGTTGACGACGCTCCACTTGACCACGCCCTCCTTGTCGATGACGAAGGTCGCCCGCACGGCGCAACCCTTGTCCTCGGCGAACACGCCGTACGCCTGCGCAGCGCCGCCGTGCGGCCAGAAGTCGGAGAGCAGCGGGTACTCGTAGCCCTCCTGCTCGGCGAACACGCGCAGCGAGAACGGCGCGTCGCAGGACACCGCGAGCAGCTGCACGTCGTCGTTCTGGAACTTGGGCAGATCGTCCCGCAGCGCGCAGAGCTCACCGGTGCACACTCCGGTGAACGCGAACGGATAGAACACCAACACCACGTTCTTCTCACCGCGGAAGTCCGCGAGCCGAACCACCTCACCGTGCTGGTTCTTCAGCTCGAACTCGGGGGCCTTGCTACCGATCTCGACGGCCATGACGCACATCTCCTCATCCCGGGCGGCAAGGTCCGCCCACTCCACGAGCGAGCCTAGTCGGGGGTGAGGCGGCCACGAGGCCCGGGCACCGCGGCCGGCCGCCCCCGCCGACGCGCACCCCACCGGTCCGCGAACGCCGGGCGAGCAACCGATGAACCGGCGGCCACGCCGGTTCGGGCGGGGCGGCGGCACCCGGCGGCCGAGGGCCGTGACCATCCGGGGTTGGGGCCGGCCGACCGGGGGGCGCGCGTTCGGGGTTCGGGGAAGCGGGCAGTATGCGGGCATGTCGTCGATCGAGATCGTGAGCGGCCCATGGGGCACCGCCTCCATGCCCGCCGAGGCGCAGCGCGGACGAGCCCTCGCCGCGTGGGACGCCTTCCGCGACCTGGCCGTCCGGGTCGACCCGGACGCGCCGTCGCGGCTGCCGGGCTGGGACGGCCGCGCGGTGATCAGCCACCTCGCGTCCTGGCCGGACGCCCCGCTGCTGGCCCGCCTGCTCGCCGAGGCCCGCGGCCGACGTGCCCCGAACGCGGCGCCGATGGCCCAGGACGAGGTCAACGCGCGACTGGTCGACACCCACCGCAACGCCACGCACGAGGAGTTGCTCGCCGCGCTCGACGACGGCCGCGCCCGGCTGGCCGCGGCGTTCGAGGCAACCGCCGCGGACCCGGACCTCGGGCTGGCCCGCACCGGCTCACAGGTGGGCCCGGTCCCGCTCCTGACCCAACTCGGCGCGATCGCCTACGAACTGGCCGTACACGCGCTCGACCTGGCCCCGTGCGGCGCCGACGACCCGCCCCCGGCGCTGCTCGACGCCGGCGTACTGGCCCTGGCCGACATCACCGGCGCCCTCGCCGCGCGCCACCACGTCCGCGCCCGAACCGGTCTGGCCGTACCGGGCGGCGGCTGGGGCTTCGCCGCCCCCGGCACCGACGGCACCGGCTGGGAGGTCTTCCCCCTCCCACCCGGCCGACCGACCCTCCCCGCGGTGGAAGCCCGCACCGCCGCCACACTCCTCGACGCCAGCGCCGGCCGCCGCCCGGTCCCCACCCTCCTGGCCCGCCGCGACCTCAAGCCCCACAACCTCCCAGGCCTGCTGGCCCTGGCCCCCCTGCTCGACCAGGTCCCCGGCCTCCCGGGCGGCCCAGCCCTACGCCTGACCGCCACCACCCTGTCCGGCATAACCCGCCTGACCACCCACCTCCCAACCCTGCCCCGCCCCCGCCCCTGACCCCCGGCACGTCCGGCGCGTCCGGCGCCCAAGCCGCCCAACCAAGCAACACGCCACAGAACACCACTCCGCCACCGACTCACCCCGCTCCAGACCCACACCCGCCGAAACAACTGCCGCCCCGGCTCCGACCGCAGCCCACGCCACCGTCCCAGCGATGCCCACGCCCCACCCCCGGCACGTCCGCGCCCCAACCCGAGCCGACCCAAGCAACAGCCGGGAGCCGCAGGCCACGACTCCGGCCCACCCGCCGGCTCCGCCCGCGATTCGGGCTTCCCGCCGCAGCCACGGTCCCCACTCCGACCCGGCCCGATCACCCAACTCCCGCCCCACACCCACCACACCGGTGCCCACGCCCCACCCCCGGCACGTCCGCACCCCCGACCCGAGCCACCCCAAACAATCGACACACGAAGCCCGGAGCCCGGCGAAGCCGCAAGACACGCCTCCGGCCCGCGCACCCGCTCCGCCCGCGACTCGGGCCCCTGGTGCAGCCACGGTCCCGACTCCGCCCCGGCCCGATCGCCCCAACTCCCGCCCCACGCACCTCGGCACCCTCGCCGGCCGACCCCGCCCCCGCCAACTCGCCCCGCTCCCGCCCCACACCCACCACACCGGTGCCCACGCCCCCGACCCACACCGCCCCCAACCATCGACGCACGAAGCCCGGAGCGCGGCGAAGCCGCAAACGCAGCGCGGCCCCGAGCGGTGATCCACATCACCGCTCGGGGCCGCGCATTCGTCTGCTTACCGCAGTGGCGTCACGTCACTTCTTGCCGCTGCGCACCGCCTTGGGCGACACCAGACGGGTCGCCGACCAGTCCTTTACGGCGCCGAAGCTCGTCGTGCGGGCCAATCCCGCCGTCGGCGCGGCCTCACCGATATCCGAGGGTTCTACGTATCCGTCCCGGCCGGTCTTCGGGGTCAGCAGCCAGATATGGCCGCCGTCCGTGAGCGTGGCGAGGGCATCCACGAGGGTGTCGACGAGGTCGCCGTCGTCCTCCCGGAACCACAACAGGACGACGTCCGCGACGTCATCCTCGTAGTCCTCATCGACGAGTTCGTTGCCGGTGAGCTCCGCGATCTCCTCGCGCAGCTCCTCGTCCACGTCGTCGTCGTAACCGAGCTCCTGGACCACCTGTCCGGGCTGGAACCCAAGTCGAACGGCCGAGTTGGCCCGTTCTTCCGCGTGGTCCGCGGTCGCGCTCACGAATTAACCTCCCTTGTCCGGCCCCACAACGCTTCGGGGCTCACGCGCGTAAGTCCACACGCGCCGGGCTGTTCGCGCAAGTACCCAGGTCACGTACTCGTGCAAACGCCACGCCACGCCCTGTGCGGAAGCTACCCCGACCAGGTGTGGATCACGCAACGTATTCGAGAGTCCAGCCTGACAGACGAAAGCCCGCGAACGCTCACCAGGTGCGCCGAGACCGCCCCGCCGCCGGATCCGCGCCGCCCGACCGCTCGATCACCGCGTCCGCGCCGGGGACCACCAGGCCGGTGTGCCCGTCCTCGAACCGCACCACGTACGGCGGCGCTCCATCCGGGCCCCTGACCTCGACGATCTCGCCGAAACGATCCCCCCGGCCGACCGTCTTCCCGTGCACGTGGAGCCGGTCGCCAATTCGTGCCCGCATCAGCTGTGACCTCCCTCTCGAACGGGTGCGAAACCACTCACACCCCCAGGGAACTACGCCAGTGCTCCGCGCGTAAGACAGGCGGCGTAAGGTCTTGGAGGTTCACGGTTGCAGCACCCCGCAATCGCGAACCGCCGCGTGGAGCGTCCGGCGACAGCCGGCCGATCAGGGCAGCTCCGCTCCTTTCGCGGTAACCGAACACGGATCGGAATCGGTGCATGTGGCGCAGGCGGGCACCCCGCCGGTCCATTACCGGTCGGTAGAGATGACGGATCCAACGTCCGGGTACCACGATGGGGACGGCGCGACACCGCTCAGGGTGGTCGACCCCGCTCTCGCGGGGAGGGTCCCCATCTACCGATAAGGCGAAGGAACAGCGTGGCTTCCGGACGAGAGCGCTTCTCGATCATCAGCGACGGCCTCCCGAGCCAGCTCCCCGACATCGATCCGAACGAGACCGGGGAATGGCTGGAGTCGCTGGACGCAGTCATCAACGAGCAGGGCCGCCAGCGAGCCCGATACATCATGCTCAAGCTGCTCGAACGGGCCCGTGAACGACAGGTCGGCGTGCCGGGCCTGCGCAGCACGGACTACATCAACACGATTGCCCCCGAGAGCGAGCCCTGGTTCCCCGGCGACGAGAACATCGAACGACGCATCCGTGCGTTCGTCCGGTGGAACGCCGCGATCATGGTGTCGCGGGCGAACCGCCCGGGGCTCGGGGTCGGCGGTCACATCGCCACCTACGCGTCGTCGGCGAGCCTGTACGAGGTCGGCTTCAACCACTTCTTCCGGGGCAAGGACCACGGGGAGTCGGGCGACCAGATCTACTTCCAGGGACACGCGTCCCCGGGCATCTACGCACGTGCCTTCCTGGAAGGACGCCTGAGCGAGGCCCAGCTCGACGGCTTCCGCCAGGAGAAGTCGGCCGCCCCGAACGGGCTGCCGAGCTACCCGCACCCGCGAATGATGCCCGAGTTCTGGGAGTTCCCGACCGTCTCGATGGGCCTCGGCCCGCTCGGGGCGATCTACCAGGCCCGGTTCAACCGATACCTGCACAACCGGAACATCAAGGACACCTCGCGCAGCCACGTCTGGGCCTTCCTCGGCGACGGCGAGATGGACGAGCCGGAGTCGCTGGGCAACATCGGTCTGGCCGCGCGTGAGGAACTCGACAACCTCACCTTCGTGATCAACTGCAACCTGCAGCGCCTGGACGGCCCGGTGCGCGGCAACGGCAAGATCATCCAGGAGCTGGAGTCGTACTTCCGCGGCGCCGGCTGGAATGTGATCAAGGTCGTCTGGGGCCGCGACTGGGACCCGCTGCTGGCCCAGGACACCGACGGCGCGCTCGTGAACAAGATGAACACGACGCCCGACGGCCAGTTCCAGACCTACGCGGTGGAGTCCGGCGCCTACGTGCGCGAGCACTTCTTCGGCGACGACGCGCGCCTGCGCCGCATGGTGCAGGACCTGTCCGACGAGGACATCCAAAAGCTCGGCCGCGGCGGGCACGACTACCGCAAGGTCTACGCGGCCTTCAAGTCGGCGCGCGAGCACGTCGGTCAGCCGACGGTGATCCTGGCGCAGACGGTGAAGGGGTGGACGCTCGGCCCGAACTTCGAGTCGCGCAACGCCACGCACCAGATGAAGAAGCTCACCAAGTCGGACCTGAAGGCGTTCCGCGACCGGCTCTACCTGCCGATCAGCGACGAGCAGCTCGAAGGCGACATCCCCCCGTACTTCCACCCCGGTGAGAAGTCCGAGGAGATGGAGTACATGCGCGAGCGCCGCGCCGCGCTCGGCGGTTCGCTGCCGCGCCGGCTGGACCGGTCCAAGCCGCTCAAGCTCCCCGGCGACCCGGTCTACAGCGTGCTCAAGAAGGGCTCGAAGCAGCCGGTCGCCACGACGCAGGCGTTCGTCCGGCTGCTCAAGGACCTGATGCGCGACGGCGAGATCGGCAAGCGCTTCGTGCCGATCGCGCCGGACGAGTACCGCACGTTCGGCATGGACGCGATGTTCCCGACCGCCAAGGTCTACAACCCGCACGGGCAGACCTACGACTCGGTGGACCGTGAACTGCTCCTGTCGTACAAGGAGTCGGCGCAGGGTCAGATGTTGCACGACGGCATCTCCGAGGCCGGCTGTGTGGCGTCGCTGATCGCCGCGGGCTCGACGTATTCGACGCACGGCGAGCAGATGATCCCCGTGTACGTCTTCTACTCGATGTTCGGGTTCCAGCGCACCGGCGACCAGTTCTGGCAGATGGCCGACCAGCTCAGCCGCGGCTTCGTGCTCGGCGCCACGGCCGGTCGCACCACGCTGACCGGTGAGGGCACCCAGCACGCGGACGGCCACTCGCAGCTGCTGGCCTCGACGAACCCGGCGTGTGTGGCGTACGACCCGGCGTTCTCGTACGAGATCGCGCACATCGTCAAGGACGGTCTGCGCCGGATGTACGGTCCGGACGCCGAGGACATCTTCTACTACATGACGGTCTACAACGAGCCCATCGCGCAGCCGGCGGAGCCCGCGAACGTCGACGTGGACGGCATCCTCAAGGGTCTGTACCTCTACCAGGACGGTCCCGCCAAGCCGGGTGCGCTGCGCGCCCAGATCCTGGCCTCCGGGGTCGGCATGCCGTGGGCCCTCGGGGCGCAGAAGCTGCTCGCCGAGGACTGGAACGTGGTCGCCGACGTGTGGTCGGCCACGTCCTGGAACGAGCTGCGGCGCGACGCGGTCGCGGCGGAGGAGCACAACCTGCTCCACCCCGAGGCCGAGCCGCACATCCCGTACGTGACCCGAGTACTCGACGGCCGGCCCGGCCCGGTGGTGGCGGTCAGCGACTGGATGCGGGCCGTCCCGGACCAGATCTCCCGCTGGGTCCCGGCCGACTTCGCCTCGCTCGGCACCGACGGCTTCGGCTTCGCGGACACGCGCGGCGCGGCGCGGCGCTTCTTCCACGTGGACACCGAGTCCGTCGTGGTGGGCGTGTTGTCCGAGCTGGCCCGCCGGGGCGAGATCGACCCGGGCGTGGTCGCGGAGGCGATCAAGAAGTACGAACTCCTGGACGTCAAGGCGGCCGGAGTGGGCACGGTCGGCGGCGACGCCTGATCGACACCCGATAGCGACAAGCGGCGGCGGCCTCGATCCCACCCGGGATCGGGGCCGCCGCCGTTATTGCCGACCCGGCGCGACGAGCGGGGGCCTAGACTCGTCCCCGGCCGGCCGCGGGACTTCGGCTGCGACTTTCGGAACCGCCTCTTAAGCGTCACTTCGCAGTTCGCGCCTCCATTCCCCGGCCGGCCTCGGTTCTTGCTCGGTCGAGGGGACGTGTGGTGGATCGCCGGGAGTCGGTCGCGTGCGAGGACGTGGTGATGTTCGTCAACGCGGCGGTGACCTCGACCGGCCAGCGCGAGTTCCGCGACGACGCGGACGAGCAGCGCTTGTCCGTCGAGTTCCTGCACGCGTATGTCGCGGGCAACTACCGTGAGCTCTACGCCGCGACGCTCGCCCTGGACATCAACGACTTCAACGCCGCCCTGATCGTCCGGCACCTCCTGGAGAGCAGCCGCGAGCTGACTCCCCAGACGCGCCGCCGCGAGGGCGAACTGATCGCCCGCCGGCTCGAACTGATGGCCCCTCAGCGGGTCTACAAGCTCTTCCGCGAGCTGGCCCGGCGCGGCGTCAACAACCGCCGCACCCGCGCGATCATGCGCGACTGGACGGCGCAGCGCCGCGATCCGGTCTTCGACGCGGTGAAGTACCGCAGCGCCGTCAAGGCCGTGCTGCGCCACGCGCACCTGCCCGCGCCCGCCGAGACCGGGAAGTTCCTGTTCACCGCGACCCGCAAGGTGCCGGTGTTCGGCACCCCGCTGTTCGAGAGCTGGCGGCAGGCGCACTACGCGCAGAGCGCGCTGTACGAACTGCCGTACACCGTCGCCGAGGGGCTCGCCGGGAAGCACGGCATCAAGCGCGCCGTGTTCCTGGAGCGGATCGCCCCGCAGCTGACCCGGCTCGAACGACTGCGCCTCCAGCGCGCCGGCGAGCGGGCCGAGGTGGGCGCGGTCCGGGCCGAGTTGGCCGAGCAGCCGCTGACCCGGCTCGCGTCCTACGTACTGTCCCTGTCCCGGGCCGAGCGCACCGCCCGCTACGACGAGTTGCGGACCGCGCTGACCGAGTCGGCACGCCGGGCGGCGGGCGACGCGGCCGGGTCGTGGGGGCGGGTGGTGGCGGTGCTCGACGACAGCTTCTCCTCGTTCGGCTCGACCACGAAGCGGCAGCGCCCGCTGGCCGTCGCGCTGGCCTGCCGCTTCCTGCTGAAGGCGCTCGCCCGGGAGTTCACCGGCCTGTGGACCTCGGGGCTGCACGATCCGCTCCTGGTCCGGCCGAGCGGGCCCACGCCGCTGGGCGAGCGGCTGATCGACGCGCTCGAACTGGCCCCGGACCGTCTGGTCGTGGTCTCGGACGGGTGGGACAACAGCCCGCCCGGGCTGGCCGCCGAGGTGCTGCGGGTGTGGCGCGAGCGGCTCGACCCGGCCGGGGCGACCACCGTGGTGCACCTGAATCCGGTGTACGACGCGACCGGCTTCGATGTGAAGCGGCTGGCCGCGAGCGTACCGACGGTGGGGGTGCGCGACGCGGAGGACGTACCGGCGCTGATCGAACTGGCCCGATTCGCCGAGGGCCGGGCCGGTTTCGCGGAGCTGAGCGAATACCTCACGGCCCGCGAGGACCGCTTTCGCAGCAGGAACCACCCCGGGCGGCAGAGCGGAAAGGTGCCGGCATGATCGGCGACTTCGAGCTGACCGGCCTGACCGCGCGCCCCGCCCAGGTCTGGGGCGGGATCCGGCTGGTACCGCTGGTCCGGGACACGCCGATCACCGACCTGCGCCTGGACGAGCGCGTCTACCAGGCCGGCGACCCGTCGATCGTCGACCTCGGCGACCGCACGTTCTACCGCTCGTTCATCCCGCACGCCTTCGTCGCCTCCTGGGACGTCGGCGAGGACCCCGCGGCGGTCTTCGGCACCCAACTCCAGGAACGACCCGCGCCGCCGCCCCGGGCGAAGATCCGCCGGCCCGCTCGGGCGCTGCGCCGGATGGCCCGTCGGGTGGACGGCACCCGACTGCGCTTCCTGCCGATGCACCTGGCCCTGGAGGGCTATCTGGCGCTGCACTTCGGCGGCCCCTCGATCGCGTGGGAGGAGTGGACCGACCGGGCCGTACGCGAGGGCCTGTCGCCGCGCGTGGAGGAGGCGTTCTGCGGCGGCCAGGTGCGCGGATTGGCGGACGCGCTCAAGGTGTTCGAGATCCACCCGGGCCAATGCGGCGTCGCGCTCTATGTCGCGGACGCGCTCGCGAGCGTGTTCGTGGTGCCGCATCCGGCCGACTATCGGGCCCTGCACGCCACGCTGTTGACCGACATGTACGGGGAAACCCTCTACCACTACGCCCACTACGCCGCGCCGGTGCCCGACTTCGTGGCCGAGCTGGACGCCGACCGGGTGTCCTCGCTCGCGGATCTGCGTCGCGAGGCGGCCGGGCAGCACGACGCGTGGGGGCGGTTCCACGGGCTGATGACGTCCGGGCTCACCGCCGAGCAGGCGTACACGCACCAGCGCGTGTACCGCCTGGGCCCGTACGAACTCGGCCGCTTCCTGCCCTCGTTCCGGCTCGACGAGGAGAACCACATCGGCGAGCGGATCACCCACCAGGACGGCCGGCTCGCCTACTGCAAGACGTTCCTGCTGTCGGCGCAGCAGGTCCGCCGAGGTCACCTGCTCTCCCGGTTGGCCGCCCACGACTGGGACCTGATCGCCGCCGCGACCGACCTGCGCACCACGCCGACCGCGCTGGAACGCCGGATCCACGACTCGGGCTTCGACCACCTGCTGCGGGCGCACGTGGTGGCCCGTCTGGAGCGCGAGGGACGCCACCGCTGAGGCCGGCCCGAGCGGGGCCGGTCTCGGCGTCGGCGTGCGGGTCAGTCGCGGTCGTTGAAGGTCGCCGACATGTCCGGGTACCGGGCCCCGGTGACCTGCCCGGCAATCGGCTCCAACGCGGCCAGCTCGGCCTCGGTGAGCACCAGTTCGGTGGCCGCCACGTTCTCCTCCAGGCGGTGCGGCTTGGTGGTGCCCGGGATCGGCACCACCGACAGACCCCACGCCCGCGTGCGCGAGTGCACCCACGCCAGCGCGACCTGCGCGGGGGTGGCCCCGTGCGCCTCGGCGATCGCCCGCACCGGCGCCAGGATCGCTGTGTTCGCCGCCGCGTTGTCCCCGGTGAAGCGCGGCTGGGAGCGGCGGAAGTCGCTCTCCGGCAGCGTCTCGGCGGCGGCCCAGGCACCGGTCAGGAAGCCTCGGCCGAGCGGCGAGTAGGCGACCAGGGCCGCGCCCACCTCGCGCGCGGCGGGCACCACGCTCTCCTCGATGTCGCGGGTGAACAGGCTCCACTCCGACTGCACGGCGGCGATCGGGTGCACGGCCGCCGCCGCGTGCAGTTCCTTGGCGGTGACCTCGGACAGGCCCAGGTGTCGGACCTTGCCCTCGCGGACCAGTTCGGCCATCGCGCCGACGGTCTCCTCGATCGGCACCCGCACGTCCCGGCGGTGCATGTAGTACAGGTCGATCACGTCGGTGCGCAACCGGCGCAGGCTGCCCTCGGCGGCCTGCTTGACGTAGGCCGCGTCGCCGCGGATCTCCCGCCCGCCGTCGGGTGTGACGTTGACCGCGAACTTGGTGGCCAGGGTGACCCGCTCACGGCGCCCGGCCTCGGCGAGGAATGCGCCGAGCAGTTCCTCGTTGGTGTGCGGGCCGTACATGTCCGAGGTGTCGAACAGCGTCACGCCCAGCTCGAGCGCGCGCTCCAGGGTGGCCACCGACTCGTTGTGGTCGGCGCCCGAGTAGAAGGCGCTCATGCCCATGCAGCCCAGGCCCTGGGCGAAGACCTCGGGGCCGTCGTTACCCAGCTTGAGAGTGCTCATCGTGATTGCTCCGCTCTGCGTCCGCGTACGACTCGATCTTGTGGTCGATGACGAGTAGGCAACTCTGGAGATCGCTGATCCGGTTGCGGACCTCCTCGCGGTGCTCCTCGAGCAGTTCCCGGCGGGCGAATCGGGTCGCGTCGCCCTGGCGGACCAGCTCCGCGTACCGAAGCATGTCCGCCACCGGCATCCCGGTCAGCCGCATCTTGCCGACGAATTCCAGCCAGTCGAGGTCGCGGTCGCTGTAGCGCCGCCGAGTGCCTCGCCCGTTGCCGCCCTGTCCCGTCCGGGGCCCCTGTCGACTCACGTGCCGCATCAGGCCGATCCGCTCGTACCAGCGCAGGGTGTGTGCGGTCAGCCCGGTGCGCTCGGCCACTGCGCCGATCGAGTACTTGCCGACCTCGTAGTCGTCGGGGGTGATGGTCCGCGTGGCCGACATCGGGAAGCCTCCGGTGGGAAGCCCGTCGGTGGGACGGGCATGACACAAACGCTACGGAGTTGGAGCGCACTCCAAGCAAGCCGCACCTCCCACACCCGGGTCAACCCGATCCGGCGGGATGACTCGACCGACCCGCCGGCGGGCCCCCGCAGCACCCCCAAACCACCCCAATCACCGACGGTGAACGACCCGATTGGTATCGTTCGCGCGTCGGCGGCCGGTTGTCGCCGACGGTGTCGAACGCAGCGAAGTCCGGTGGGATCCCGGCGCTGTCCCGCAACTGTGATGCCCCGGCAGCGGCCTGCCGCTCGGGGACGAGCCAGGTCGCCTCGTCCGCACCGACGACATCGGCCTCGCAGGAGGGGCGATCCGTCTCCACGGGTCCCGACGCCTGCCGCGTCCGAGGACCTGGAGTTCGCGTTGAGATCCGTACCCCTGCTTCGTTCCGCCACCGCGCTGCTGCTCGGCGTGCTCGTCCTGACCGGGTGCGGCTCGGACGACTCGAAGGACAAAAAGGCCCAGGGCACCCCGGCAACAACCGGCGGGTCGGCCGCCGGCACCGGTCCCGACGCCAAGTCCTTCCCGGCGACGGTCGACTCCGACGGCACCAAGGTCACCATCCCCGCCGCGCCGAAGAAGATCGTCTCGCTGGCGCCCAGCGCGACCGAGATGCTCTTCGCGATCGGCGCCGGCGGCCAGGTCACCGCGGTCGACGACCAGTCGAATTTCCCGGCGAGCGCGCCCAAGACCAAGCTGTCCGGCTTCAAGCCGAACGTCGAGGCGATCACCAACTACACGCCCGACCTGGTCATCGCCTCGGCCGACACGGACGGCCTGGTCGCCGCGCTGAACAAGCTGAAGATCCCGGTCGTGCTGACCCCGGCGGCAAAGACCTTCGACGACTCGTACGCCCAGCTGAACACGCTCGGCACGGCCACCGGGCACACCACGCAGGCGGGTGAGGTCGCCACCAGGATGAAGACCGACATCGCCACGATCGTCGCCGCCACGCCGAAGCCCGCGAAGCAGCTGACCTACTTCCACGAGCTGGACAACACGCTCTACACCTCGACCTCGAAGACCTTCATCGGTCAGGTGTACGCGCAGTTCGGTCTGAAGAACATCGCCGACGACGCGGACAAGGCGGGCACCGGCTACCCGCAGCTCTCCGCCGAATACCTCGTGCAGACCAACCCCGACCTGGTCTTCCTGGCCGACACGAAGTGTTGCGGCCAAAACGCCGACACGGTGGGCAAGCGGCCGGGCTGGGACCGGGTGACCGCCGTGCGCAACGGCGGCGTGATCGGGCTCGACGACGACATCGCCTCGCGCTGGGGCCCGCGCGTGGTGGACCTGGTCCGCGCGGTGTCGCAGGCGGTGGCCAAGGCCGGTGCGACGCAGGGCTGACGGCCGGCTCATGCACTCTCTCCCGGTCGGCAAACGCCCGCGAGCAGCCCTGCCCCCGCTCGGCGCGGGCCTGTTGCTCGTCGGTGCCGTCGTGCTCGGGTTGACCGTGGGCGCGGCCGACCTACCCGCCCGCGGCGTGGTCCTCGCGCTGCTCGACCAGCTGCCCTTCGTGCACCTCGACCACGGGCTCACCCCCGTGCAGTACGCGGTGCTGATCGACCTGCGATTGCCCCGGGTGCTGGCCGCGGTGACCGTGGGCGGGCTGCTGGGCCTGGCCGGCGCCGGCTACCAGGGCGTCTTCCGCAATCCGCTGGCCGACCCCTACCTGCTCGGCGCGGCCTCCGGCGCGGGTCTGGGCGCGACGCTGGTGATCGTCTACGCGCACGGGGACAGTGTGGGCGGCATCCCGGTCGTGCCGCTCGCGTCGTTCGTCGGCGCGCTCGGCGGGGTGCTGCTCGCGTACACGATCGGCGCTGGCACGAGCCGCTCCGGCGGCACCGCGAACCTGGTCCTGGCCGGCGTCGCGGTCGCCCAGTTCCTGGCCGCCGCGCAGACCTACGTACAGTCCGCCAACACCGACGAGCTGCGCCGGATCTACTCGTGGCTGTTCGGCCGACTGTCCGGGATCGGCTGGGCCGACCTGCGGATGATCCTGCCGTACGCCCTGGTCAGCACCGTCGTCCTGGTCCTGCACGGCCGCCTGCTCGACGTCATGTCGGTCGGCGACGAGGAGGCCGCCGGACTCGGCGTCCGCCCCGGCCGGGTCCGCCTGGTGGTGCTGCTCGCCGCGTCCCTCGCCACCGCGTCGGCGGTCGCGATCAGCGGCCTGATCGGCTTCGTCGGGATCGTCGTGCCGCACCTGGTGCGCCGCCTGGTGGGCGGCAGCTACCGGCGGGTGTTGCCGATGTCGCTGTTGTGCGGCGCGGCGTTCCTGGTGCTCACCGACGTGCTCGCGCGCACCGTCACCGCGCCCGGCGAGCTGCCGATCGGCGTGGTCACCGCGTTCGTCGGCGCGCCGTTCTTCGTCTTCGTACTGCGCGGCACCCGGCGGGTGGACGTATGAGCGCCCGCCTGGCACTGCGCGAGGCGGGCGTGGACCGGGACCACTGCCCGGTGCTGCGCGGCGTCGATGTCGACGTCGAGCCCGGCGAATGGCTCGCGGTGATCGGCCCCAACGGCGCGGGCAAGTCCACCCTGCTCAAGTCGATCGCCGGGCTGCTGCCCCACCTGGGCTCGATCACCGTCGGGGACCGCCCGGTCCGCGACCTGTCCCAGCGCGAACTGGCCCGGACCATCGCCTACACCGCGCAGAACCCGGTGGTCCCAGCGCAGATGCCGGTACGCGAATACGTCCTGCTCGGCCGCACCCCCCACCTGGGCTACCTGGCCCGCCCCGGGCGGCGCGACCGGGCGATCGCCGACGAGGTACTCGACCGCCTCGACCTGGCCGCGTTCGCCGACCGCGACGTGGGCCGCCTCTCCGGCGGCGAACGCCAACGTGTGGTCCTGGCCCGCGCCCTCGCCCAACAGGCCCCGATACTCCTCCTGGACGAGCCCACCACCGCACTCGACCCGGGCCATCAACAACAGGTCCTGGAACTCGTCGACGCGCTGCGCCGAGACGACGGCCTGACCGTCCTCACCACCCTCCACGACCTCGGCGTGGCCGCCCAGTACGCGGACCGCCTGCTCCTCCTGGTCGCCGGCCGGGCGGTGGCCACCGGCCCACCCGCCGAAGTCCTCACCCCGGAGTCCATCGCCGAGCACTACCAGGCCCGAGTCTCGGTATCCCCGGGCCCCGACGGCCGCCCCCGGGTACACCTGACCCGCCCCGAACACCCACCCCGGGCCACCACCGAGACCCCCGGATGACCCCCTCCCCCGGCATCACCCGCACAGCTCCACCGACAACCCACACCCCTCGACCCACTCGCGCCCACCACCACCCGACCCACGCTGTGCAGACACGACCGCGGTCCTCCCCCTCACCCCGCCTCCCCCCGACCCGGTCGCCGTCCCCACCCCGCCCACGACCCGCGCCACCCCGCGCCACAGGCACCCCCGCCCGAGCCCGGTCCGGGCCGCCGCCTCGGGAGGAGCATGATTGCCTCGTGAGTTCCAAGCCCGATTTGCGTGCCGCGACCGTCCGCCGGCTCGAGAAGTCCGCCGGCGCCCTGGCCGGCGCGGCGCTCGCGCGGATGGACGAGGCCCTTCCCTGGTACCGGAACATGCCCGCCGACAACCGATCCTGGATCGGTCTCGTGGCGCAGGCCGGCATCTCCGCCTTCACCGAGTGGTTCCGCCACCCGGAGACACCGCAGAAGGTCAGCGCCGACGTGTTCGGCACCGCGCCGCGCGAGCTGACCCGCACCATCACACTGCCGCACACCGTCGAGCTGATCCGCACCACGATCGAGGTGGTCGAGGCGGAGATCGCCACGCTGGCCGCCCCCGGCTACGAGCAGGTGTTGCGTGAGGCACTGCTGCTCTACTCCCGGGAGATCGCCTTCGCCACCGCGCAGGTGTACGCGCACGCGGCCGAGACCCGCGGCGCCTGGGACGCCCGCCTGGAGGCCCTGGTGGTGCACTCGCTGCTGCGCGGCGAGGCGGACGAGGGCATCCTCTCCCGCGCCTCCGCCCTGGGCTGGGGCTCCCCCGACTCGGTCATGGTGGTGGTCGGCAACGCCCCGGACGCGGACGCCCAGGAGGTCGTCGACGGCATCCACCGCGCCGGCCGGCATGCCCGGCTCAACGTGCTCACCGGCGTCCAGGGCGAGCGGCTCGTGGTGATCCTGGGCGGCACCGACGATCCGATCCGGGCGACCCGCTCGCTGATCGGCCAGTTCGGCCCGGGTCCGGTGGTGGTCGGCCCCGAGGTGCCGGACCTGCTGGCCGCCGTACGCTCCGCACAGGCCGCGATGTCCGGCCACCGCGCGTGTGTGGCCTGGCCGGACGCCCCGCGCCCGGTCTCCGCCGACGATCTGCTGCCCGAACGCGCGCTCGCCGGGGACGACGAGGCTCGGGAGCAGTTGGTGGAGGAGATCTACATACCTCTGCACGCGGCCGGCTCCGCGCTCCTGGAGACACTTTCCGTATACCTGGAGCAGGCAGCGAGTCTCGAAGGAGCCGCCCGGATGCTCTTCGTACACCCGAATACCGTGCGCTACCGGCTCCGACGTGTCGTGGACGTCACCGGACTCGTGCCGACCGAGACCCGTTCCGCATTCACCCTCCAGGTCTCGCTGATCCTCGGCCGGCTGGCCGCGATCGAGAGCTAGCCCGAGACCTTTTTGTAGCAACCCAACAAAGTCGCCATCGGATCTTCGTCCCTGCCGATAAGGGGGTGTCACCCCTCGCAGGAGAGAGGCTTGACCTCGTGCTCGTACTCGTCGCTCCCGGACAGGGTGCCCAGACGCCCGGATTCCTCGCCCCCTGGCTCGACCTCGACGGCGTGGCCGACCGGCTGCGCTGGTGGTCCGCCGTCACCGGCCTCGACCTGATCCACTACGGCACCAAGGCCGACGCGGACGAGATCCGGGACACCGCCGTGGCCCAGCCGCTGCTCGTCGCCTCAGGTCTGGTGGCCACCCTCGCGCTGTTCCCCAACCCCGCCGACGCGGCCCGCGTGGTCGGCGCCACCGCCGGCCACAGCGTCGGCGAGCTGACCGCCGCGGCCGGCACCGGGATCCTCAGCGCCGAGTCGGCGCTGACCCTGGTCCGCGAGCGAGGCCGGGCGATGGCCGCGGCCGCCGCGGTCACCCGGACCGGGATGAGCGCGGTGCTCGGCGGCGACCGGGAGACGGTGCTCGCCAAGATCGCCGAACACGGCCTGACCCCGGCCAACCTGAACGGCGCCGGCCAGATCGTCGCGGCCGGCACCCTGGAGCAGCTCGCCGCGTTCGCCGCCGACCCGCCGGAGAAGGCCCGAGTACGGCCGCTGGCGGTGGCCGGCGCGTTCCACACCGAGCACATGGCCGCCGCGGTGAGCCGGCTCGCCGAGCTGGTCCCCGGCGTCACCGTGCGCGACCCGCGCACCCCGTTCATCTCCAACTCCGACGGCGCCGTGCTGCACGACGGGCACGACGTGGTCAAGCGGCTGGTCACCCAGGTCTCCAACCCGGTGCGGTGGGACCTGTGCATGGAGACCATGAAGAACCTGGGCGTCACCGGCCTGATCGAGGTCGCCCCGGCGGGCACCCTGACCGGGCTGGCCAAGCGTGCCCTGCCCGGCGTGGCGACCGTCGCGCTCAAGACCCCGGACGACCTCGAGGCCGCCCGCGACCTGATCGACACGCACGGCGGCACCGTCACGACGCAACCGGCGCCATCCGCTCTGCACTCGGCCGCGAACCCACCCGGCCGTGAACCCGTACGGGAGGACCACGCGTGAGCGCATCCATCACCCCCCGCGCCGGAGCCGCGCACGCGCGCATCCTCGGCGTCGGTGGCTACCGTCCGAGTCGGATCGTGCCCAACTCCGAGCTGGTGGACCGGATCGACTCGTCCGACGAGTGGATCCAGTCGCGTTCGGGGATCCGGACCCGGCGCTGGGCCTCCCCCGAGGAGACCGTCGCCGAGATGTCGATCGCGGCGGCCGGCAAGGCGCTCGCGCACGCCGGCCTGGACCCCGCGCAGGTGGGCTGCGTGATCGTGTCGACAGTCACCCACCTCAAGCAGACCCCGGCGATCGCCACCGAGATCGCCCACCGCCTGGGCGCGGGCGGCGGCCGGGCCGCGGCCTTCGACGTCTCTGCGGCCTGCGCGGGCTTTTGCTACGGCGTCTCGCTGGCCAGTGACATGGTCCGCGGCGGCAGCGCCGAATACGTCCTGGTGATCGGCGTCGAGCGACTGAGCGACCTGACCAACCTCGACGACCGCGGCACCGCGTTCATCTTCGGCGACGGCGCCGGCGCGGTCGTGATCGGACCCTCGACCACCCCGGGCATCGGTCCGGTGGTGTGGGGCTCGGACGGCTCGCAGGCCGAGGCGATCACCCAGACCGTCGACTGGAACGATCTGCGCGACAACCGCGACCAGGACTTCCCCACGCTCAAGATGGAGGGCCAGAAGGTCTTCCGCTGGGCCGTGTGGGAGATGGCCAAGGTGTGCGAACAGGCCCTTGACGCAGCCGGCGTCAAGGCCGAGGACTTGGACGCGTTCATCCCGCACCAGGCCAACATGCGGATCACCGACGCGATGATCAAGGCGCTGAAGCTGCCGGCCGAAGTACCGGTCGCCCGCGACATCGCCGAGAACGGCAACACGTCGGCGGCGTCCATCCCGCTCGCGATGGAGCGCATGCTCGAAAGCGGCGAAGCGGTCAGCGGCGGCACCGCGCTGATCATGGGATTCGGGGCGGGCCTCGTCTACGCCGGCCAGGTCATTACGCTTCCGTAGTCCCCCGTCGGCCGCCGGAAGGCGCCGATCGGACATGCAGTACGGCTTCACCTGTCACCGCAGCAGTTTTTTCCAATCGAGGAGCAACATGGCTACCACCCCGGAAGAGGTCCTCGCGGGCCTCGCCGAGATCGTCAACGAGATCGCCGGCGTCGACGAGGAAGACGTCGAGCTGGACAAGTCGTTCATCGACGACCTGGACGTGGACTCGCTGTCGATGGTCGAGGTCGTCGTGGCGGCCGAGGAGAAGTTCGAGGTCAAGATCCCGGACGACGACGTCAAGGGCCTGAAGACCGTTCGCGACGCGGTGGACTACATCGTCAAGGCCGCCTAGGTCCGATGTAGCGCCGGTCGTTTCCCGGGCCGGATTCGCGTCCGCGAGTCCGGCCCGGTCCGTCGCAGAACCACACCGGGCCCGGCCGCGCCACAGTCCGAAGTCGCCGGATCGCCCGAATCAACAGCGTGAGAGTGAGAAGACAGTGAAGTCGACCGAGCGCAACGACGCCACGCGTGCCGTGGTCGTCACCGGTCTGGGCGCGACCACGCCGGTCGGCGGCGATGTCGCGACCACGTGGTCCGCACTGCTCGCGGGCACGTCCGGCGCGCGGGCGCTGACCGAGGAATGGGCCGCGCAGCTGCCGGTCACCTTCGCCGCCCGGATCGCGGTCGAGCCGCTCGAGGTCATGCCGAAGGTCGAGGCGCGCCGTCTGGACCGCTCCGGCCAGTTCGCCATGATCGCCGCGCGCGAGGCCTGGCGGGACGCCGGTTACGCGGCGAAGAACAGGGCCGACGAGGACACCCCGGACGCGCTCGTCGTGGATCCGGTCCGCCTCGCCGTGGTGATCGCCTCCGGCATCGGCGGCGTCACCACCCTGCTCGACGCGTGGGACATCTTCAACGAGAAGGGCCCCCGTCGGGTCGGCCCGCTCACCGTCCCGATGTTGATGCCCAACAGCCCGGCCGCCAACGTCGGCATCGAACTGGGCGCGCGGGCCGGTGTACACACCCCCGTCAGCGCGTGCGCCTCCGGCGCCGAGGCGGTCGCCTACGGCCTGGAGATGATCCGCGCCGGCCGCGCCGACGTGGTGGTCTGCGGCGGCACCGAGGCGGCGATCCACCCGCTGCCGATGGCCGCCTTCGCGAACATGATGGCGATGTCCAAGCGCAACGACGAACCACAGCGCGCGTCGCGCCCGTACGACAAGGGCCGGGACGGCTTCGTGATGGGCGAGGGCGCGGGCGTCCTGGTCCTGGAGAGCGCCGAATACGCGGCGGCCCGAGGGGCCCGCGTCTACGCCGAGGTCGCGGGTGCCGGACTCACCTCCGACGGCCACCACATCGCCCAGCCGGAGCCGACCGGCCGCGACATCGGCCGCGCGATGGCCCAGGCCATCGAGGACGCCGGGCTTGACCCGGCCGAGATCGTGCACATCAACGCGCACGGCACCTCCACCCCGGCGGGCGACGTCACCGAACTCAAGGCGATCCGCGCCACCCTGGGCGACGCGGCGGCCGACAAAGTCACCGTCACCAGCACCAAGTCGATGACCGGACACCTGCTCGGCGGCACCGGCGCGGTCGAGTCGGTGGCCACCGTGCTGGCCCTCTACCACCGCACCGCGCCGCCCACGATCAACGTGGACGACCTCGACGACGAGGTCGACCTGGACATCATCCGGGGCGAGGCACGCACCCTGCCCGACGGCGACATCGCCGCACTCAACAACTCGTTCGGCTTCGGCGGTCACAACGTCGTGGTGGCCTTCCGCCGGTAGCCGCGCTCCGCGCGGCCCCCCTTGTTGCCGCGCTTCGCGCGGGGCGGCTTCGCCGCCGGCGGCCTCCGGCCGCTCTCCTCGCTGCGCTCGTCGATCACTCGTCGACGATCAAGTCGTGGGCGCTGACGCGCCGAGGGTTGGCCGGGTAGGGGTCGCGACCCCTAAGACAACCCGCTGCCCGGGAAGCGACGACCTCCTGCTCTGGGGGACCGAAGTACTGGTCCTGACAAGCGCCGAAGTCGCCGTCCGGGGGCGCGGTCGCGGTCGTCCGCGGCCCGTACCGGTGCCACCTCGCCGAGGTTTGCGATCCGTCGGTCGAGCCGACGCCGGCGGCCGAACACGGGCAGGTCACGGGCGGTTTGCGCCGGATGGTCGACCTCGGCGTGGTGGGCGAGGCGAGCGGTCCGGACGAGAGCCGGATCACCGTCGCGAAGGCGATCGCCACGGCGCCGCGAGTCCGGGGCGCACACCGCGACATCCCGCGCCGAGACCCGCTCTCGGCCCGAAGGCGGAGACGCGAGCGGCCCTTCCGGATGATTCGGAGGGGCCGCTCGCGTCGGTATGTCTATACGTATGTCTTCTTCCCGGGGCTCCCCCGCACGCTCAGACCACCTGGTGCAGCCAGCGCACCGGGGTGCCCTCCCCCGCATAGCGGAAGGGCTCCAACTCGTCGTCCCACGGCTTGCCGAGCAGCTTCTCCACCTCGGAGCGCAGATCGACCTCCCCGCGCGCCGCCCGCCCGAGCACCGCGCGCAGCCGATCCTCCGGGATCAGGATGTCGCCGTGCGCCCCCGTGACGGCATGGAAGATGCCGAGGTCGGGGGTGTTGCTGTAGCGCTCCCCCTCGGCGTTGGCCGAGGGTTCCTCGGTGGCCTCGAATCGCAGCAGGTGCCACCCGCGCAGCGCCGAGGCCAGGCGCGACGCAGTACCGGGCGTGCCCTGCCAGGACAGCTCCGCCCGCAACATGCCGGGCGCCACCGGCTGGCGGACCCAGTCAAGACTCACGCGCACGCCAAGAACGCCCGCTGCGGCCCACTCGACGTGCGGGCACAGCGCACGCGGCGCGGAGTGCACGTACAGAACTCCACGTGTCGTCACCGGGACCTCCAGGCTTCAAGGACGAGGTTCGCCTTCCCCAGCGGCCTCAACCCTTGTCTCGGACTGCCTGTTCGAATCCCGGTCTTCCATTGTGCCCCACAGACCACGGATGTACCACAAGCACCAGTTGCTGTCCGTAATCACATGTGGGCAATTGTCCGATGCGAAGGAACAATTCGTTACTCACCGTCTCGGAATGGTGAGCCACTGCACTCAACGTGCCCGGCCGCCGACAACGCCACTCCCGGCAGTGTCGGCCTTCACACGAAGGAGTGACGTACCGTCGATGAACATCGTCGTGTCGATGCTAGGGGGCGGAGGGGGCGGCGTGGGTAGGAAACGGCGAGTAGGGGTGGCAACCACCACGACGGTCGCGGCACTGTTGACGTTGTCCTCCTGTCTGGGCTCGGACGGCGGCGGCAAGTCCGCCCCGGCCGCGGTTGGTACCAACCCGGCGGCCGATCCGACCACCGGCCAATCCGCGAAACCCGGCAACCCGACCGCGTCCGAACGGCCCAGCGAGAAGGCGCCCGTCGCCGAGTCGCCGGCCACCGCGACCACACCGGCCAAGCCGCGCTCGATGGCCGCGCTCGGCGACTCGATCACGCGCGGCTTCGACACGTGTTCGCCGCTTCAGGACTGCCCGGACAAGTCGTGGGCCACCGGCACCTCGGCCGAGGTGAACTCGCACGCCAAACGGTTGGGGCTGCCCGAGAACGCGGTGTTCAACGACGCCAAGACCGGCGCGAGGATGGCCGATCTGGCCGGTCAGGCTCGCGCGGCGGTCGACCAGCGGGCCGAATACGTGACGATCCTGATCGGCGCCAACGACGCGTGCCGGTCCGCCGAGGACGAGATGACCTCGCCGAGCACGTACGAAAGCCAGTTCAAGGACGCGCTGCAGGTACTGCGTACCGGTCTGCCGCACGCGCGCGTGCTCGTGGTCAGCATTCCGGACGTGGGGCGGATGTGGGAGACCGGGCACGACGAGTTCCTGGCCCGCACGGTGTGGTCGGTGGCCGGCGTCTGCCAGGCGATGCTGGAGGACCCGCAGTCGACCAAGCCCGACGCGGTCGACCGTCGGCAGCGGGTGCGCGACCGGGTGACCGCCTACAACGCGAAGCTGCGCGAGGTGTGTTCGTCCTGGTCCAACTGCCGGTACGACGGCGGGGTGGTGAACACCCAGCGGTTCGGCAAGAACGACGTCAGCCACTGGGACTGGTTCCACCCCAGCGTGTCCGGTCAGCGCACGCTCGCGGAGGTCACCTCACGCCAGGGATACACATGGGGATAGCCCGTACGAGTGATTTCCCTCCCGGTATCCCCCAAGAGCCCGCTAAGCTCTGACTCGACTACGGAAAAGAGTCGCCCGACAACACACAGCGACCAACCGCCCGACCGGGCACATACGGCACGAGAAAAGCGCAGCGAGAGCACCGACCTGAAATGGGTGGGGCGGGTGGGACTCGAACCCACGGCCAGAGGATTATGAGTCCCCTGCTCTAACCAGCTGAGCTACCGCCCCTTACCGTCCACTGCCGGACGGCCTGACGCAGCATAACCGGTCAGGCCCGACCAACGCCCGGGGGGATCCTCGCGGGCGTGGTCTCGTCCTGCCCGAAAGTGCTCGAAACCCGCCTTCGAGCGGGCGTGCACGACGGGCACTCGTGGTGCGGGGCCGGCGTGCGGACGCCTGTTTACGACGGGTCGCACGCGGTCACTCGGTTGACCTGATGCCACGTCTCGTCGTACCGAGGAGCAGACCATGCGCGCTGTCGCCGTGACCGAGTTCGGAGGCGACCCGAAGGTCGTCGACGTACCGAAACCGACGCCCGGCCGGGGCGAGTTGCTGGTGGAGGTCGCGGCGGCGGCGGTCAACCCGTTCGACTGGAAGGTCGCGGACGGGATGCTCGCCGGGTCGATGGAACACACGTTCCCGCTCGTGCTCGGGGTGGACTTCGCAGGCACCGTGGTCGACAGCGGTCCGGGGGCGACCCGATTCGCGATCGGCGACCGGGTGTTCGGCTCGGCGCTGCGCGCACCGGTCGGCGCGGTCGGCGCCTACGCGGAGTTCCTCACCGTCCCGGACACCGGCCCGATCGCCTCGGCGGCCGACCTGGACCCGGCCCAGGCGGCCACGCTGCCCACCGCCGCGGGCACCGCGCTCGGCCTGTTGGAGGCAGGCGGCATCCGGGCCGGCCAGACCGTCCTGCTGGTCGGCGCGGCGGGCGGCGTGGGTACGTTCGTCACCCAGCTCGCTGCGGCGCGCGACATTCGGGTGCTGGCGGTGACCCGGGGGGTCGGGCAGACCAAGATGGGCGCGCTCGGCGCGGCCGAGACCTACGACGCGAGCGGCGGCATCGTCGTGGCCAAGGTCCGGGCGAACTACCCCGACGGCGTGGACGCGCTGATCGACCTGGTCTCCGACGCCGCCGACTTCGCCGACTACGCGAGCCTGATTCACGCCGGCGGAACGGCCGTGAGCACGCTGTTCGCGGCCGACCCGGAGGCACTGTCCACGCGGGGCGTCAAAGCGATCAACCACAACCAGAAATCCACCCCGGCCCTCTACGACCAGTTGGCCGACGAACTGAGAGCCCACCGCCTGACCGTCCCCATCGAAGCCCGCCTCCCCCTGTCCGACACCCCGACCGCCATCGCCCGAAGCCGCCTCGGCGGCGCCAGGGGCAAAACGGTGATCATCCCGTAGCCCCACGGGCTCCTTGCACGCGGCGAGAGCATCGCCGGCCCGGCCGGCGCTCGAGGCGACGCCGCCTCGGCGGGCTGGCCCGGGAGTTCGTCCGACACCGGGATATCTGACTGGCCGTCAGCCCACCGAGCATCCCGAGCACGAGGTCGGCGACCCGTGGGTGGTGCTGGCGAGGCAGTACCGGGGACCGCTACGCACGGCGGGGCGGGCGCCGGTACTTCCGCAGCCGCAAGCCCGGGGCGTGCTACCGGAGTTCCGGGCCCGCGCCGGGAGCGCGTGAGGGGAACGCACGGAAGCGCCCGCCGGGTGGGACCGACGGGCGCTTCCGGTGGCTCCCGCAATTGGACTCGAACCAATAACCTGCCGGTTAACAGCCGGCTGCTCTGCCAATTGAGCTATGCGGGATTGCGTTGGACCGCCGGGCGGTCGCTGCGTGGAATACATTAGCGCATTCCGTGGGGTGGCCCGCACCAGGGTTTTTCCGGTAGGACCTCACAGGTTGCCTACGCACCGCGCCCGGGTAGGCGCTGACGTGCACGGGCGGGACAAACGACCGCGGAGGACACCATGATCAACAAGCTCACCTTCGTCACCGGCCTCGCCATCGGCTACGTCCTGGGGGCGAAAGCCGGGCGTGAGCGGTACGAGCAGATCCGGAAGTTGTCCGGCACGGTGGCGGGCAGCCCGCCCGCGCAGAAGGCCGGACACGCGGCGGCCGAGCTGGGCCGCGGCGCCGGTGCCAAGGCCGGCCGGGCGATCGGCGAGCACCTGCCCGAGCGGGTCGGCCGGCACCTGCCGGACCGGTTCGGCGGACACGGCGGCACCAACGGCGCGTCCCCGGCCTCCTCGCGGCCCGGCCAGGGGCTGTAGGCCGCCCGACGCCGACAGGGGCCGTAACACCACCACGCGGGCCGGGCAGCCACATCCCCGGCCCGCGTCGCCCTGTCACCCCCGGCGGTGCCGACCGCCCGGCTCCGCGCCCTCCCGAGGCGGCGCCACCGCACCCGGGTGCAGCCGATCACGCACATCGCGGTATTGCTGCCGGACCGCGTCGCCCAGGGCGAGCGCCTCCTCGTCGGATTCGGCGAACGCGCCGACCCCCGCCGGCCACCCCGGCAACTCCCCGAACAGCGCCCACGCGGCCTGCCGGGCCGCGCCGAGCGCGACGAAGCGGCCGGCGAGCGCCGCCGGGGGCACCGCGGTGGGCAGCCCGAGCAGCGCCGGCGCGACCTCCGCCACCGCCGCCGAGCGGGCCCCGGGCCCGACCAGGATCAGCCGGTTCACCGCCACGTCGTGGTCGCGCAGCACGTCCAGCGCGTCGGCGAGACCGCACAACATCCCCTCCACCGCGGCCCGCGCCAGGCCCGAGGGCGTCATGCTCTCCAGCCGCAGCCCGGTCAGCGTGCCCGCCGCGTGCGGCAGGTCGGGGACCTGCTCCCCGTCGAGGTAGGGCAGCAGGACCAGCCCACCGGCGCCCGGCGTGGACTCGAGCGCGATCCGGTCGAACTCCTCGGCGTCCACACCGAGCGTCGTGGCGGTGCCGCGCAGCACCCGGGCCGCGTTGACGGTGCGCACCCTGGGCAGATACCGCCCGGTGGCGTCGGCGTAGGAGCCGACCACCCCGGTGGGGTCGGCCACCGCCACCGGGTGCGGCGCGAACACCGTGCCGGTGGTGTCGACGGACAACACCACGTCGCCGTCGGCCAGGCCCGCGCCCAGGGCCAGGGCCGCCTCGGCACCGGTGCCGGCCGAGACGAGGATGCCCTCGGGGGTGCGACCGGCGGCGCCGCCGGGGGGCAGCACGATCGGCGTGCGCGGCACCCGGCCGATGGCCAGGTGCAGCAGGTCCTCGCGCCACTCGCCCGTGATGGCGTGGTAGCCGGTGGTGGAGGCGTCCGCGTGGTCGGTGACCGGTTCCGGCGGGCAGCCGAGCAGTTGCCAGGTCACCCAGTCGTGCGGCAGCAGTACGGACGCGATCCGGGTCACCGCCTCCGGTTCGAACCGGGCGAAGCGGCGCAGTTGGGCGATCGCCGAGGACGAGCCCGGTACCGAGCCGGTCGCCGCCGTCCACGCGGCCGGCCCGCCGAGCGCGTCCACCAGGTCGGCGCCGGCGCCGGAGGCCGAGCGGTCGTCGTCGGGCAGCGGATGGCCGAGTACCACCCCCTGGGCGTCCAGCGGGACCGCGCCGTGGTTGGTCGCGGCCACCGCGATCGCCGCGACGCCGTCGAGCAGGCCGCCCGCCGCGGCCTCCCCGAAGGCTCGCAGCCAGGCACCGGGCGTGGTCGCGGCGCCGTCGGCGTACCCGGCGCGGCCCTCGCGCAGGGGCGTACCGGTCGCGGCGTCGCAGACGAGGATGCGCAACTGGCGCGCTGAGCAGTGCACCCCGGCGACGAGGGTGGCGGTCGGGCTTGTCGGCATGGGCGAATTCTGACAGCAGACGAGGCCCGGAACGGTAGGGATCAGTCGAGATAGCCTCGCAGTTGCTCGGAGTAGGACCGCTCGCGGAGCCGGGACAGGGTGCGTGACTCGATCTGGCGTATTCGCTCCCGGGTCACCCCGAAGACCCGGCCGATCTCCTCGAGGGTGTGCGGTTCGCCGTCGGCGAGGCCGTAGCGCAGTTGCACCACCTGCCGCTCGCGGTCGCCCAGCGTGGACAGCAGCGCCTCCAGGTGTTCGCGCAACATCAGGTAGGCGGCGGCCTCGGCGGGCGAGGTGGCGTCGGTGTCCTCGACGATGTCGCCCAGGATCACCTCGTCCTCGCCCACCGGGGTGTGCAGCGACACCGGTTCCTGGGCCAGCCGCAGGATCTCGGTGACCCGCTCGGCGGTGAGGTCGAGCACCGCGCCGACGTCCTCGGCGGTGGGTTCCTCGCCGTGCTCCTGCAGCAGTCGGCGCTGCACCCGGATGACCCGGTTGATCAGCTCGACCACGTGCACCGGGACCCGGATGGTGCGGGCCTGGTCGGCCAGCGCCCGGCTCATCGCCTGGCGGATCCACCAGGTCGCGTAGGTGGAGAACTTGTAGCCGCGGGTGTAGTCGAACTTCTCCACCGCTCGGATCAGCCCCAGATTGCCCTCCTGGACCAGGTCGAGCAGGCCCAGGCCGCGACCGACGTAGCGTTTGGCGATGGAGACCACCAGGCGCAGGTTGGCCTCGATGAGCCGGCGCTTGGCCCGGACACCGTCGCGGACCAGGGTGGTCAGTGCGTCGCGGGCGGCGGGGTCGGCGGGCGGGTCGGCGCGCAGGCGTTCCCCGGCGAACAGGCCGGCCTCGACCCGGCGGGCCAGGTCGACCTCGTCGGCGGCGCCGAGCAGCGGCACCCGGCCGATCTCGCGCAGGTATTGGCGCAGCAGGTCGGCGGACGAGCCGCCGGTCTCGGCCGGCCGCGCGTCCTCGCCGTCGCCGTCGGAAGCGGGCTCCTCGGCGGGTTCGGCGGGGGTCGGCGCGGGTGGTTCGGGTGGCGCGGTTCCTGGGGTGGCGTGCTCCGTGAGGACGGTGGCCGGGCCCGGTTCAGGCTCATCCGTCCGGTCCGTGTGGGCGGGGTCACCGCCGGGCGTTTTCCCCCCTATGGTGTGCCGATGCACCTTCCCCAGTCTGCTGTACGAGGGGGCCCGTAGCCGAGAGCCCGGCGCCAAATTCTCGCTGGCCGGCGGCGGTTCGGGCCGGCCGACGTGGCCGGGTGGGCCGGGCGGGGTCGGTTTCCCGCCGCCGGGTCAGCCGCCCGGGGCGTAGAGCGCTTCGGCGCCGCGGTCGAGCAGGGCGCGCTTGTACGTTTCCAGGGTGGTCAGTTCCTGCCAGACCAGCGCGTAGTCCTGCGCGTCGCGGACCGGATCGATGCGCAGCAGGCGGGACTTGGCGTCGGCGATCCGGCGTTCGGCGGAGAACACCCGCAGTCGGACCAGGTTGCCGTCGGCGTAGGCCCGGTCCGGCTCGGCGGTGCGGTGCATGCTCTCCACGGCCAGTTCGGTGACCATGTGCCGCACGGTGTCGTCGGGCGCGGCGGCGCGTACCTCGCCGACCCAGTTCGGGGTCTGCGCAAGCTCGCAGCACACCCCGCCGGCCGCCGCGACGGCGGTGCGCACCGCGGCGTACGGCGGTGCGGTGAACTCGTCCGTCTCGAAGTGGTCGAACGCGGGCGCGACCAGCAGGGGGGCCTGGAGGGCGAGTTTGAGCACCTCGCGCTGGACCGCCTGGCGCGAGTCGCGCGGATCCGGTCGGAAACCGGCCGGCCGTCGGGGAGCCGGTGCCTGCGGACCGTCGGTGGGCGCGGCGCGCCCCGGGCCGGTTCCCCGCTCGCCGCGCGCGGTGCGCTCGCGCTGCCAGCGGTTGACCTGGGCGACCCGGCCGACCACGAACTTCTCGTCCAGGAAGCCGAGCATCGAGTCCAGGCGGACCGCGTAGGTGTGCCGCAGGGCCTGGTCCTTGATGCCCGCGATGACCGGCGCGGCGGCGTCGAGGGCGGCCACCCGGCCCTCGGCGGTGGACAGGTCGTGGCCCTCGATCCGGGACTTGATCGCGAACTCGAAGAGCGGGACGCGCGCGTCGATCAGGCCGAGTACCGCGTCGTCGCCGTGCGCGAGGCGCAGGTCGCACGGGTCCAGGCCGCGTGGCTCGACCGCGACGAAGGTGCGGGTGACGAACTTCTGGTCCTCCTCGAAGGCGCGCAGTGCGGCCTTTTGGCCGGCCGCGTCGCCGTCGAAGGTGAAGATCACCTCGCCGCGGAACTCGCCGGAGTCCATCAGCAACCGGCGCAGCACCTTGATGTGCTCGTCGCCGAAGGAGGTGCCGCAGGTGGCGATCGCGGTGCCGGCGCCGGCGAGGTGGCAGGCCATCACGTCGGTGTAGCCCTCGACGATCACCGCCCGGCCGGACTTGGCGATCTCCTTCTTGGCCAGGTCCAGGCCGTAGAGCACCTGGGACTTCTTGTAGATCGGCGTCTCGGGGGTGTTCAGGTATTTGGGGCCGTTGTCGTCGTCGTAGAGCTTGCGCGCGCCGAAGCCGATCACATCGCCGGTGATGTCCCGGATCGGCCAGATCAGCCGGCCGCGGAAGCGGTCCATCGGGCCGTTGCGGCCCTCGCTGGCCAGGCCGCCCTCGAGCATCTCCTGCGGGGTGAAGCCCTTGCCGCGCAGGAACCGGACCAGGTTCTCCCAGCCCTTGGGCGCGTAGCCGAGGGAGAACCGCTCGGCGGCGTCCTGTTCGAAGCCGCGGTCGGCGAGGAACTGGCGGGCGGTGGCCGCCTCGGCGCCGCCGAGTTGTTCGGCGAACCAGGTCGCGGCGATCTTGTGCGCCTCGACCAGGCGGGTGCGGCGGCCCTGCTGGCGGCCGGGGGTGTAGCCGCCCTCCTCGTAGTGCAGCTCGATGCCGTACTGCTGGGCGAGCCGCTCCACGGTCTCGGAGAACGTGGTGTGGTCCAGGCGCATGACGAAGTCGAGTACGTCGCCGCCCTCGCCGCAGCCGAAGCAGTACCAGAGGTTCTTGGCCGGGCTGACCTGGAAGGACGGGGACTTCTCGTCGTGGAAGGGGCACAGCCCCTTGAAGTTTCCTCCGCCCGCGTTGCGGAGTTGCAGATGTTGTTCGGCGATCTCCGCGATGCGTGCCGTCTCGCGGACCCGCCTGACGTCTTCCTCACGGATACGGCCGGCCACGATCGTCGAGTCTACGGGTCCGCGCGGTGCGCGTCGGCGGGGACCGGCCGGCTCATCGGCCGCTGCGGCCGGTGGTGAGCACGGCGTGCAGGGTGAGGGCGGCCCGGTCGGTGAGCGAGGCGACCTGGTCGATCACCACGCGCAGTCGCCCCGCGTCGTCGGGCGCCTGGATCCAGTCCTCGCGCAGCGACGCGTCCAACTGCTCCGGGGCGCCGGCCGCCAGCAGTTCGACCAGTTCGGTGAGCACCGCGCGCTGGCGCTCGCGCAGTTGCTCGGCGCCCTCGCGGGCCATCACGTATCGGGCGGTGACCGCCTTGAGCACCGCGCATTCGAGCCGGATCTCGCGCGGGACGATCAGGTCGGCGGCGTAGCGGGTGACCGGGTCGGTGCCGGAGCGCTCGCGGGTGGCGTGTTCGGCGGCCAGGCAGAAGCGGCCGATCAGGCCGCTGGTGGCGTTCTTGAGCCGGGCCTGGGCGCGGCGCGAGCCGTCGTAGCCGGCCGGCCAGAAGTCCTGCGCGAGCAGCCGGTCGAGCGCCTCGCCGAGTTCGTCGGCCGCGCAGTCCGGACGGTAGCGGCGCACGGTCAGGTCGAGCAGTTCGCGTCGCTCGCCCGCGTCGCGCAGCCGGACCAGGTCGAGCCGGTGCGACTGGACCGCGTCCTCCAGGTCGTGCACCGAGTAGGCGACGTCGTCGGACCAGTCCATCACCTGGGCCTCCAGGCAGCGGCGGTTCGGGTCGGCGCCCTCGCGCACCCAGTCGAACACGGCTCGGTCGTCGTCGTAGACGCCGTAGGAATGGCCCTGGAAATCGACCTGCTCGCGGCGCGGCCACGGGTATTTGAGCACCGCGTCCAGGCCGGCGCGGGTCAGGTTGAGGCCGACGCTGCGGCCGTCGGGGGCGAACGTCTTGGGTTCGAGCCGGGTGAGCAGGCGCAGGCTCTGCGCGTTGCCCTCGAAGCCGCCGCAACTCTTGGCCGCTTCGTCGAGCGCGCGCTCCCCGTTGTGGCCGAACGGGGGGTGGCCCAGGTCGTGGGCCAGGCACGCGGTCTCCACCAGGTCCGGGTCGCAGCCGAGGGCCTGGCCCAGCTCACGGCCGATCTGGGCACATTCGAGCGAGTGGGTGAGTCGGGTGCGCGGGCTGTCCTGGCCCGCCGCGGCGCTCTCCCCGGGGGTGACCACCTGGGTCTTCCCGGCGAGTCGGCGCAGCGCGGCCGAGTGCAACACCCGGGCCCGATCGCGCTCGAACGAGGTGCGGCCGCGCCGCTTGTTGGGCTCGCGGACCCAGCGGGCGAGGTCGGCGGCGCCGTATCGCCCCGGTCCCGGTCGTCGTACTGCCGCATCTGCTGTATCGCTGTCCACTTGTCCACATTAAGGAGTCGTACCGACATTCGACGAAGACCGGGCCGCCAACAACACACGAAGCCTTCACCGCGCGTCGGACAACTTGCCGCGCAGCCGAGGCGCCGCCTCGGTGTGGATCCGAAGGCGCGACCACGGGCGACACCGAGCACCCAGCCGCTCCGGGACGGTGGGCGTACCGACATTCGACGAAGACCGGGCCGCCAACAACACACGAAGCCTTCACCGCGCGTCGGACAACTTGCCGCGCAGTTGCAGGACCGCCTTGGTGTGGATCTGACAGGTGCGGCTCTCGGTGACGCCGAGCACCTGGCCGATCTGGGACAGGGTCAGGCCCTCGAAGTAGTAGAGCGTCACGACGGTCTTCTCCCGTTCCGGCAGCGCGTTGACGGCGCGCGCGAGCAGGTGGCGCATCTCGCGGGTCTCGGCCACCTCGACCGGGTCGTCGGCGGTGGTGTCCTCCAGCGTGTCCACCAGGCTGAGCCGATCGCCGCCGTCCTGCCCGGTGTGCAGCAGCTCGTCCAGGGCCATCACGTTGATCAGCGAGAGCTGGCTGAAGATCGCGTGCAGGTCTTCGAGCGCGATGCCCATCTCGCGCGCGACCTCGACCTCCGAGGGGGTGCGGTTGAGCTTGGCCTCCAGGCCCGCGTACGCCAGTTCGACCGCGCGGGCCTTCTGCCGGACGGATCGGGGGATCCAGTCGAGCGCGCGCAGCTCGTCGATGATGGCGCCGCGGATGCGGCTGATCGCGTACGTCTCGAACTTGATCGCGCGGTCGAGGTCGAACTTCTCGATCGCGTCGATCAGGCCGAACATTCCGTACGAGACGAAGTCGGCCTGGTCCACATTGGCCGGAAGACCGACGCCGACGCGCCCGGCGACGTACTTCACGAGCGGCGAGTAATTCAGGATGAGGCGTTCCCGCAGGGCGGGGTCCCCCGAGCGCTTGAAGTCGCTCCAGAGGTTTTCCAGCGCGCGGTTGGAAGCGCCACCGTCCTCGACGGTGACGGCCGGTCCGTCCTCGGACGCGGCCGCGGTGGCGCTCTTACGCCCTGGGGTTTGCTTGGGCATACGTGGCCTTGAGTCGTTCCACGGAGACGTGCGTGCAGATCTGGGTCCTCGCGAGCGTAGCGTGACCTGGCGACTCCCGAGCGCTACGAAAATCGCCGGGGGCGGGGTTCGCCCGGGCCACGCGGTCGGCACCGGCCTCGCGCGACGCGCGCGAAGGGCCCGCCGACCCGGCCCGCGCACCCGCCGGAGGCGCAGGTCGGAGCGGGTACGCGGGGCCTCCGGCCGGCTCGGCCCCGAAGTCCCGCGCCGACCCGCCGCAACGCCGCCCACCGGCCCGGATCCACCGATCGGGGGCGCACGGAAGCCATCGGTACGCGGCGGCCGCGCACTCCGGCGCACCCGCACCGGGCAGCGTCGGACCGGTATGCCCGAGCCATGCAGCCCCCGACCGAACCCGAACGGGTGTACCCAACCCCGCCTCGCCCGCACCCGAACCCACCGACCGCCCCAGGTCACACCCCCACACGGGCGTGTCGCCGACCGGCGCAACACCCGCCCGGGCGGGCGTGCCGTCGCCCGGCGCGCCGGCGCCTGTCGCGCAGGCTCGGGTCGACGGCGGTCGGGTGGACGCGATGTGGTGG
This sequence comes from Embleya sp. AB8, assembly GCF_049739465.1. Taxonomy (NCBI): domain Bacteria; kingdom Bacillati; phylum Actinomycetota; class Actinomycetes; order Kitasatosporales; family Streptomycetaceae; genus Embleya; species Embleya sp. AB8. The sequence continues at coordinate 219,216 of NZ_JBMHHY010000006.1, forward strand.
CCGCGGTGCCCGGGTCGGGGGTCCCCGGGGAACGGATCGTGGGCCGGGCGGGCTCGGGTGGGTGGGGTTTCGACCGGCGGTGGGGTGGGTTCGGCGGGCCCGGCGTCCTCGGGCCTGCTCGCCTCGGTCACGGGGTATGGCACCTCCTCGATTGCGCCTCCCCTCACGGTGATGATCACTGCGGCCCCAGGTCAAGCACCGCCACGGCGACGCCACCCCTTCGAGGTGCGATCCACCAGTTCCCGAGCCGCCAGGACGTCGAGCCGGCGCCGGGTGGCGGCCGGTGCCACCCCCGCCTCGCGCGCGATCAGCGCCGTCGACAGCGCGCCGCGGGTGGGTACCACGTCCAGGATCCGGCGCGTCTGCGGTGCCAGGTCGTCCCCCGGGCGGGTCGGCCCGGACAACATCGGCGCCAGGTCGTCGCCGATCAGCCCCACCTGCTCGACCACCTCGGCCGCCCGGGTCACCAGCACCGACCCCGGCTCGCGCAACAGCGCGTGTACGCCCGCCGAACTCGCCGAGCCGATCGGGCCCGGCACGCCCATCACCTGCCGACCGAGCAGCGCGGCCCGCCGGGCACTGATCAGCGCCCCGCTGCGCAGCGCCGCCTCGACCACGACGGTGCCTCTGGTCAGCGCGGCGATCACCCGGTTGCGCTCCACGAAGCGGTAGCGGGTGGGATGCGCGCCCGGTGGCAACTCGGTGACCACGGTACCCAGTTCGGCGATCCGGGCAAGCAATCGCTCGTGCCCGCGCGGGTAGTTCACGTCGATCCCGCAGGCCAACACCGCGACGGTCCGACCCGCCACCGCCAGCGCACCGCGATGCGCCGCGCCGTCCACGCCGTAGGCGCCGCCGGAAACCACCGTCCAGCCCAGCTCGGCCAGGTCGGCGGCCAGCGTGCCGGCCACGTAGGTGCCGTAGTCGGTACAGGCCCGCGAACCCACGACCGCCACCGACCGCAACGCGGCCGGCCGCAGCGACACCGCGCCGCGTACCCACAGACCAAGCGGCCCGGCGTCCCCGAGGTCGTCCAACTGGGTCGGCCAATCCGGGTCCCCGGGAACCACGAACGCGCCGCCGAGCTCGGCGATCAGTTCCAGATCCGCCTCCGGATCATGCGGCCCCAACCGAACCCGATACCCGGCCGGATCCCGCCGAGCCAACTCGACCGGCAACGTCCCGTGCCCCCGCAGATCCCGCAGCAGCCGGTCCGCACCATGGTTTCGCACCGCGCGCCCGAAGGCCGCGTCCCCCGGCTCCACCAGCCGACTCAACGCCGCCCGAGCCACCCGCTCCGCCCGCGCGTCCCGCCCACCGAACTCCCCCTCAGGCCACGGCAACGGCTCCACCCCGATCACCCCCGACGCGCGCCTTCACGGTTTCCGGCCGTCGTCGTCGGCCTGCTCGCCTCGGGCGATGCCGGTGCGCAGTTCCAATGCCGTGTCCACGTCCGTCCGCGTCGGCCGCTCGTGCTCGCGCAGATCGGCGATGGTCCAGGCGACCCGCAGGACCCGGTCCAGGCCCCTCGCGGTGAGCAGGCCGCGTTCCAGGTCACGGGCGGCCTGGTCCAGGGCGTCGGGGGCCAGGGACCAGCGGGTGCGCAGTTCGCGGCCGGGGATCTCGGCGTTGACCGTCCAGCCGGTCCCGGCCAGCCGCCTGGCGGCTCGTTCCCGGGCCGCCAGCACCCTGGCCGCCACCACCGCGGAGGACTCGCCCGCGCCCTCCGGGGCGAACAGTTCCGCCCGGGAGACCGCGTCCACCGTGACCCGGACGTCGATCCGGTCCAGCAGCGGCCCGGACAGCCGGGACAGGTACTTGTGCCGCATCAGGGACGAGCACGTGCAGTCCAACCCCCGCCCGGCGAACCGCCCGCACGGGCACGGATTGGCGGCCAGGACCAGCAGGAACCGGGCCGGGAAGCACAACATCCCGCCGCTGCGCGCGACCGTCACCGTGCCCGATTCCAGTGGCTGGCGCAGCGCGTCCAGGACCCGCCCGCTGAATTCCGGGCTCTCGTCCAGAAAGAGCACCCCACGATGGGCCAGGGACACCGCGCCCGGGCGGGGCAGGCCGTTGCCGCCGCCCACGATCGCGGGCATCGTCGCGCTGTGGTGCGGCGCGCAGAACGGCGGCGTGGTCACCAGCGGCAGGTCCGGCCGCAGGGTGCCGGCGATCGAGTGCACGGCGCTGACCTCCAGCGAGGCCGGGCCGTCGAGCGCGGGCAGGATCCCGGGCAGCCGCTCGGCCAGCATCGTCTTGCCCGCGCCCGGACAACCGAGCAGGAACAGGTGGTGCCCGCCCGCCGCGCACACCTCCAGGGCCCGTCGGGCCCGCTCCTGACCGGCCACGTCCGCCAGATCGGCGGGCCCCGCCCCCGGCGGCCCCGCGGCCAGTGTGCCGACCACCGCCAGCGGGTCGGGGCCGAGCCCGACGTCGGTCACCGCCTGCTCCTGGACCGGCACCGGCTCACCGCGCAGCAGCGCCAGCAGATGCCGCAGCGAGGTCACCCCGCGCACGGTGACCCCCGGCACCAACTCGGCCTCGCCGGCCACCGCCGCGGGCACCACGACCCGGGTGCAGCCCGCCGCCGCCGCGGCCAGCACCGCCGGCAGCACCCCGCGCACCGGCCGCAACCGCCCGTCCAGGCCCAGTTCGCCGACCATCACCAGGTCCTCGATCGCTCCCGGATCCAGCACTCCGGCGGCGGCCAGCACCGCCGCCGCGATCGGCAGGTCGAACCCGGATCCGGTCTTGGGCACGGTGGCCGGCGACAGGCCCACCGTGAGCCGCCGCTGCGGCCATTCCTCGCCGCTGTTCACCAGCGCCGCGCGGACCCGCTCCTTGGATTCGACCAGGGTCTTGTCCGGCAGACCGACCAGTGTGAAGGTGGTCACGCCCGGCTCCAGGTCGGCCTGTACCTCGACCACCACGCCGTCCACGCCGAGCAGGGTGACCGATCGGGTGCGAGCGAAGGCCATCTCAGCCCACCCCCCGGACGTGCTCGACCCGGGCCGCCCCGCGCATCGCCGGGATCACCGCGACCAGATCGATCCGCACCTCGCGCGCCGGCGGTCCGGCCGCCGGGTGCGCGAGCAACCAGCGCTCGGCCAGCACCCGCAACCGCTCGACCTTGACCGCGCCCAGCGCCGCCAGCGGATGCTCGAAGCCGCCCGCCCGCCGGGTCTTGACCTCGCACACCACCAACGTGCGCCCGTCCCGCGCGACGATGTCGATCTCGCCGTCCCGGCAACGCCAATTGCGGGCGAGCACGGCCATCCCGGCCTCGGTCAGATACCGCGCCGCGACCCGTTCGCCATATCGCCCCACCGCGCTGTTGCGCGTTTGCCGGGCCCGCCCGCCCCGGCCTTGCCCGCCACCCCTGCCCGTGCGCACCACGACCACCTCCGGCCTCCACCGTGCGGGAGTCGGAGGTGGTCGCGCGCCGCCCCGGGCCGGCCTGTGTACAACTCGGCCGTTGTGGACACCTCGGTTGCGGGCCTGCCGGATTCGCTCAGCCGCCGAACCCTTCGTTGCCCGAGGGCATCTCGAACTCGCTCTTGGTCAATTCCTCGACGTTGACGTCCTTGAAGGTGAGGACGCGGACATTCTTCACGAAACGTGCGGGTCGATACATGTCCCACACCCACGCGTCCGCCATGGACAACTCGAAGAAGACCTCCCCGTCGGCCGACCTCACGTGCAGCTCGTACTGGTTGGTGAGGTAGAAGCGCCTTTCCGTCTCGATGACGTACTTGAAGAGACCCACGACGTCGCGGTACTCGCGGTAGAGCTGGAGCTCCATCTCGGTCTCGTACTTTTCGAGATCTTCCGCACTCATGCGCGCCCCTCGCTCCTGCGCTTCGCTGACGCCTCCCATTGTGTACCGGCGACCGTCGCGACCACCGGCGCACCATGGCTCAACCGTCCGGGACACCTCCGGCGGCCCATGCTCAGTCGTTCCACCACTCGAACGGCTCGTCGATCAGCTCGCCCGCCAGGAACACCCGGAGCAGCTCGGGCAGCCGGCCCGGATAGAACCGCACCCGCGCCGCCTCGATCTCGGCCACCGGCCACCACACCGCCTCCTGGTACTCGGCCAGCTCGTCGGCGGTCCACGCGGAGCGGTCCTCGCAGACCTTCGGCGCCCGGTCGGCGATCCGGATCAGGACCACGAACTCGTGCTGCACCCGCCGATGCCCCGGCCGCACCCAGGTCACACTCCGCCGCCAGGTGGGCGGCCCCACGTCGGCCGGCTCGATGCGCAGGCCGGTCTCCTCCCGGATCTCCCGGACCGCCGCGTCCACGTAGTTCTCGCCGGGGTCGAGCCCGCCGCCCGGCAGGTCGTACCACTCCGGCGGATCGGAGTCCGGCACCAGGGTGCGAAACAGCAGCACCCGATCGTCGGGGTCGAGCAGCACCACACGCACCGCGCGGCGCTCCAGGTCGGGGGCCAGATCGGCGGGATAGTCCGGAACCGGCTCCGGCACGTCCCCGGGCCAGGACACGGGTTGAGTCGTCATCCTCGGATTGTGCCCCGAGTCGCCGACGGCCGGGTCACCCGGGAAGCGAGTCCCCGGGCGACCCGGCCGTGGCGAACGGCGCGACGGTCAGGCCGGCGGCGCTCCCGAGGGAGTGCGCGTGACGTCCCGGACCTCGGGCAAATCGCCCGCCCCGGCCCGCCGCCGGCGTCGCCACAACACCATCGGCACCGCGCCGACCAGGCCGGCCGCGAGCGGCGTGTTGCCGATCACGTCCAGGCCCAGACCGGGCTGGTCGAAGGTGCCCGGCACACCGAGCCCGTGGATCCGGTTCAGCGGCCACACCACGGTGAACGCGCGCCCGATCACCCGGTCCTTGTCCACCGTCCCGTTGAACGGTTGGTCCATGTGATAGCGCGAGTCGGAGGAATTGTCCCGGTTGTCGCCCATCAGCCAGAGCCGGCCCTTGGGCACGGTCACGTCGAACACCCGCGTCGACGGGGCCACGCCCTTCTTCAGGTACGAACTCTCGTCCAACGGTTTCCCGTTGACCATCAGTCGGCCCTGCGCGTCACAACACTGGACCCGGTCGCCGCCGACCCCGATCACCCGCTTGATCAGGTCCTTCTCGTCGGCGGACGGCATCAGGCCGACCCACGACATGCCCTTCTGCAGACCACGAACCACCGCGTTGTCGGACTGCTTGGGGGCCTCCTGGAGCCAGTTGCCCGGGTCGTGGAAGACCACCACCTGACCGCGCTCCGGCTCCGCGCCGAACCACGGCGAGAACTTGTTCACCAGTACCCGGTCGCCGACCTTGATGGTGTTCTCCATCGACTCCGAGGGAATCGAGAAGGCCTGTACCAGGAAGGTCTTGATCAGCAGCGCGAGCACGATCGCGATCAGCAGCAGCAGGGGCAGTTCCTTCCAGAACGAACCCTTCTTCTTCTTGCGCCGCTCACCCGAGTCCGAGGCACCCTCGTCGTCCCCGGAGCCCGCCGGCTCCGCCGACTCACCGGAGTCGCCCGGACCGCCGGGACCGTCCGGACCATCGGCATCCGGCGGCGCACCGTCGCCCGGGCCACCGGGCGCGGGCCTCGGCTGCACCGGCGGGAAGGTCGGCGTCGCGTCGGCGCCGACCGCGGCCGCCGGTCGCTGCACCGGATCGGGTGGCTGCCCGGGTCCGTCCCCGCTCGTTGGTTGGGTCGGTGGCGGTCCGGGATCGTGCGGCGCGTCGGTGGGATGCCGCTCCTGCGGCTCCCGCCCACGATCGTCGTCTCCACCAGCGGATCGCGCTCCGATCACGACTTCCCCCACGGCGCCTCCTCGTACCCGTGCAGGCCACACGGCACCCGGTCGGGGCTGTCCACCGGCTGCCCACAGCTCTGTCTTGATGATTTCCGACCCGTGCCGCGCACGTCGCCGGGTCGATGTCGACCCCAAGGGGCCGGCATGCGCCGGCGCGAGCGTACACGTCGGCGTAGCAGGACCATCGGAACCGCACCCACCATTCCCATAACGACCGGGGTGGGCGGGAGAATCGCAACCGACAGGGCTTTGTTCCCGAACGTTTCCGGAACGGGCAGTCGATGCGCACTGCCGAACGGCCAGGCCACCAGGAAGGCCCGACCGACCACATCGTCCACCGGGATCGTGCCCTGATAGGGCCGATCCATATGTGCCCGCGAATCGGCCGAGTCGCCGCGATGGTCACCCATCACCCACAACCGGTCCTTGGGCACGGTCACACTGAACCGCTTCTCCGAGGGCGCGTTGCCCCGGTACAGGTAGGGCTCGTCCAGCGGCACACCGTTGACGGTGACCCGGCCGGACGGATCGCAGCAGGCCACCGTGTCGCCGCCGACCCCGATCACCCGCTTGATCAGGTCCTGTTCGTCGTCCGAGGGCAACATGCCGACGAACACGAGCCCCTGCTTGAGCTGCTTGAGCACCGGCGGCGGATCGCTCGACTTCTTCTTGCCCAGCCACCCGCCCGGGTCCTTGAAGACCACCACCTCGCCGCGCTCGGGGGTCCACCCGAACCACGGTGAGAACTTGTCCACGAGCACCCGGTCGCCGACGTTGATCGTGTGCTCCATCGAGCCCGACGGGATGTAGAACGCCTGCACGAGGAAGGTCTTGATGAGCAGTGCGAGGGCGAGCGCGATCACCGCCAGCATCGGCAGTTCGCGCCACAGCGGCACCACCTTGTCCTTGCGCCGCGAGCGCCGACCCCGGCGCCGGCGCGCGGGTGTGCCCGTCTCGACCGAGGGTGCGGCGGGCGGCGATTCCGCCTCGCCGACGGCGAGCGCGGTCATGCCCGCGCCCGCCGGGTCCGGTCCGGGGCGGACGCCGGGCGGGGCGTCCGCATACGGGTCCGGTCCCGGGCCCGGGGTGCCGGGCTCGGCGGCCCGGGCGCTTTTGGGCCTGCCGCGTTTACCCACGGCGGTCGAAGTCCGACCGATTGAACGTCTTCGGCCGATCCGCGCCCTGGATCCGCCCGAAGGGCCAGATGATCCACTGCACGCGCCCGATCACCCGACTCTCCGGAACCATGCCGCCGCCGGGATCGCCGAGGTGGTCGCGCGAGTCGGCCGAGTTGCTGCGATGGTCGCCCATGACCCAGAGCTTGCCCTTGGGCACCTCGGCCTCGAACGGGAAGTCCGAGGGTTTGTCGCCCGGATGCAGATAGTCGCCCTCGTCCAGCGGCACGCCGTTGACGGTGACCCGGCCCTGTGCGTCGCAACACTTGACCACGTCGCCGCCGATCCCGATCACCCGCTTCACGAAGTCGTTGTCGTCCGGGTTGGCGAAGCCGAACACACCGCCGAGCTTGCGCAGCGCGCCGGTGAACGGGTCGGGCTTGTCGGCGTCCTCGGGGGTGAACGAGCCGCGCCCGTCGAAGACGATCATGTCGCCGCGCCGGATGTCGCCGTACTGGTAGGCGAGTTTGTTGACCAGGACCCGGTCGCCGACCTGGAGGGTGTTCTCCATCGAGCCGCTGGGGATCACGAACGGCTGGGCCACCCACGAGTTCACCGCGAGCACGATCACCATCGCGACCGCGACCAGGAGCGGCAGTTCGACCCATGCGGGCAACCGTCGCCGCCACGTCGGGCGCGCCTCGGCTTCCCCATCGACGTCGGCTTCCGCGTCGACATCGGCGGACGACTCGGCGTCGGCCGGCGCGTCGGCGTCCGGGGTGGCGGCGTCCGGTGCGTCGACGGACAGGGTGGCGACGGACCCGGTGTCGACGGACGGGGATTCGGCAGTCGGCGTGTCGACCCTCCCCGGCGTGGTCGCCGCAGCGCCCTCTCCGGACTTCCCGGACTCGGCCGCGCCACCCCCGGGTTTCGCCGCCGACGCCCGATCGGCGGGCCGTACGGCGGTCGAATCCTTTACGAAATCAGGGGACTTCGCCCGCGCCGAAGCCGGCGAAACCGCCTCCTCGGGCGTGCCCCCTCGGCCGTTCGTGTCCCGCACCCGCTCCGAGACACGCGAAGGCCGCGCCTCCACGACCTCGGTGGACGAGGTACCGGCGGATTCCTCCGCCGTGGAGGCACGGCCCTTGCTCTGCTCTGCGTCGTCCATCGCGGACGAGCCTAGCGTCCGGGCCGCCTCGACATGGCCGAGGCACCCCGGGTGGAACGTACGGGTCAGCGGCCCGGACGGTCGGTGCGCTTCTCCTTGATCTTGGCGGCCTTGCCGCGCAGGTCGCGCATGTAGTAGAGCTTCGCGCGACGCACGGCGCCGCGGCTGACCAGCTCGATCTTCTCGATCACCGGGGTGTGCACCGGGAAGGTGCGCTCCACGCCGACGCCGTAGCTGACCTTGCGGACCGTGAAGGTCTCGCGGACGCCGTCACCCTGGCGACGCAGCACGAAGCCCTGGAAGACCTGGACGCGGGACTTGTTGCCTTCGATGACTCGCACGTGCACCTTGAGGGTGTCACCGGGACGGAAGTCCGGGACGTCGTCCCGCAGGGATGCGGCATCGATGTGGTCGAGCTTGTTCATCTCGCGTCGCTTTCTCGCGGGTGCCACAGGTCACCCACGGGTTTCGTGGTCACAGGTGTGGGGTCGCCGGTCCCGAGTGGCGCTCCCCCTGTGGCAGGGGTGCCGTCCGGCTCCCGGGGAACCCGGTCCGGATCGGGACATGGCAACAGCCCCTCAGTCTGCCACAGGTGCGTCGGCCCGCCGAAACCGGCCGTCCCGCTCGACCCAGCCGAGCTCGGCGAGCAACACCCGGTCCTTCTTGTCCACCGCCGCCGGATCGATCCGGGCGATCAGATCGGGCCGATGCGCCGAGGTCCGGCGCAGCGCCTGGTCCCGCCGCCACCGGGCGATCGCGCCGTGGTTCCCGGACACCGTGATCGGCGGCACCTCGCGCCCGCGCCACTCGGCGGGCTTGGTGTACACCGGCCCTTCGAGCAGGTTGGCCATCGCGCCGGGGGCGAACGAATCGTCCCGATGCGACTCGGCGTTGCCCAGTACACCGGGCAGCAGCCGGGCCACCGCCTCGACCACGACCAGTACGGCGACCTCGCCACCGGCCAGCACGTAGTCCCCGATGGACACCTCGTCCACCCGCATCCGGGTCGCCGCCTCGTCCAGGACCCGCCGGTCGATGCCCTCGTACCGGGCCGGCGCGAACAACAACCACGGCTCGGCGGCCAGTTCGACCGCCAGCTCCTGGGTGAACGGCCGCCCGGACGGCGTCGGCACGATCATCCTGGGCACCGGCGCGGCGGCGCTCTCGCCCTGTTCGAGGACGGCGTCCAGGGCCAGTCCCCACGGCTCGGGCTTCATCACCATGCCGGGGCCGCCGCCGTACGGGGTGTCGTCGACGGTCTTGTGCAGGTCGTACGTCCAGTCCCGGAGCTGGTGCAGGTGCACGTCGAGGAGGCCCTTGGCGCACGCCTTGCCGACCAGCGAGACGTTCAGCGGCGCCAGGTATTCGGGGAAGATCGTGACGACGTCGATCCTCACGAGGGGTCCTGCCTCGACTCGGACTTCGACTCCGCTTCGGGCCCCGGCCGCGCCGCCGCCCGGGCGGCCTTCGCCTCGGCCCGCTCGGCGGCGGTGAGCTTCTTCGGCTTCGTCTTCCTGGGCTTCTTCGGCGCCGACTCGGCCGCGTCCGCCGCCGGGTCCGCGTCCGGATCCGGGACCGCGAGCACCGCGTTCTCCGCGTCGAGCAGACCCGGCGGCGGGGTGATCACCGCGCGCTGGTTCTCCAGGTCGATCTCCGGGACGATCTGGTGCACGAACGGGATCAGCACCTCACGACCGTCCGGCCGGCGGACCAGGAGCAGGTCCTGCGAGGGCAGGTGGACGACCTCGGCGAGGTCGCCGATCGGCTCGCCGTCGGCGGTGACCACGTCGAGCCCGATCAGCTGGTGGTCGTAGTACTCCTCCGGGTCCTCGGGGAGTTCGTCCGGGTCGATCTCGGCGATCAGCAGCGTGTTGCGCAGCGCCTCGGCGCCGCTGCGGGTGGTCACGCCCTCGATGCTCAGCAGCAACCGGCCGCTGTGCACCCGGCCGTCGGCGATGGTCAGCGGACCGACCGACGGGGGGTCGGTGAGCAGCACCGCGCCGGGCGCGAGCCGCAGTTCGGGCTCGTCGGTACGGACCTCGACGGTCACCTGGCCCTTGATGCCGTGTGCCCGGCCGATACGGCCGACGACAAGCTGCACCTGCGACTCCTCAATCTCTTGCCCGAGAACTGCCCGAATGGTGGCCCGGAGGCCGAAAACACCGATAAATGCCAAGAAGCTGCCCGGCGGATGACTCCGCCGGGCAGCTCCCGGTTGGACGTGATGTCCCGGTACGTCAGCGAACCTGGTCGACGTCGACGAGGTCGACGCGGACTCCCCGGCCGCCGAGCGCGGTCACGACGGTGCGCAGCGCACGCGCGGTGCGACCACCTCGGCCGATGACCTTCCCGAGGTCTTCGGGGTGTACCCGAACCTCGAGAATGCGACCGCGGCGAAGATTGCGCGCCCGTACCTTGACCTCGTCCGGATGCTCGACGATGCCCTTGACCAAGTGTTCGAGGGCTTCCTCGAGCACGGTCAGCCCTCGTTAGCGGCGGTCTCGGCGGCGGCTTCGCCCTCGGCGGCCGGAGTCTCGGTCTCGGCGGGAGCCTCGACCTTCTTCTCCTTCTTGGCCTTCGGCGTGGTGGCGCCGTCCTTGGGCTCGTCCATCGCCTCGCGGGCGGCGGCCTCGAAGAGCGACTTCTTGTCGGCCTTCTCCGCGGCGACCAGCAGCGGGGCCGGGGCCGGCAGACCCTTGTGCTTCTGCCAGTCGCCGGTGAGCTTGAGGATGTGCGCGACCGGCTCGGTCGGCTGCGCGCCGACACCCAGCCAGTAGAGCGCACGCTCGGAGTCGACCTCGATGCGCGAGGGGTTCTCCATCGGGTGGTAGATACCGATCTCCTCGATCGCCCGACCGTCACGCTTGGTGCGGGCGTCGGCGACGACGATGCGGTAGTGGGGCGAACGGATCTTGCCCAGGCGCTTCAGCTTGATCTTGACTGCCACGAGTGTGGTGTCTCCTGCATCTTGACGTGGGTGAACAGCCGGCGTTCACGTGGGGACATGAGGCTCGGCTGATCGTGGACACGGTAAGCATGCGGAGAGAGGGTCCGGCAATGCCCCGGGTACTCAGCCAGCCATTCTGCCAGACTTCCCCGCCCCGACCAAAGCCGGGGCACTACTCGGTCGGTCGAGGCTCGCGCGGCTTTTAGAATGCAGCTCGCCCGACCTTCCCCCTAGTCGTCAGGACGCCACGGTCTCATGCGTTGGTCCGAACTGTACGTACCCACCCTCCGTCAGGACCCCGCCGACGCCGACGCGGTCAGCCACCGTCTGCTCGTGCGCGCGGGCTACATCCGCCAGCTGATGGCCGGCCACTACTCGCTGCTCCCGCTCGCGGTGCGGGTGCGGGCGAAGGTCGTGCGGATCATTCGCGAGGAGATGGACCGGATCGGCGCGCAGGAGATGATCCTGCCGACCATGCACCCGGCCGAGATCTGGCAGAAGAGCGGTCGCTGGGAGGTCATGGGCGACGAGATGTTCCGGCTCAAGGACCGCAAGGGCTCGGATCTGGCGCTGGGCATGACGCACGAGGAGATCTTCACCACGCTCGCGCACGAGCTCAGCTCCTACCGCGACCTGCCGCAGACCTGGTACCAGTTCCAGACCAAGTTCCGGGACGAGCCGCGGCCCAAGAGCGGGCTGATCCGGGTGCGCGAGTTCACCATGAAGGACTCGTACAGCTTCGATCTGGACGCCGAGGGTCTGGACCGCTCGTTCGAGGCGCACCGGCAGGCGTACGTACGGATCTTCCAGCGGCTGGACATCCCGGCGATCGCCGTGCAGGCGTCCAGCGGCACCATGGGCGGCAGCGGCTCGACCGAGTTCATGTGCCCGTCGGCGGCCGGCGAGGACCTGGTGGTGCACTGCCCGAACTGCGACTACGCGGCCAACGTGGAGAAGGCGACCTCCCGGCTCGCCGAGATCGAGGACGGCGCCGGTCTCGACGCCCCGGAGCGGTTCGACACCCCCGGCATCAAGACCATCGAGAGCCTGACCAAGGCGCACGGGGTGCCGGCCGATCGGCAGATCAAGACGCTGGTCTACGTGGTCGGCGGGCAGCTCACCCTGGCCCTGTTGCGCGGCGACCACGCGCTGGTCGAGCAGAAGCTGATCGACACCACCGGCTCGACCGATGTGCGCCCGGCCACGCCGGACGAGATCAAGGCCGCGCTCGGCGCCTACCCGGGCAGCCTGGGCGGGGTCGGCGTGCGCGACCTGCCGATCCTGGCCGACGAGGCGCTGCGCGGGCGCCGGGACATGGTCACCGGCGCCAATGTGGACAAGGTGCACGTGCGCGGCGTGGACGTCGAGCGGGACATCGCCGTGGGCACCTGGGCGGACCTGCGCGAGGTGGTGGCCGGCGAGCCGTGCCCCAAGTGCGGCACGGGTCTGGAGGTCGAGCAGACGGTCGAGATCGGGCACATCTTCAAGCTCGGCTACAAGTACACCGAGGCGCTCGGGGTGAATGTGCTCGGCGCGGACGGCGAGCGGGTCGCGCCGATCATGGGCAGCTACGGCATCGGCGTCGAGCGGGCGATGGCCGCGGTCGTGGAGACGCACCACGACAAGAACGGCATCGTGTGGCCGGTCGCGGTGGCGCCGTTCGAGGTCGCGGTGGCGCTGCTCGACGTGGACGACGAGAAGTCGCGCGGCACCGCCGAGGAGATCTACGCCGAGCTGAAGCGGCAGCGGGTGGACACGATCCTGGACGACCGGGCCGAGCGGCCCGGGGTCAAGTTCAAGGACATCGAGCTGGTCGGCATCCCGTTCCGGGTCACCGTGGGCGCGCGCAGCCTGGCCGAGGGCAACGTGGAGATCGTCTCGCGCGCGAGCGGCGACAAGGCGCTGGTCCCGGTCGCCGAGGCGGTCGAGTACGTGCGCAAGCTGGTCCTGGACGCGAGCTGACCCGCGCTCTCCTACGTACGGCCCGGCACCGCGCAGGTGCCGGGCCGTACGCGTGCCCGCGGCGGATGTCGGGTCAGCGCAGGGTCAGTTCGGTGGGCTTCTTGGGCTGGGCCGGGTCGAACAGGTCGAGCAGTTCGGCCGCCCGGGCCGCGGTGCCGCGAATCGCCCGGGCCTCCTCGCCGGCCAGCGCGCCGCGCAGGTCGGTGCGGCCCAGGTGCAGGGATTCCACGGTCGCGCGCGGGAGTTCGATCACCACGTCGGCATCTGCCGGGATCTCGCGCAGGAAACGGGCGACGCCCCGGTGGATGTGCAGCGCGATCTCCTCCTCACCCGACACCCCGCCGAGCACCCGCCAGCCGAGCACGGCGTCCGTCTCAAGCGCCTCCTCCGCGCGCAGCCGGGTGGTGTACAGCTCGATCAGCCACGCCGCCGGGATCCGGGCGATCAGGTCCGGGGGCGCGAAGACGGCCGCGAAGTTGATCAGCGGCAGGATCGGCTGGATCCGGTCCTCCAGTTCGTCCGCGCTGGTCAGGTACCAGTTGCGCCAGTTGACGTTGAGCTGGGCGTAGCCAAGGCGCCGGAACGCGGCGGCCTTGACCGAGCGGGCGTCGGCGTCCTCGCGATCGATCCGGGTCAGGTGGGTGGCCAACTCGGCCGCCCACTGGTACTCGCCCATCGTGTAGGCCTCGGTCGCCGCGCCGAGCACCCGCTCCCGGCCGCCCATCAACTCGACCGTACGACGCGCGAATTCGGCCCGGGGCAGCGGGTCCAGGTCCACCGGGTCGCCGCCGAACCAGCCCAGGTAGCCGAAGAAGATCTGCCGCACGGTGTGCTTGACGGTGCCGTAGTACTCGCGGGCGTAGGGCGCGTACGAGGCCAGGTGTTCGGGCAGTTCGACGGTCTCGGCCAACTCGTCCGGGGTCAGCCCCTCGTTCATCCGGCGCACCGTCTGGTCGTGGATGTACTGGATGCAGTCCCGCTCCACGGCCAGCACCTCGGCCACCTTCGCGGCGCCCGACACGGGCTGTCCGTGACTGGGGATCAGATGTGCGGCGCGGTGCGCGCGCAGCGCGTCGATGCTGCGCACCCACTGCATCGGGTCGCGGTAGCGACAACCGCGCAGGGTATGGATGTTGGGCAGGGTCGGGCCCTGGATGGTGTCGCCGCACAGGAGCACGTCACGGTCCGGGAGGTACACGCTGATCGCGTCGTCGGTCTCGCCGGGATTGTGGAACAGCCGCAGCCGCACCCCCGCGACCTCGGTCTCCAACTCGTCGCCGACCAGGACCGTGGGCATCACGAACGACGGTGTGCCGACCCCCGCGTGCGGGCCGACCGCGTCGTTGACCCCGTCGGTGTCCGAGGGGCCGAGCAGGTTGCCCAGCGAGTAGACCGAGCGCAGGCCCATGATGTGCAGCGTGGGCCCGGACTGGTCGGTCAGCGCGGCCAGGAAGGTCCGATGCGCGTAGACGTCCACGTCGGGCGTCGCGGCCCAGTGGCTCAGCCCGTTCACATGGTCGGGGTGATGGTGCGTCACCACCACGGCCCGGACCGGCGCGTGCGGGTCGCGCAGGTACGGGCGCAGTTCCGCCTCGATCACCGCGGCCAGGTCCGCGCCGCTGCCGGTGTCGACCACCACCAGGCCGTCGGGGCCCTCGATCACCGCCGCGTTGGCCGAGGACCAGCCCACGGCGACGTGTACATGCTCGGCCACGGTGTACACGCGTCTGGTGAAGTGCGCGGTGTGGGCGGCGAGTTCGGGATGGACGGCAGGCTCGACCTCGTACGTCATGGGCGGGCAGCCTGCCACGTCCGGCCCTACGAGGGAAGAATCGCCTTTTCCGCTCCCGGCCACTCCTCGGCGGTCAGCGCGAAGCGTTCGTGGTCGCGCCACGCGTCGTTGATGAACAACATGCGCGGCGTGAAGCCCTCGTAGCGAAAGCCCATCCGGCGGGCCAGTGCGATCGAGGCCTCGTTCCCCGGCTGGACGTTGATCTCGAGCCGGTGCAGTCCGAAGCCGTCCGCGGCGAACACCCGATCGATCACCAGGGCGAGCGCCTCGGTCATCCGGCCGGTGCCCGCGTAGGGCGTGTAGGCGTCGTAGCCGAGCGTGGCGTTGCTGAACCGCGAGCGCACGATGTTGGAGACGTTGACCCGGCCGGCCAGACCACGATCGGCGAGGTCGAGCACCAGGAAGGTACGGAAGTTGTCGCTCTGCCGGCCGATCAGGTCCGGCAGGTCGTCCGGGTCGGACGGGTTCCAGCGCGCGATGTGCTCGGAGCGGCGGATCGCCTCGGCGGACGCGGCCACGTCCGACTCCAGCGGCCCGCGAATGCCCACCCGACAGCCGGGCACGGTGTACAACTCCTGGTCCATGGCCCCCGTCATGTCCTTCTCTTCCTTCTCTTCCTCGTCGTCGCGGGCGCGTCCGCCGACGCGACCCGGGGCACCCGCGGGCCCGGGTCGCGGGCGCGCCTACTTCTGGCTCGGCGGCAGGAAGTTCTTGAACTCGTCGGGCAGTTCGAAGTCGGCCGCGCCACCCGCGGCGCCGCCGGCGGGCAGCCCGAACGGGTTGGCGGCACGCTCCTCGCGCCGGGCCGCCTCGGCCGCCGCCTCCTGCTTGCGCTTCATCGGGTTGCCCGACTGGCGCTTGCCCTTGGCCTGCTTGGGCGCCTTGCCCTTCTTCTTGCCGGCGCCGCCGCCCAGGCCCGGCATCCCGGGCATCCCCGGCATGCCGCCGCCCTTGGCCATCTGGCCCATCATCTTGCGGGCCTCGACGAACCGTTCGATCAGGTTGTTGACCGCGTTGACCTCGGTACCGGCGCCCTTGGCGATCCGGGCCCGGCGAGAGCCGTTGAGGATCTTCACATCGGCCCGCTCGGCCGGTGTCATCGACTTGATGATCGCCGCGACCCGGTCCAGATCGCGGTCGTCGATGTTGTCGATCTGGTCCTTCATCGCGCCCATGCCGGGCAACATGCCGAGCAGCTTGGAGATCGAGCCGAGCTTCTTGACCTGCTCCATCTGCTGGAGGAAGTCCTCCAGGGTGAAGTTGTTGCCGCCGCCGTGCAGCTTCTCCGCGGCCTTGAGCGCGAGGTCCTGGTCGTACTTGGCCTCGGCCATCTCGATCAGGCTGAGCATGTCGCCCATGCCCAGGATGCGCGAGGCCATCCGGTCGGGGTGGAACGCGTCGAACTCGTCGAGCTTCTCGCCGCTGGAGGCGAACATGATCTGCCGGCCGGTCACCGACGCGACCGACAGGGCCGCGCCGCCGCGCGCGTCGCCGTCGAGCTTGGAGAGCACCACGCCGTCGAAGCCGACGCCGTCGAGGAACGCCTGGGCGGTGACCACCGCGTCCTGGCCGATCATCGCGTCGACCACGAACAGGATCTCGTCCGGCTTGACCGCGTCGCGGATGTCCGCGGCCTGCTGCATCATCTCGGCGTCGATGCCGAGCCGGCCGGCGGTGTCCACGACGACCACGTCGTATTGCTTGGTCTTGGCGAACTCGATCGAGTCGCGGGCCACCTTGACCGGGTCGCCGACGCCGTTGCCGGGCTCGGGCGCGTAGACCGCGACGCCGGCCCGCTGGGCGACCACGGAGAGCTGGTTGACCGCGTTCGGGCGCTGGAGGTCGCAGGCCACCAGGAGCGGCTGGTGCTTCTGCTCCTTGAGCCACCTGCCCAGCTTGCCCGCCAGGGTGGTCTTGCCCGCGCCCTGGAGGCCGGCCAGCATGATCACGGTGGGGCCGGTCTTGGCGAAGCGCAGCCGGCGGGTCTCGCCGCCGAGGATGCCGACCAGTTCCTCGTTGACGATCTTGACGATCTGTTGGGCCGGGTTGAGCGCACCCGACACCTCGGCGCCGCGGGCGCGCTCCTTGACGCGTCCGATGAACTCGCGGACCACCGGGAGCGCGACGTCGGCCTCGAGGAGGGCGACGCGGATCTCGCGCGCGGTGGCGTCGATGTCGGCTTCGGAGAGCCGCCCCTTGCCGCGAAGGTTCTTGAAGGTCGCTGCGAGGCGGTCGGAGAGAGTGTCGAACACGTCGGCAGAGGTCCTTCGTCAGATACGGGTGGTGTCGGCCCCAGCCTAACCGCCCACCGAGCCCGCGTGACGTGGGCACGCACCCGAAACCGCCACACCCGGCTGCCGCCCACCCGGTCGCGGGTGCGGGCGGGGGCACCGCACGGGCTCGGCGGGCCGGCGCGGCACGGGCGCGGTGGGCAACGCGGGTGGAGCGAGCGGACGGCATGGGCGGGAGTGGGCAACGCGGGCGGGGCGGGCAGGCGCGGTGCGGGTCCGGGCGCAGGCGTGGCCGCAGGCGCGGGCGGGGTGGAACGCGGGGCGGAGCGAGCGGACACGACACGGGCTGGGCGCGGGCGGGGCCGGGTGGGCAACGCAGGCGGGAGCGGGCAAGCGCGGTGCGGGCGTGGGTGGGGCGAGCGGACGCGGCGGGAGTGGGGACGAGCAGGCGCGGGCGCGTGGGCAACGCAGGCGGGGCAAGCGGGCACGGCACGGGCTGGACGCGGGTGGGGTAGGGCGGTCGGCGACGGACGGGTGCGGGTGCGGTAGGCAATCGCGCTGCGGGCGTGGGCGGTTCCGGTGTAGCGGGTCGTGTGGGCGGTCCCGGGCGGGGGCCGTGGCCGATGCCGGCGAGGGCGTCGGGGTCGGTCCCGCACCGGTGCGGCCGGGCACGGAGTGGGTGTCGGGGCGGTCACCCGGTGTGGGTGTGGTGGCCGGCCCGGGCGCACGGGTGTCCGTGTCGGTTACGGGGACAGGGCCTTTTCCAGGGTTTTGGCCAGGGTTCTGGCCTCGGCCGCGGATAGGGGGGTGCCGGTCGGGGTGACCACGTAGAAGGCGTCGACCGCTTCGGCGCCGTGTGTGCCCACTCGGGCCTGGCGAACGCTCACTCGGGCGTCGGCGAGGGCCCGGCCGATCCGGTGCAGCAGGCCCGGGCTGTCGTGCGCGCGCACCTCCAGGACGGTGGCGCTCGCCGAGGCGTCCGGGATCACCTCGACCCGGGCGGGCGCGCGTCGGGTACCGCGACGCGGCGGGTAGGCCGCCTCCCGCTTGGCCAGCCGCGCCGCCACGTCCAGGCCGCCGGCCAGCGCCTTGCGCACGTCCTCGCGCAGCGCGGCCGGATCGGGCAGCCGGCCGAATTCGGTCTCCACCGTCCATACCGTGATGCCCAGTTCGTCCACCACGTCGAGCGTGGCCGAGCGCACGGTGAGCCGATGCAGCGCCAACACCCCGGCCGCCAGCGCCAGCAGGCCCACCCGGTCGGCGGCGGCGATGGTCACCTCGGCGCCGAACGGCAGCGGTTCGAGCCGGACCACCGGCAGTTCGCCGGACACGTCGGCGGTGACGATGCGCTCCGTCGGCACCGGCATCGGCCGCCCCGCGAACACCGCCCTGGTCCGGGCGACGAGGTCCCGGACCAGGGCGTCCCGCCAGGCGCTCCACGCGGCGGGTCCGGTGGCGGCGGCGTCGGCCTCGGTGAGCGCGTGGAGCAGTTCGAGGGTTTCCACACTGCCCACCGCCTCGGCGAACGTCGCCACGGTGGTCGGATCGTCCAGGTCACGCCGAGTCGCCGTGTCCACCAGGAGCAGGTGATGGCGAACCAGCGTGCCCAGTACGTCCACGTCGTCCTTGGCGAAGCCCATCCGCGCGGCGGCCTCGCGCGCGATCACCTCGCCGCTGACGCTGTGGTCGCCGGGCCAGCCCTTGCCGATGTCGTGCAGCAGCGCGGCCACCAGGAGCAGGTCGGGGCGGGACACCCGGCGGGTGCGCGCGGCGGCCTCGACCGCGGTCTCGATCAGATGCCGGTCCACGGTGAAGCGGTGCACCGCGTTGCGCTGCGGCCGACAGCGCACCCGCTCCCAGTCGGGCAACAACCGGGTGATCAGCCGCCGGGCCTCCAGCGCCTCCCACACCGGCAACACGTCGCGGCCCGCGCCGAGCAGCGAGACGAACGCCTCGCGCGCGGCGGCCGGCCACGGGTCGGCGGGCGGCGGGCACTCGATCGCGAGCCGGTCCACGGTGTGCCGGGACAGCGGCAGACCGGCCTGCGCGGCGGCGGCCGCGGCGCGCAGGAGCAGTACCGGGTCCCGGGCCGGTTGCGCGGCCTGGGCGAGCACCACCTCTCCGGCGTACTCGACCACGCCCTCGGCCAGCGGGGTACGGGCCGAGACCCCGGCCCGGGCCCGGCGCAGCCGGCGTACCCCCGCGCCCGCCTCGCGCGCCGCGAGCACCCGGGAGACCTCGCGCCAGGTCACATCGGCGGCGTAGGCCAGCGCGCGGGCCGCCTCCGAGACCCGGCGCAGCAGCGTGTCCGCGTCCAGCAGGCCGAGCCGGCGGGCCACCGCGTCCTGTTCCTGGAGCAGCAGCCGGTCCGCGCCGCGCCCGGTGACCAGGTGCAGCGCGTCGCGCACGTCGAGCAGCGTGGCGCGCGCGGCGGCCACCTCCTGGTGCGGCGCGTCGGCGATCCAGGACGCGGAGATCGCCCGCAACACGCCGGCGTCGCGCAGGCCGCCGCGGGCCTCCTTGAGGTCGGGTTCGAGCAGGAACGCCACCTCGCCGTGCCGTTCGGCGCGTTCGCGGCAGGAGGCGAGCAGTTCGGGCAGCCGCCCGGCCGCGCCGGCCCGCCACGCGCCGAACGTCGACGTGCGCAGCGCGGCGGTCAGTTCGGGGTCGCCCGCGATGTGCCGGATGTCGAGCAGGCCGGTCTGCACCCGCAGGTCGTCGGCCGCGGCCCGGCGGGCCTCCTCGGGGGTGCGCACCGCGTGGTCGAGTCGGATGCCGGTGTCCCAGACCGGATACCAGATCGCGTCGGCGAGTTCGGCGATCCCGCCGTGGCCCGCGTGCAGGAGCACCACGTCCAGGTCGCTGCCCGGGGACAGTTCGCGCCGGCCGTAGCCGCCGACCGCGACCAGGGACACGCCTCGCTTCGGCGCGCCCGCGGCGGTGAACAGCTCGGTCAGCCAGCGGTCGGAGAGCGCGCCGAGCGCCTGTCGGCGGGCCGCTCCGGTGGGCCCGGCGGGGTCGGCCAGCAGGTCGTCCCTGGCCCGGGTGTACCGCGAGCCGGCGGTCGGTTCCATCGGAGACCACTCCCTGGTTCACATGCGGCGGACGGCCTGGCTCTCGAAACGGCCGACGGCCGGACCCGTCCCCGAGGACTCGCTTCGGGGCGGGACCGGCCATCGGGGTGCTACAGGGCTTCCGGGCCGCGCTCGCCGGTGCGCACCCGGACCACGCTGTCGACGGGGACGATCCACGCCTTGCCGTCGCCGATCTTGCCGGTCCGGGCGGCCTTGACCAGCACCTCGAGCAGTTCGTCGGCGTCCTCGTCGTCCGCGAGCACCTCGATCCGGACCTTGGGCACGAGGTCGACCTGGTACTCGGCGCCCCGGTAGACCTCGGTGTGGCCGCGCTGTCGGCCGTAGCCGCTCGCCTCGGTCACGGTCAGGCCGTGCACGCCGAACGCCTGGAGGGCGTTCTTGACGTCGTCGAGCCGGTGCGGCTTGATCACCGCCGTGATGAGCTTCACGCATCCACCTTCGTGTCGGCGGGCACCGCGGCGCCCGCGCCCGTAGAGGTGCCGATGCCCGCCGAGGGTCGGGTGGAACCGCCGAGGCCGGCGAAGTCGTACCCGGTCTCGGCGTGCTCGACCTGGTCGATGCCGGCCACCTCGTCGTCCTCGGACACCCGGAAGCCGATGGTCTTGTGGATCACCGTGCCCAGGAGATACGTGACGACGAAGGAGTAGGCAAGCACGGCACCGACCCCGATCAGCTGCTTGCCCAGCTGGTCGAGGCCCCCACCGTAGAACAGGCCCCGGGCGTCGCTCTGGACGTGCCCGGTGGCCAGCAACCCGGGGGCCAGCGAGCCGATGATGCCGCCGACCAGGTGCACGCCGACCACGTCGAGCGAATCGTCGTAGCCCAGCCGGTACTTCAGCCCCACCGCCCACGCGCACACCGCGCCCGCGACCAGGCCGAGCGCGATCGAGCCGAGCGGGCTGAGCGCGCCGCACGCGGGGGTGATCGCGACCAGGCCGGCCACCGCGCCGGAGGCGGCGCCGAGCGTGGTCAGGTGCCCGTCGCGGATCTTCTCCAGGAACAACCAACCGAGCATCGCGGCGGCGGTGGCGATCTGGGTGTTGATCAGCGCCCGGCCGGTGACGCCGTCCGCGGCCAGCCAGGAGCCGGCGTTGAAGCCGAACCAGCCGAACCACAGCAGACCGGCACCGATCATCACCAGCGGCAGGTTGTGCGGGCGCATCGGATCACGTTTGAAGCCGACCCGTTTGCCGATCACCAGGACCAGGGCGAGGGCGGCGACACCGGCGTTGATGTGCACCGCGGTACCGCCCGCGAAGTCGATCACGCCCTTCTTGAACAACCACCCGTCCGAGGCCCAGACCCAGTGCGCGATCGGGAAGTAGACCAGGGTTACCCAAAAGGCCACGAACACGGCCCACGCGGTGAACCTGGTGCGGTCCGCGATCGCGCCGCTGATCAGCGCGGGGGTGATGATCGCGAACATCAGCTGGAAGGCCGCGAACACGGTGACCGGGATGGTGTAGCCGTCCCACAGTTGCGCGACGCCGATGTTGCGCATGCCGTACCAGTGCAGGTCCCCCACCAGACCGCCGAAAGCGTCCGTGCTGAACGTCATGGAAAACCCGTAGAGCACCCACAGCACCGTCACGACCGCCAGGCAGATGAAGCTCATCATCAGCATGTTCAGGACGCTCTTCACGCGGACCATGCCGCCGTAGAAGAACGCCAGCCCGGGCGTCATGAGCATCACCAGTGCGGCGCTCAGGAGTACGAATGCGGTGTTACCCGTGTCCATACTCTGCCTCTCTTCTCCGTGGCCCCGGCCGACCTCCGGGAGCTCATGGGAAGGAGCTTCGGGGCGCGAGGTTTCACCGCGTGGCGCGACGTGTTTCGCCGACATGACGCTTGTCGCACATGTGTTTCCGGGGGATGAACGTCCGCTCACCGCCGCGGCCGGCCGGATCGCGCCGGTCGCGGCGGCCCCTCGAGGGCACCTCGACGGCGCGCCGGCGGCACAGGGGATCGCGCGCGAGGCGCGGGTCCGGGTGTCCCGCGGGTGAGCGGCGGGCGACTCGCACACAGCCCGTCGACGACATCTGACGCACCGTCAGTTCACGGTCCCGTACACCTTGTTCCCGCAGGTCGACACGTGCCGCCGGAGCACGACGCTCCGGTTTCACCGGGACGTTTTCGACCCGCTAACGGTTGCCGCGAATCCATTGACAATGATCGCGCCCACTGCCGTAATTAATCACCGCGCTTAACTGACGACCCGTCAAGGCACGTGTCACCACCGGTGATCCGGCCCGATTCGGGTTCGCCCGTATCGCGCGGCCGCGCCACCGCTGCACCGCACGGAATGTTCAACAGACCTCGTCAACCGACCAGACCAGCGAGAGGGGGTGACACCGTCGTGTTGCGCCTGCTCGGTCGCAAGTTGCTGGCCCTGATTCCGGTGCTGTTCCTGGTCACGTTCGCGACCACGGCCCTGCCCGACCTGGTGGACGGCTCACCGGTCGCCCAGATGCTCGGCCCCGGCTCCACGCCGCAGGACCTCAAGGACCTGGAGCACGAGTTCGGGTACGACAAGTCACTGCCCGTCCGATACGTGACCTGGGTGGGCCACGCGCTCACCGGCGACCTCGGGGAGTCCCTGAAGACCCGTACGCCCGTCATGGACGGCATCGGCGAGCGCTTTCCGGTGACCCTGGAACTGGCCGTCTTCGCGCTGCTCATGGCCCTGGTGGTGGCCGTGCCGCTGGGCGTGTGGACGGCCGCCAAGGCGGGCGGCCGGGTGGACCGCGTGGTCGGGGGCTTCTCCTCGGCGCTGCTGTCCATCCCCACCTTCGTCAGCGTGTTCATCCTCGTCTACTTCTTCGCGAACCCGGAGACGATGCTCGCGTTCAAGCCGACCGGCTGGGAGTACATCTCGGTCGACTTCGGCAAGAACATCGAATTCGCGTTCCTGCCCGCACTCGCCCTGGCCCTGGCCGAGATCCCGCAGTTCCAGCGCCTGTTGCGCAGCGACATGCTCGCCACGCTGCAGGAGGACTTCATCCTGACCGCGCGGTCCAAGGGCCTGTCCACGCAATACGTGCTCTTCCGACACGCACTGCGGCCCTCGTCCTTCTCGCTGCTGACCGTCTCCGGGCTGACCCTGGGCCGGTTGATCGGCGGCACGGTCATCGTCGAGTCCTACTTCGCCATCCCCGGCCTGGGGCAGGGCATGTACCAGGCGATCAGCGGCAAGGACATCCCGGTGGTGCAGGGCACGGTCGTGGTCATCGCGATCGTCTACGTACTGCTCAACACGCTCGTGGACATCGGCTACTCCCTCATCGACCCGAGAGTGAGGGCCCGATGAGCGCACTCGAGACCGCCGCCGCGCCCGCCCCGGACACCGCCGAGGAGGCCGCGCCGGTCGCCGCGGCCAAGACCCGCAAGCGGCGCGGCTTCCTGCTGTGGTTCGCGATCGTGTGGATGGGCCTGGTGCTGCTCGGCGCGCTGCTGAGCCTGGTCGCCCCCGGCGTGTTCCCGCACGAGTACGGCAAGGCGTTCGGCGAGGCGAAGCAGTCGCCGTTCTCCGCCTGGCCCGAGTTCCTCGGCACCGACGGCCTCGGCCGCAGCCACCTGACCCGGCTGGCCTTCGGGGCGCGTGTGTCGATGATCGTCGCGCTGGTGTCGGTCGTGGTCGGGGTGCTCGTCGGCGGGCTGCTCGGCCTGGTCGCCGCCTACTTCCGCGGCGTCGCCGAGCTGGTCATCGACCTGTTCTCGGACGCCCTGCTCGCCTTCCCGCCGCTGATCCTGCTGCTCGCGCTGTCCTCGGTCTACGAGCCGTCGCAGACCAGCATCACCGCAGGGCTCGCGGTGCTCACCATTCCCGGCTTCACCCGGCTGACCAAGGCGAGCGCGATCGCCCAGTCCAACCGCGAATACGTCACGGTGGCCAAGGCGATGGGCGCGGGCCCGGGGCGGATCATCTTCAAGGAGCTGCTCCCCAACACGTTCCCCGCGGTGATGTCCTACTCGGTGATCGTGATGGCGGTGCTGATCGTCGCCGAGGGTTCGTTGTCCTTCCTGGGCCTGAGCATCCCGCCGCCGATGCCCAGTTGGGGCGGGATGATCAACTCCGCCAAGGACGACCTGTCGCTGTATCCCTCGCAGGTGTTCGTCCCGTGCGGCGTGTTGTTCCTGACCGTCTTCTCGCTCAACGTCATCGGCGACCGGCTGCGCGCGAAGTTCGACGTCCGCGACACCAAGCTGTAGCCGCGGGATCGGCGGCGGGCCTCCGCCCGGAGGGCCGCCGCCGGTACCGCTCTTCGACCCCCTCACACAGACGGGACACCTCCTCATGGACGGGATCCGACAGCCGCGCGGCACGAAGGTGGCGTGGTGACCATGGCGGAGCCGAAGACGACCGGCTCGCCCACGCCGGCCGAGCCGCTGCTGCGGGCCGGCGACCTGCGGGTGCACCTGGACACCCCGCGCGGGCTGCTCAAGGCGGTGGACGGGGTGTCCTTCAGCATCGAACGCGGCGAGACGCTCGGCCTGGTCGGCGAGTCCGGCTCGGGCAAGTCGATGCTGGTCCGTTCGCTGATGGGCATCTGCCCCTCGATCGCCAACATCCACGGCAGCGTGCGCCTGGACGGCCGCGAACTGGTCGGTGTGCCGCGCAAGGAGGCCCGGCAGATCTGGGGCAACCGGATCGCGATGGTCTTCCAGGACCCGATGACCTCGCTCAACCCGGTGTTGCGGATCGACCGGCAACTGACCGAGTCGATGCGGCTGCATCTGGGCCTGGGCCGGAAGGAGGCCGACGAGCGGGCGATCGCGCTGCTCACCCAGGTCGGCATCCCCGAACCGGTCAAGCGCGCCCGGCAATACCCGCACCAGCTCTCCGGCGGCATGCGCCAGCGGGTGACCATCGCGATGGCACTCGCCTGCGACCCCGACGTGCTGATCGCGGACGAGGCGACCACGGCGCTGGATGTCACCGTGCAGCGGCAGATCCTCGACCTGCTCCAGGAGATCCAGGCCGAACGCGGCATGGGGATGATCCTGGTCAGCCACGACCTGGGCGTGGTGGCCGGGCGGACCGACCAGATCGCCGTGATGTACGCCGGTCGGATGGTCGAACACGCCTCCACCACCGACCTGTTCGCGCACCGCCGACACCGCTACACGGAGGCCCTGCTCGGTGCCGTACCGCGCCTGGACGTGCCCCGCGACGAACGCCCGCGCGCGATCCCGGGGGCTCCGCCGGACCTGATCACGCTCGGTTCCGGCTGCGCGTTCGCCGCGCGCTGTACGGCGGCCGACGAGCTGTGCCGCACCCGGCGACCGGAGTTGGGCGATCGGCTCGGCACCCACCGGTTCGCGTGCCACCACCCGGTCGGTACGCAGACGCCCGCGGCGGACGCGGCCGAGCAGCCGTCCCTGATGAAGGAGACCCCCGCATGACGGCCGACGACAACACGCCGGGGCCGGTCGCCGTGGCCGAACCGACCGCGGCCGCGACCGGCACCGATCCGCTGCTCACGGTCACCGACCTGGTCCAGCGCTTCCGGGTGCCCGGCGGGATGATGAACGCCGTCGCGGGGGTCAGCTTCGAACTCGGGCGCGGACGCACCCTTGGCCTGGTCGGTGAGTCCGGCTGCGGCAAGTCCACGCTCGCTCGGGCGATTCTGCAGCTGACCAAGCCGTCGGAGGGCTCGGTCCGGTTCGACGGGCAGGAGTTGACCACGCTGCCCAAGGCCGGTCTGCGCACCATGCGGCGGCGCATCCAGATGGTGTTCCAGGACCCCGTCTCGGCGCTGAACCCGCGCCGGAAGATCTTCGACATCGTCGCCGAGGGCCTGGTCATCTCCGGGATGCCGGCCGAGCAGATCCGCCCGCGGGTGGAGGCGGTACTGCGCCAGGTGGGCCTGGACCCGGAGTTGGTCGCCGATCGCCGGCCGCACCAGTTCTCCGGCGGGCAGTGTCAGCGGATCGCCATCGCCCGGGCCATGGTGGTCGACCCCGACCTGCTGATCTGCGACGAGCCGGTGGCCTCGCTCGACGTGTCGGTCCAGGCGCAGGTGCTCGATCTGCTCGACGAGATGAAGCGCCGGACCGGCGTGTCGATGATCTTCGTCGCGCACGACCTCGCGGTGGTGCGCAACATCAGCGACGACGTCGCGGTGATGTACCTGGGCACCATCGCCGAGACCGGGGACACCGCGGCGATCTACGACTCGCCCGCGCACCCGTACACCCGGGCCCTGCTCGACGCGGTGCCCGCGCCGGATCCGGCGGCGGTGCCCGCAGGTCCGGCGCTTGCGGGCGAGATCCCGTCGCCGATGAACCCGCCGAGCGGCTGCCGGTTCCGCACCCGATGCCCGATCGCCCGCGCGGAGTGCGCGGCGCACGTGCCGACGCTGCGCGAGATCGCGCCGGGACATCGGGTCGCGTGCCACTTCCCGCTGATCGGCGCGGCGGCGGTGTTCGACGCGGCGGCGGCCGGGGCCGGGGCACCGACCGACCCGACACCGGCGGTCGCGGCCGAGCCGACTCCCGAGCCTGCGGCGGACGTCGAAGCCGAGGCCAAAGCCGAAGCCACGCCCGAACCCGGGACCGAGGCCGGGACCGAGGCCGGGACCGAAGCCGCAGCCCCGCAGCCGAACTGACGCACCGTCACCCCTCGCGGCCCGGCCCCCGGTCCCACCCCGGCCGGGCCGCGTCGCTGTGCGTACACGGACGAGTCCGACCCGGCCGCCGAGGGGCCGAATCGGGCATCCCGTCGTCGATGCGACACGTGTCGAGCTATAGCCTCACGGCGCTGACCGCGCTGACCGCGCGGCAGCCGGCCTTCGGCCGGCCTGCTCCACGCTTGAGGACGTTTTCTGTGGCACACGCACGACCTTTCGCCCTTCGGGCCCGCCACCGCACCGCCGCCGTGTTCGCGGCGATCGGCCTGCTGGCCGCGGCCGGCTGTGGCTCCGATTCCGGTGAGCCGCCCAGCGCGGTGGGCACCCCCAGGGCCGGCGGCTCGCTGGACATCCTGGCCACCTCCGAGGCCCGCAGCCTCGACCCGTTCCTGCCCTCCTACGCGGCGCAGGCGGACGGCAACCGGCTGTCCGCGCTCTACGACAGCCTCGTGTGGACCAACCCGGTCACCGGCTCCGTACAGCCGCAGCTCGCGCAGAGCCTGGAGCCCGTCGAGGGCGGCGGCAACAAGGTGTGGAGCCTGCGGCTGCGGCCCAACCTCAAGTTCACCGACGGCACGGTGTTCGACGCCGCCGCGGTCAAGATCAACTGGGACACGCACGCGCTCCCCAGCACCAAGTCCCGACAGCGGGACGCGACGGTGGGGATGAAGAGCCAGATCGGCGCCGACGCGCTGGAGCTGCGGATCACCCTGGACAAGCCGAACGGCAACTTCGACCGCCTGGTCGCGCGCAGTCTGTCCTTCATCGCCTCGCCCAAGGCGATTGCCGAGGGCGTCGACAAGTTGGCCGAACACCCGGTCGGTGCGGGCCCGTTCATGTTGTCCCAGGGCGGCTGGGTCAAGGGCGACCACCTGACCCTGGTGAAGAACCCGACCTACTGGCAGGGCCCGGCCAAGCCCTACGTGGACTCGATCACCTTCCGCTACGAGGCCGGCGGCAGTGCGGCCGTCGACAAGGTCAAGCGGGGCAAGGCCGATGTGGCCAACGTCAGCGACGCGTTCAGCCTCAAGGCGGCACGCGAGGCCGGCGTCGGCATCGAGTCGCTGGCGCTGTCCGGCGGCCAGTTGCTCAGCTTCGACACCTCCGGTGGTCCCACCGCCAACCCCGACGTACGACGCGCGATCGTCCTGGCGCTGAGCAGCGAGGAGATCAACCGGCGCGTGTTCGGCGGCGCGGGCACCCCCGCGCGCGGCATCTTCAACCAGTCCTCCCCGGTGGCCAACCCGCAGCTGTCCGCGCCGGAGAACAAGCCGCAGCAGGCCGCGGAGTTGTTCGACAAGGTGACCGACAAGGGCGCCAAGCCGATCCGGATCAAGTTCTTCGCGCCCAAGAGCACCGCGATCGACGAACTGGGTCGCTATCTGAAGGAGACGCTGGAGCGCTATCCCGGGGTCGGGCTGGACGTGGAGACCGCCGACCTGTCCGAGTTCGTCAAGCGCTCCAACCTCCCCGAGTCCTTCGACGTCAAGGTCAGCCAGCTGCTCGCGGACGATCCCGAGCCGGTGGTCTACCAGTACCTGCACCGGGGCAGCCCGAGCAACTGCTGCTTCTACGGCGACGACACGGTGGACCGGGCGCTCGACGACGCGCGCAACACCACCGACCCGGCCCGGCGCCGCGCCGCGTACACCCAACTGCAACTCCAGTTGGACAAGGACATGCCGCTGTGGGTCTACCAGGAGGCGGTGGTGGCCGGGGTGTTCCACTCGGGCGTGACCGGCGTCCAGCTGTCCAACGACGGCATCTTCCTCTTCGACCGGATCGGCAAAAAGGGCTGACTGGTCATCAGAAGTACAACGGTGACCGGATCTTGATGGACCATCAGGCCGGAAGGCAGTAGAAAGGGACGGCACCCTTACCAGTAGGTTCGTGGAGGCCGGGAGTCACTTCGTGATTCCCGGCCTTCACGTGTCTCGTGTACGGATCGCAGACAGTCGAGTACCACGCTCCACCGCACGACCGCACAACCGTACGGACGCACCACCATGCTCCACCCGGGGCGCCGTCGCCCTCTCCCCCGAGTCGGCCGACGTACCCGGCACCATGCACGTCCGCCGCCCGGCCACAGACGCCCGGACGGTCCGTCAGGTGAAGGTTGGCCCTGCAGTGACTCGTACTTCCCTGTTGTCCCTTCGATCCCCGCGCCGTACCCGTCCCCGGCGGCGAATGGCGGCGCTGATCGCCGCCGGCACCCTGGTCACCGCCCTCGCCGGTTGTGGCAGCGACGACAAGACCAAGCCGTCGGCCGCGGGCACGCCCAAGCAGGGCGGCTCGCTCACGATGAGCCTGCCAGGCGACTCGACCAGCCTGGACCCGTTCGCCACCTCGTATGTCAACGTCGCCGACGGCAGCCGGATGTCGGCGCTCTACGACTCGCTGGTGTGGGCGGACCCCACCACCGGCAGCGTGCGCCCGCAGATCGCCGAGTCGCTGGCGATCAACGGCCCCAGGGCCGACACGTGGCAACTCAAGATCCGCCCCAACGTGAAGTTCAGCGACGGCACACTGCTGGACGCCGAGGCGGTGCGCTTCAACTGGGAGCGGCACAAGGACCCCAAGGTCGGCTCCTTCCAGCGCGGCGCGGCGAGCAACATCGCCTCGCTCACCGTGAGCAGCCCGCTCACCCTGGACATCAAACTGGTCGCCGAGAACGCGAACTTCGACCACCTGGTCACCCGCACCCTCACCTTCATCGCCTCGCCCACCGCGCTGCGCGCCTCCCCCACCGGAATCGGCGACAAGCCGGTCGGCGCGGGCCCGTACAAGCTGGTGTCGTGGGAGCGCGGGGCCAAGCAGACCTACACCCGCAACCCCGACTACTGGCAGCGCGAGAAGGGCCTGCCGCACCTGGACAACCTGACCATCACGGTCGACACCGACGTCAACCACTCGATCACCGCGGTGGACCAGGGCAAGACCGACCTGACCGTGGCGGTGGACCCGCTGGCCACGGCGCAGGCCGAGGACAAGAAGCTGGGCGTCCAGCGGATCAGCCTCAACGGCGGCCAGATGGTCGTGTTCAACATGAACGTGGCGCCGTTCAAGGACCTGCGCGCCCGGCGGGCGTTCGTCTTCGCGTTCAGCGGGGCGGAGCTCAACCAGAAGTTCTTCGGCGGCAAGGGCACCCCGGCCAAGGGCATCTTCGCCGCGTCCTCCCCCGTGGCGAACATCCAGCTCGCCGCCTCGGAGAACGACAAGGAGCGGGCCAAGCAGCTCTTCGACGACGTCACGGCCGGCGGCACCAAGCCGATCAAGTTCACCTACTGGGTTCCGCAGGCCCCCGCCTCGATCCGGGTCGCGGAGTACATGAAGCAGGTGCTCGGCACGTATGCCGGGGTCGAGATGGACGTCAAGATCGTCGACATCGCGACCTACGTCAAGACCGTCCGAGGCGGTGGCAGCACCGAGTGGCAGGCGGCCCTCGGCCAGCAGTGGATCGACGACCCGGAGCCGGGCATCTACGATCTCCTGCACAGCAAGAGCATGACGAACAACAGCAGTTACGAGAACGCGCTCGTCGACACCGCGCTCGAGGACGCCCGCCGGACGACCGACCCCGCCCAGCGCCGCGACGCGTACACGCGAGTACAGCTACAGGTGAACAAGGACATGCCGTTCTGGGTCTACCAGGAAGCGGTCGCCGCCGCGATCCACAGCCCCAGGATCACCGGCGTCCAGCTGATCAACGACGGCGTCGTCCTGTGGGACCGAATCGGTACCACCGGCTAGTCGATCGACCTCGTCCCGCCCGGAAACCGTGATCCCGGGCGGGACGCCCCGGCGCCCGCCCGACCCCTCCCGCGACCCCGACGCGCGGGACGGGTCGGGCTCCCTCGCGTGATCCGCGTACGCCGCTCGCAGCACAGCGCTACCGCACTTTTGGAACGACTGCACGACTGCACCGACGCACGAGGCACGTTCGAACCCCACAGTGATAGGTAGGTAGGCCGGCAGTGGCACCCCACCCGACGACACCCTCACCACCGAGACGTCCCCGCGTTCGCCGCCGGCTCTCGCTCGCCCTCGCGCTCGCGGCG
Source organism: Embleya sp. AB8 (assembly GCF_049739465.1). Classification (NCBI taxonomy): domain Bacteria; kingdom Bacillati; phylum Actinomycetota; class Actinomycetes; order Kitasatosporales; family Streptomycetaceae; genus Embleya; species Embleya sp. AB8. Next base: position 250,002 of record NZ_JBMHHY010000006.1, read on the forward strand.
GCCGGCGTGCTGGCCACGGCCGGCTGCGGGGCGGACTCGTCCGACGCCAAGGGCTCCTCCGGCGAGCCCGCGCGCGGCGGTTCGGTGACCATCCTGATGCCCGGGGAGGAGCGCGGCCTGGATCCGTTCACCGCGTCCTACTCCAGCGTCGGCGACTCCAACCGGCTGGCCGCGATCTACGACGTGCTCGTGTGGACCGATCCGAACACCGGCGGGGTGCGGCCCAAGTTGGCCGAATCGCTGGTGTCCGATCAGAGCGCCCGGATCTGGACGCTGACCCTGCGGGCGAACCTGCGCTTCAGCGACGGCAGTTCGCTCGACGCGGGCACGGTCAAGGCCAACTGGGAGGCGCACCGCGACCCCTCGGTACGCTCCCTGGTCGGCGGCCCGCTGCGGGGCGTGCAGCTGACCGAGGTCTCCGCGCTGCAACTGCGCATCGAACTCCCCTCCTCCAACGCCAACTTCGACCACACCATCGCGCGAAACCTGTCCTTCGTCGCGCCCCGGCGGTTGGCCGCCACGCCGGAGGGCCGGTTCGAGCTCAAGCACGCCCCGGTGGGCGCGGGCCCGTTCAAGGTCAAGAGCTGGGAGCCGGGCAAGGAGCTGCGCCTGGAGCGCAACCCCCAATACTGGCAACACAATCGGCCCTACCTCGACGAGGTGGTCTTCCGGGTCGACAAGGACGTGGAGAACGCCGACAAGACGATCCGGGCCAAGCACGCCGACCTGACCCTGACCACGGATCCGCAGACCCTGGCCCAGGCGCGCGCGGACGGGCTGGCCGCCGAGGACTCCCGGCTCAACGGCGGCACGATGGTCGCGTTCAATGTGCGCAAGGGGCCGTTCGCGGACCCGAACGCCCGCCGCGCGGTGACCCTGGCGTTGAGCAGTACGGAGATCAATCGGCGCTTCTACGCCGGTCGCGGCGACCCCGCCCGGGGCATCTTCGATGCCGGCTCCCCGCTCGCCAACGTCAACCTGGCCGCGCCGGAGAACCGGCCGGACGCGGCCCGCGCGCTGTTCGCCCAGGTCACCGCCAACGGCAGCAAGCCGTTCGTGTTCCGCTATCTGGTACCGGACAGCGCCAAGATGCGGGCCACCGCCGAGTACATCCGGCAGACCCTGGAGGGCTATCCGGGCGTCACGGTGATCGTCGAGGTCACCGACATGGCCTCGCTGGTGACCCGGCTCGCGGGCAACGACTTCGACGCCACGGTGTGTCAGCTGTGGGCCGACGACGTGGAGCCGACGATCTATCAGTTCCTGTACGGCAAGGCCGGGTTGAGCAATATCACCGGCTACGCCAACGACGTCGTGGACGCCGCCCTGGAGGACGGCCGGCGCTCCACCGACCCCGCCGCGCGGCGCGACGCCTACACCCGGCTGCAGAACCAGGTCAATCGCGATCTGCCGTTCTGGGTCTACTCGCAGGCGGTGATCGGCGCGGTGCACCGGTCCGATCTGGTCGGGATCCAGCTCTACAACGACGGCCTGATCCACTTCGACGCCATCGGGCGGCGCCGATGAGCGGCTGACCCCACAGACTCGGCCGGTCGGCCGCCGCGGCGCCGCGTTCCCGGGCGCCGCGGCGGCCGACCGGTCGTGCACCACCGCACCACCACACCCGGTCCGAACGGGGGCCGGTGTGCCTTGTGACAACGGAGGAGTCACATGAGCAAGCACCACGGCGACAACGCGAGAAAGCGCGCGGCGGCCCTCGCCGGCGCGTCCGTCCTGGCCCTGACCCTCGCCGCGTGCGGCGGCGGCGACGGTGCCGCCGGCGGCAAGGCCGACCCGAGCGCGTCGGCGGGCGGGAAGAAGGGTGGCAATCTGACCCTGCTGACCGTGTCCGACGCGCGCAGCATGACACCGTTCAACGCGTCCTACGCGGCGGTCACCGACCTCAACCGCATGCTCGCGGTCTACGACGCGCTGTTCTACGTGGACAACACGCAGAACACGGTGGTCCCGCAGATCGGGAAGAGCCTGAAGAGCGACGACGGCGGCAAGACCTGGACGCTCGAGGTCAAGCCGAACGTCAAGTTCAGCGACGGCACCCCGTTGGACGCGGCGGCGGTCAAGTTCAACTGGGAGATGCACGCCAAGCCGGAGGTGCTCAGCCAGCACCGCCCGGCCGCGTCCGGCCTGGGTCTGGAGGTGGTCGACCCGCTGACCCTCAGGATCACCCTGCCGATGCTCAACGCCAACTTCGACCGCACGGTGGCCACCGAACTGTCCTACATCGAGTCGCCCAAGCAGTACGGGATCGACCCGAAGGGGGAAAGGCCGGTCGGCGCCGGGCCGTTCGTGCTCAAGACGTGGACCCGGGACAGCCAGATGGTGTTCGAGAAGAACCCGAACTACTGGCAGGGCGCGGACAAGCCGTATCTGGACACGCTGACCATCAAGGTGGTCAACGACGTCAAGCAGCAGGTCGACACGATCAAGGCCGGCGGCGCCGACATCACCTTCACGATCGACGCGCAAAAGACCAAGGCCGCCCAGGAAGCGGGCCTGGGCGTCACGCCGTTCACCCTCGACGGCGGCCAGATGATCGTGTTCAACACCGCGACGGCGCCGTTCGACGACCCGCGCGCCCGACGCGCGGTGGCGCTGGCGCTCGACCCGGCCGACCTGAACCAGAAGATGTTCGCGGGCACGGCGACCCCGGCCAAGAGCATCTTCCACAGCGGCAAGAACTTCACCGACCCCACCGCCGTGCAACCGAGCCCGAACAAGGCCGAGGCGCAGCAGCTCTTCGATCAGCTCGCGGCCGAGGGCAAGCCGGTGAAGTTCGGCTATCTGGTCCCGGAGAACCCGACCTCCAACGCGACCTCCGAATACACCATGACCGCGCTCAACGCGTTCAAGAACGTCGAGGTCAAACTGGACAAGGCCGAGGTGTCGAGCTACTACCTGCGGCTGACGGTACAGAAGAACTTCTCCGCGGCGCTCTACCAGATCTGGTCCAGCGACCCGGAGCCGGTCCTGTTCAACAGCCTGTTCTCGCAGACCCCGTTGAACTTCACCGGCTACCGGAGCCAGGAGGCGGACGCGGCGCTGCTCAAGGGCCGCTCCACCACCGACGAGAGCGCGCGCAAGGCGGCCTACGCCGACCTGCAGAAGGTGCTGGTCAAGGATCTGCCGATGCTCGCCTACCAGGAGGCGGTCACCAACATCATCTCCGGCTCGCGGGCCGCGGGTGTCGTCGGTGTCCAGGACGGCGGCATGCTGATGGACCGGGTCGGGCTGAAGTAACCGGTCCCGCTTCCGCTTCCGGGCCCGCCTCGTCGATCGATCCGACGCCCTGTCACCATCGTTGCCCGGGAGGCCCGTTCGCACTCGCGGACGGGTTTCCCGGGCGGCTCGCGAAGGCCGGGGAGCGCAGGCGACCCGACACGATTCAACGACGCCCGGTAACGATGTGAACGAGCGGCTCGCATCGCGTGCAAGTTCCACCGAGTGGATCTACGGTGTCCCGCACGCAGTACCGATTCGGCAGTTCGGCAGTCCCCGCTCCACACGCACGGCTCCCGGCACCACTTGTGTTGTTCCCGGCGGAGGTGGCAAGAACGTTGTCTGCACGACGCACGACCGCACGTCGCACGGCCCTGGTCTCGATGATGCTGACTCTTGGCATCACGGCCACCGCGTGTGGCGGTTCGGACGATTCCGGCTCCACGGGCGGCAAACAACCCGCCGCCCAGGGCCAGGCCAAGTCCGGCGGCAGCCTGACCATGTTGGCCGTCCAGGACTCGGCCTCGCTCGACCCGTTCAAGTCCGCGTTCGTCGCGGTCGCGGACGAGCCGCGCCTCGCGGCGCTGTACGACCCGCTGTTCTACCTCGACGCGAGCGACAACTCGGTCAAGGCGCACCTCGGGGAGAGCCTGACCACCGCCGACAACGGCAAGACGTGGACGCTCAAGCTGCGTCCCGGGGTCAAGTTCTCCGACGGCACGCCGCTCAACGCCGACGCGGTCAAGATCAACTGGGACATGCACGCCAAGGCGGAGACCCAGTCCCAGCACCGCCAGGCCGCCGCGGCGCTGACCACCAAGGTGGTCGACGAGAACACCCTGGAGATCACCCCGTTGGGCATGCCGAACGCCAACCTGGACCGCTCGATCGCGATCGACCTGACCTACGTCGCCTCGCCCGCGTCGCTGGCCAAGGGCCCCGACGAGTACCGCAACAAGCCGGTCGGCGCGGGCCCGTTCAAGCTGGAGAGCTGGACGCGCGGCAGCCAGCAGGTGTTCGTCAAGAACGAGAACTACTGGCAGAAGGACAAGGGTCTGCCCAAGCTGGACAAGCTGACCATCAAGAACGTGCCGGACGTCAAGCAGCAGTACAACACCGTCAACAGCGGTGGCGCCGACGTGTTCATCAGCTCCGACAACGCCACCATCGCGCAGGCGCAGAAGGAGATCGGCATCGTCCAGCGCACGGTCGACGGCGGCCAGATGATCCAATTCAACATGACCAAGCCGCCGTTCGACGACCCCCGAGCGCGGCAGGCGATCACGCTGGCCCTGGACCCGGCCGGGATCCCGAAGACGCTGTCCAACGGCTACGTCCCCGCCAAGGGCTACTTCGCCCAGAAGTCGCCGTTCTTCGACCCGGCGAACGTCCAGGCGGCCCCCGACAAGGCCAAGGCCAAGCAGCTCTTCGACGAGCTCGAACGCGACGGCAAGAAGGTCGAGTTCACCTACCTGCTGCCGCAGAACCCGTCCTCGCTCAAGGTCGCCGAGTGGATGCAGACCCAACTCGCCGACTACAAGAACGTCTCGATGAAGCTGGAGACGCTGGAGATCGGCGCCTACATCGAGAAGTACGCACTGCGCCGGGACTTCCAGGCGATGCTCTTCCAACAGTGGATCGTCGACCCCGAACCGCAGAGCTTCAACAACTGGTTCTCCAAGAGCCCGACCAACTTCATCGGCTGGAACAACCCGGCGGTGGACGCGGCGCTGATCACCGGCCGTACCTCGACCGACCCGGCCGTGCGCAAGAAGGCCTACTCCGACCTGCAGAAGGCGATGGTCACCGACCTGCCGGTGTGGACCTACGCGGAGTCCTCGATCGGCGTGCTCTACAACAAGAAGGTCACCGGCGTGGTGCAGTACAACACCGGCGTCTTCTTCATGGACCGCATCGGCTTGAAGTAGCCCCGTAGCGCCACACCGTGAAGTAGCCCCGACCGCCCGCCGTTCGGCCCCCTCCCGCCCCGCGCGGGAGGGGGCCGACGCGCGTCACGCGGTCGGGAACGGCGCTTCCGGCAACTCGCGCGCCACCCGGGCGGCCAACGCCCGTACACCCTGGTCCGCCGGGAAGGCGCCGGTCAGCCCCGCCACGGTGCGCCGCAGTCGCACGATCAGCCGCTCCGAGCGCACCCGGAAGGCGATCTCCAGGGCCGCCGCCGCCTGGTCCGCGGCCCCCCGCGGATCGCGCTCGATCAGGTACACCGTGGCCAGCCCCACCCGCGCGAGCGCGAGGCTGCGGACGTACTCCCGGGTGCCCAGCAACAGCCGTACCGCCGCGCTCAGCCGCTCCTTGGCCGGCGCCGTGAACTCCGGTCGGGTATACGCCAGATCGCGATAGGCGTGGCCGCTTTCCGCGAGCAGTTCGGCCCGGTCGAAGTAGCGGATCCAGTCCGGCTCGGTCTCCGGCCGGGTGTCCGCGAGCGCCTGCTCGGCCAGGTCGAGCGCCCGCCGACATCGATCCGCGTTGCCGAGCGCCGCGTACGCCCGCCCCTCCAGCGCGTAGAGCATCGCCTGCAGCGCCGGCCCGCCCGCGTCCCGACTGCCGTACTGGGCCAGGTGGATCAGCTCCAGGGCGTCCTCGGACATCTCGTAGTGGATCATCTGCCGGGCCATCACGCCCAGCACATTGGCCCCGAGCGGCGCATCGTCGCACTCCTTCGCGGCGTGCAGCGCGAGCACCATGTACTTCTGCGCGCCCGGTTGCAGACCGGTGTCGTAGGACATCCACCCGGCGAGCAGCGCGAGTTCCGCGGTCAGCCCGAGCAGTCGGGCCCGCCCGGCGGCGGGTTGCTCGTCGCGCAACAGGTCGGTGAGCCCGTTGAGTTGGCCGATCACCGCCTTGCGCCGCAGTCCTCCACCACCCTGCATGTCCCAACGCCGGAACAGCCGTACCGAGTCGCGCAGTTGCTCGATCGCGCCGGCCGGCAGCCGAAGTCCCCGCGCGATCCCGGCACCCGGCCCCGGTCCGAGCGGCATCGGCAGCGGCGCGGGCGCCCCGGGCGCGGGCGCCGACCAGCGCTGCAGCGGCTCGACCAGATCGCGGCCCGCGGCCAGGCGCAGCGCCGGACCGACGAACTCCTGCCGACCGAGCAGCAGATCGCCCCGGGTGTACTCGCCGAGGATCTCCACGACCGTCTCGAACGTCCAGGGCAGGTCCACGCCGAAGTCGCCGTGCGGCTCGTCCGGCTCGCGCAGGCCCAGTTCGTCGATGCTGACCACCCGACCGAAGCGCCGGGTGAACAGCTCGGCCAGGATCTGCGGTATCGGCTCGCGCGGCTGCTCGCCGTCCAGCCAGCGGCGCACCCGCGAGGTGTCGGTGCTGACATGCGGGGCGGACATCGCCCGCGCGTGCCGGTTCACCTGACGCGCCAGTTCGCCCTTGGACCACCCGCTGCGCGCGAACCAGGCCGAGAGCCGATCGTTGGGCTGCCGCCCCCCGTCCGGCTCGTGCTCGTCGTCCGCGGACCCGCCGTCCCGCGCTCGCGTCGTCGCCACCGCATCGCCCCCATGCCCTCAGCGGTCCGGCCGGTCAGGCGCCGGGCCCCGAAGGAACCGTACGCGCAGGCCCGTTGGCCGAACGTATTCCGACTCGTGTGCGGACACCGGTCGATGCCGCAAACGCCAGGCTTCGCCACCCCACGCGCCCGGGACGCGCTACGGGGGAGGTCACGTTTGACTGCATACCGAATACCGGACGGATATCGCAGCCGCCGAGACTACCTATTGCGGTCATAGCGTAACCAAAAGTAATGAGTGCCGTTGGGGAGGACATGGACATCATGCTCGGATCGCGCCGGCGTACGCGGGCCGCACTGTGGCAGGCGGTGGCCGAGTTCGCGGAGGAACGCGGCTGGCCGGTGGCCCAGGGCGCACACCTGGTGCGCGACGGACGTGGCACCCACTGTTCGTGCGGCCGGGCCGGTTGTGCCGCGCCGGGCATGCATCCGGCCGATCCGCGCTGGTCGGAGCGGGCCACCGCGTCGCCGGCGGCGGTGCGCTACCTGTGGTCGCAGTGGCCGGACAGCACCGTGGTGGTCCCCACCGGGCGGGTCTTCGACGCACTCAGCGTGCCCCGCCAGGCAGGCACCCGGGCACTGGTCCGCCTGGAACGCATGGGCACCCCTCTGGGCCCGGTCCTGGCCACCCCGACCGGGCGAGTGGCCTTCCTGGTCGCCCCCGGCGCCGCCGCCGAACTCCCGCACCTGCTCTACCAGATGGGCTGGGACGACGCCGAACTCGACCTACGCTGCCACGGCGACGGCGACTACGTCTTCGCCCCACCATCCCCCATGGGCCTCCTCGGCCCGGTCGAATGGATCCGCCCCCCGGCCCGCAACGCCCCACCCCTCCCGGAAGCCCGCCTACTCCTGGGCACCCTGGCCTACGCCTGCCACCGCAGGGACGCGTCCCCAACGGGCCGGGGCCTGTGGCTGGCGTCGTAACCCAAGCCGCCGAACGGCCCACGCACCCGCTTGAGGACAGGCCGGCAAGCCCGCCCAACGTCCTGACGCAGGCCCGCCCTCAACCGCCGGCCGAGCACCTCAGCCCACCCGGCACCCCAACCCACCCGGCACCCCAGCCCGTCCGGCACCCCAGCCCGTCCGGCGTTTGAGGACAAGCCCGAAAACCCACCCGACGTCCGGACGCACGCCGGTCCCCAAACACCGGCCGACGAAAAATCCAGCCCGTCCGGCGTTTGAGGACAAGCCCGAAAACCCACCCGACGTCCGGACGCACGCCAGTCCCCAAACACCGGCCGACGAAAAATCCAGCCCGTCCGGCGTTTGAGGACAAGCCCGAAAACCACGCGGCGCACAACCCCAGCCCGTCCGGCGTTTGAGGACAACCCCAGCCCGTCCGGCGCCTGAGGACAACCCCAGCCCGTCCGGCGCTTGAGGACCAATCCAGCCCGTCCGGCGCCGCGCTTGAGGACCAAGCCCGTCACCCGCTACGCGCCCCGCGCCCCGCGCCCGAAACGCCTATTCACCAATGAGCGCATCGACGAACGCCGACGGCTCGAACGGCGCCAGGTCGTCCGGCCCCTCGCCGAGCCCGATCAGCTTGACCGGCACGCCGAGTTCACGCTGCACCGAGACCACGATGCCGCCCTTGGCCGTGCCGTCCAGCTTCGTGAGCACGATGCCGGTGATGTCCACCACCTCGGCGAACACCCGGGCCTGGACCAGCCCGTTCTGCCCGGTCGTGGCGTCCAGCACGAGCAGCACCTCGTCCACCGGACCGTGCTTCTCCACGACCCGCTTGACCTTGCCCAGCTCGTCCATCAGACCGGTCTTGGTGTGCAGTCGCCCGGCCGTGTCCACGAGCACCGTGTCCACACCCTCGGCGATGCCCTCCTTGACCGCGTCGAACGCGACGCTGGCCGGGTCACCCGCCTCCGGCCCACGCACGGTGTGCGCGCCGACCCGCTCGCCCCACGTCTGCAACTGGTCGGCCGCGGCGGCCCGGAACGTGTCGGCCGCACCCAGCACCACACTGCGCCCGTCCGCCACCAGCACCCGCGCCAGCTTGCCGGTCGTGGTGGTCTTCCCGGTCCCGTTCACGCCGACCACGAGTACCACCGCCGGCCGGTCGCCGGCCTCGCCACCGGTGTGCTTGGCCGTCTTGAGCGTACGGTCCAGGTCCGGCCCGACCAGCGTGAGCAACTCCTCGTGCAGCAACGCCCGCAGCTCGGCCGGCGTCCGCGTACCCAGCACCTTGACCCGAGTGCGCAGCCGGTCGACCAACTCCTGCGTGGACGCCACGCCCACGTCGGCGGTCAGCAGCGTGTCCTCGATCTCCTCCCAGGTGTCCTCGTCGAGGTGCTCGCGCGCGAGCAGGGCGAGCAGGCCCTTGCCGAAGGTGGTCTGCGAGCGGGCCAACCGGGCCCGCAGCCGGATCAACCGGCCCGCCGTCGGCTCCGGCACCTCCAGCGGGACGAGTTCCGGCTCGGCCGGCACGACCACCGAGGTATCCGGCAGATCGACCGTGTCGACGGTGCGCCGAGGCGCCTCGACGGTCGGGGCGGCCTCGTCGCCGACACCCGGCTCGACCGGCGTGCGCGGCGGCGCCGGCGGTACGCCCTTGCGGCGCGAGCCGACCACGAACCAGCCGGCGGCGCCGAGGACGACAAGGGCAATGACGACAATCAGGATCACAGTCTCCATAGGAGCTCCAGTCTCCCAGACCGCCCGGGGGCGAACCGCGACCGCCCGCCCCCGGCGGGTCCGCGCCGCCCGAGGGCGGGTCTTCGCGCGGTAACCGCCCGATCACCCGAGGACCGTTGAATCCTGACACTACGTCAGATATAACTTGCCGGTGCCAAGTACCGTCCGGCAGACGACACGTGTCCGAGGCGGTTTCGGCTCGACCCGGAAGGTGTTCACGCTCCATGGCTGTCACGAATCTGCGGTTCAACCAGGTCCTCCCCGGTCTCGACCGGCAGGAGATGTCCGCGCGCTACCGGGCCACCGTCGAGATGGCGGCCTTCGCGGACCAAAACGGGTTCGACATGATCAGCCTGGAGGAACACCACGGCGCGGACAACGCGTGGAGCCCCTCCCCGCTGAGCACCGCGGGTGCCATCTTCGGCGCCACCGAGCGGATCGGCGTGATCGTCTGCGCGCTGCTCGCGCCGCTCTACGACCCGATCCGGCTCGCCGAGGACATCGCGGTCCTGGACAACATCAGCGGCGGTCGACTCTCCCTGGTCGCGGGTCTGGGCTACCGCCCCGAGGAGTACGCGGCACTCGGCAAGGACTGGAAGCGGCGCGGGAAGATCCAGGACGAGGTCCTGGAGACGCTGCTCAAGGCGTGGACCGGCGAGCCGTTCGAGTATCGGGGCGGCACCGTCCGGGTCACCCCGAAGCCGTTCACCGACCCGCACCCGATGGTCATGGTCGGCGGCACCGCGAAGGCGTCCGTGCGACGCGCGGTCCGACTGCGGCTGCCGTTCTACGCCGCGGCGCCGATCCCGGAGCTGGAGCAGTACTACTACGAGTTGGCCGCCGAAGCCGGCTTCGAGGGCGGCTTCGCGATGATGCCGCCGGTCAAGACCCGGATGATCTTCTGCACCGAGGATCCCGACCGGGCGTGGGCCCAGTACGGCGAATACTTCCTGCACGAGGCCACCACCTACGCCGGCTGGCAGACCCCGGACATCGCGTCGGTGGTCGAGTCCTCGGCCCACACGGTGACCGCGCTGCGCGAGGAGGGCATCTACTGCTGCCTCACCCCCGACGAGTGTGTGGAGATCGGGCAGCAGGGCGGCCTGACCGACGCGCTGATCCTGCACCCGCTGGTCGGCGGCCTGCCGATCGACGCGGGCTGGGCCAGCCTGCAACTGTTCAACGACAAGGTCATGCCGCGCAACGTACCGGCGTAGCCGGTCGGCGACTTCGACAGCGGTCCCGGGTCCCACGCCCGGGGCCGCCCTCGCCGCTCAGCCGCCGACCGACACCCCACTCATCGGCTCCGGGTGTTCGAGCGCCGCCCGCCGATCCTCCTGCCGCAGCCGCTGGCTGATCACCGTGGTCACCCCGTCGCCGCGCATCGAGACGCCGTACAGCGCGTCCGCGACCTCCATCGTGCGCTTCTGGTGGGTGATCACGATCAGCTGCGAACTCTCCCGCAACTCGGCCAAGATCCCGATCAGCCGCTGCAGATTCATGTCGTCCAGCGCCGCCTCGACCTCGTCCATCACGTAGAACGGACTGGGCCGGGCCTTGAAGATGGCCACCAGGAGGGCCACCGCGGTGAGCGAGCGCTCGCCGCCGGAGAGCAGCGACAGCCGCTTGACCTTCTTGCCCGGCGGCCGGGCCTCCACCTCGATGCCGGTGGTCAGCATGTCGTCGGGGTCGGTCAGGATCAGCCGCCCCTCACCGCCCGGGAACAACCGTGCGAACACCCCGACGAACTCCCGCGCGGTGTCCTGGAAGGCGGCCGTGAACACCTGCTCGACACGCTCGTCGACCTCCTTGACCACGGTCATCAGATCGCGCCGGGTGTTCTTCAGATCCTCCAACTGCTCGGTCAGGAAGTTGTGTCGCTCCTCCAGCGCGGCGAACTCCTCCAGCGCCAGCGGGTTCACCTTGCCCAGCTGGGTGTGCGCCTTCTCCGCCGCCCGCAGCCGCTTCTCCTGCTCGGCTCGTACGTAGGGGCGCGGGCGCGCCTCGGCCGAATCCGGATCGCGCTCCTCGCCCTCGGCCGGCGGCGACGGCGGCACCAACCGGTCCGGGCCGTACTCGGCGAGCAGCCCGGCCGCCTCCATCCCGTGCTCCTCCAGCGACTTGGTCTCCAACTGCTCGACCCGCAGCCGCTTCTCCGCACGCACCATCTCGTCCCGGTGCACCGAGTCGGTCAACTTCTCCAACTCGCCGGCGAACTCGCGCGAGCGGGCCCGCTCCCGGGCCAGCTCCGCCTCCCGCGCGGTGCGGGCCGCCTCCGCCGCGTCACGTTCGTCCCCGGCCCGCGCCAACGACGCCTCGACGTAGCGCAGCAGCGCCTCGGTGCCGGCCAGCACGGCGCCGGCGACCTTCGCCTCCACCGCCATCCGCTCCCGTCGCCGGGCCGCCGTCGCCCGCGCCTCGCGCTCCGCCCGCGCGCCCCGATCCAGCGCGTCGGCCCGGCCGGCCAGGGACCGCACCCGCTCCTCGTGCGTACGCAGCGCAAGCCGCGCCTCCATCTCGCCCTGCCGGGCCGCGCTCGCGGCCCCCGCGAGCCGGTCCCGCTCGGCGTGGTCCGGCTCCGCGTCGCCCTCGGCCGCGTGGTACTCCTCGGCCGCCTCGAGCCGCGCCGCCAACTCCTCGACCGCCGACTCCTGCTGCGCGCGCGCCGCCTCGGCCTCGACCACCGCGCCCGCCAACCGCTCGGCCTCCCCCGCCGCCGCCCGCGCCTGCCCGCCGAGCCGGCCCAACTCCTTGCCGGCCGCGGCGGCCCGGCGCTCCGCCTCGCGCCGCTCCGCGGTGACCCGCTCCACCTCGGCCGCCGCCTCGCGCCGGGTCGCCACCGCACCGGCCAGCGCGTCGGTCAACCCGGCACACCGCGCGGTCAGCGCCACCAACCGCTCGGCCGCCTCGTCCACCGCCGCCTGCACCTCGAGCAGACTCGGCGCGCTCGCCGACCCGCCGTGCGCGAAGCCCGCGCCGACCAGGTCACCCGCCCGCGTGACCGCCCGCACCCCGGGCAGCGCCCGCACCAACTCGGCGGCGGCGTCCAGATCCTCGACCACCGCGATCCGCGCGAGGAGTCCGTACAGTGCGCCGCGCAACTCCTCGGGTACGGACACCAACCGCACCGCGTACACCACGCCCGCCGGCAACTCGGGCCATCCCTCCGGCCCATCGGCGACAACCCCGCCGAGCACCAGGCCGGCCCGCCCCGCGTCGTCCTCGCGCAACAGCCGCAACGCCTCGACGGCCGGCCGCACACCGGTCACCGCGACCGCGTCCGAGGCCGCCCCGAGCGCCGCCGCGATCGCCTGTTCGGCGCCGGGCTCGACGCCGATCAGCGCGGCCACCGTGCCCAGCACACCCGACAACCGGTCGCCCGCCGCGAGCAGCGCGCCCGTACCGTCCTTGCGCCGCAGCGCCGGCTCCAGCGCCTCCTTGCGGGCGCCCACCGCCGACCGCTCCCGCTCGGCCTCGCGCTCCGCCGCGCGGATCCCGGCCAACGCCTCCTCGGCGTCGGCCAGCACGTCCCTCGCGGTGGCCAACCGGGCCTCGAGCGCGGCGAGCCCGGACCCGCCGTCGTCCTCCGGGGAGCCCTCGACACCGACCCTGAGCCGCTCGTACTCCTCCTGCGCGGCCACCGCCCGCGCCAGCGCCTGGTCCCGGGCCGCGACCAACCGCCCGATCTCCGCCTCGGCCGCGGCCACCCGGCTGCGCGCCGCGCCCGCCTGCCCGACCAGCCGAGCCAGCCCCTCGCGGCGATCCGCCAGCGCCCGGGCGACCTCCTTGAGTCGCCGCTCCTCCCCGACCAGGGCACGCTCCGCCTCGCCGCGCCGCTCGACCGTCTCGGCGAGTTCGACCTGCGCCGACTCGAGCGCGGCGGCAAGTTCCGCCTCCTGCTCGCGAATGTGCGCCGCCTCGCGCTCCATCTCCTGCGGATCCCGGCCGCGCCGCTCCTCGGCCGGGGCGGAGCGGGCATGCCGGACCCGCTGTCCGGCCAGTCCCGCCGTCCCGCGCACCCGCTCGGCCAGCGCGGACAGCGCGTACCAGGTCTCCTGCGCCCGGGCCAGCCGCGGCGCCATCGCCCGCACCTCGGCCTCCAACGCCGCCTCGCGCGCCTGGACCAGGCCCAGCTCGCGCTCCACCGCCGTCCGCCGCTCGCGCAACGCGGCCTCGTCCGCGACCTCCTCGGCCAACGCCCGCTGCAGCCGCACCAGATCGTCGGCGAGCAGGCGCAGCCGCGCGTCGCGCAGATCGGCCTGGATCGCCGCCGCCCGGCGGGCCACCTGGGCCTGCCGCCCGAGCGGCTTGAGCTGCCTGCGCAGTTCGGCGGTCAGGTCCTGCACCCGGGTCAGATTCGCCTGCATCGCATCCAGCTTGCGCAGCGCCTTCTCCTTGCGCTTGCGATGCTTGAGGACGCCCGCGGCCTCCTCGATGAACGCACGTCGCCCGGTGGGATCGGCCTGCAGCACCGAGTCGAGCCGACCCTGCCCGACGATCACGTGCATCTCCCGACCGATGCCGGAGTCGGAGAGCAGTTCCTGGATGTCGAGCAGCCGACAGGTGCTGCCGTTGATCTCGTACTCCGAGCCGCCGTTGCGGAACATCCGCCGGGTGATGGTGACTTCGGAATAGTCGATGGGCAGCGCGCCGTCGGTGTTGTCGATGGTCAGACTCACCTCGGCGCGCCCCAGCGGCGGTCGGCCGGAGGTGCCGGCGAAGATGACGTCCTCCATCTTGCCGCCGCGCAGCGTCTTGGCACCCTGCTCGCCCATCACCCACGACAACGCGTCGACCACGTTCGACTTGCCGGAGCCGTTCGGCCCCACCACGCACGTGATCCCGGGCTCGAAGCGCAACGTCGTCGCCGACGCGAAGGACTTGAAGCCACGCAGGGTCAGACTCTTGAGGTGCACGCGACGAAAGGGTAGTCGGCGCACATCGCACGATCGTTCCGCTCGGTCCGTCCGAGGGCGTGTCGAGCACCTCGGATGGGGGTATCAACCGCTGGAAGCGAGCGGGTGGGCGGCAAGGGGGATCGGCGGGGACGGGCACAGGGGTCAGTCGAAGCACCGGGCGCGCGGTCGAGGGCGCGCCACGCGGGGATGCGCGGGACGGCAAGGATCGAACCCGGCGAGGATCGAACAAAAGTCGGAACAAACGTCGTGGGTCGGAAACGACAAAGGGACGCCTGAAGGCGTCCCTGGTTATCGCTTACGGACCTACGCTCGCGAAAGCGCGGGTTCCGCCGCGGAGACGTCGAAGCCGGCAAGCAGCTCGTCCGAAGCGGCGGCGTTGAGCGCGTCGTTACGCTCCTGGGCACGGACGAGTTCCGTTTCCAGGTCACGAACACGCTGCTGGAGCCGTCGATTCTCGGCGAGCAGTCGGGGATCGGGGCCACCGACGTAACCGAGAAGCGCCTTCGCCATGAGAGGGTCCTCCACGCTGAAAATGAATGACCACGCAGATTCGCGGGTCTAAATGTGGCACCCGGCCGCAAGGCTCCTGATAGGGTGCGCGGGCTTCCAGCGTCGCACCAAAAACGCAGGAGGTCAATATCATAACGGCACGATAACGAGACCTTCACCCGATCAAACGCGGTTCGACCGCGGACTGGGGTGACGGCTCGTGTGCTGGGTGTACGAGATCATCTTTCGACCTCCGCAGTCAAGAACATTCCGGTTCTCGGTCGACTCCGTACGGCCGTGCCCTAGAGTCACTCCGGCACCACACCCGTTCGGGTGAACCGACATCCCCTGCCGGAAGGTGACGCGACCCTCGATGGCCCGGCACAGTCGCACCCCGACGTCGACCCGCCCGCAGCGCCGCCGGGCGAGGTCTCGGCGCCGCCGAATCGCCCCGCTGCTGGCCCTGTTGGCCGTACTCGCGGTGGGTGGGACGGTGGCCGGCATGGTGGTCTCGGGCCGGACGGGCGAGTCCGTCGAGCGCGCCGCCGGCCCCGAAGGCGCCCACCCGGGGCCGGCCGCGGACCCGTCCGGCCCGCCGGGCGGCGCCGGCGCGGACCGCGCCGGCGACGAGGCCTCCCGCAGCGTGCTCCCCGGCGCCGCCGGCACCGGCCGCACCGTGCTGCCCACGACGAGCCCCGGCCCGGTGAGCGGCACGAGCGCCCCGCCGAGCCTGCCGGCCACGAGCGGGTCGGCCGCGCCGAGGGCGAGCACTACGCCGAGCCGGTCCGCCCCGAGCCCGACCGGCAGCGCGCCGAGCGCCCCCGAGGACCGGGTCCTCGCCGCAGTCAACGACGAGCGCGCCAGTGCGGGCTGCGCACCGGTCAGGAGCGATCCGAAGCTGATCGCGCTGGCTCGCGCGCACAGCGCGGACATGGCCGCCCGTGACTACTTCGACCACAACACCCCCGACGGCCTGACCCCGTGGGACCGGGCCGCGCAGGCGGGGGTGAACTACCTGGGCGCGGAGAACATCGCCCGCGGCCAGAAGAGCGCCGACTCGGTGATGCGCGCCTGGATGAACAGCCCCGGCCATCGCCGCAACATCCTCGACTGCTCGCTGACCAAACTCGGCGTCGGCATCCAGGACGGCGGCAACGGCCCGTGGTGGACCCAGGAGTTCGGCCGCTGAGCAGCGGTGCACCCGATCAGCGCGGGCCCACCCCGAGCCGGTCCGCGAACAGCCCGAACACCCGCAGCGCGGATTCGCCCTGATTGCGGGCCAGCACCAGCTCCACCGCCGCCCCGTCGGCCGGCATCCCCGCCGCGGCGGCCCAGGCCACCGCCGCCCCGACCACCCTCGGCCGGCGCCGCTCCAACTCGTCGGCCACCTCGTCGCGCAGTTCGGCGTACCGCTGCGGGCGCGCCAACTCGCCGTCGTCGTCGAACACCTCGGCGCCGGCCCGGGCCGCCTCCAGTTCGAGCCGGCTCATCGCCAGATGCGCCGCCGCCTCGCCCGGATTGAGCCAGACCTCCCACGCGCCCGCCGCGCTCACCGCCTGGACGTGTGCGATGTGCGTCTCGAAGACCCAGCACACCAGCACCGGCGAGTCCGCCTTGGCCGCGAGCGCCGCCAACCACGGTCGCTCGAACGCGTAGGGGTCGTCGTCGTGCCGTACGTGGGTCGCGCTCCAGCCGTCCGGCGACTCCCACATGGTGCGGGCCGGGTGCGCCGTGGTGTCCACGTGCGGCGCGAACTCGGACAACGGCCGCGCCCCGCGCACCACGACGATGTCCCCGTTGAATCCCATGACACGCGCTCCCTGGTCTCGGCCCTAGGCCCCGGCCCCGCTCGTCGTGCGACGTGGTGTCCGCTGACATCTCGGACAGAAATAACTGCTGCGATTCATGAACGAGATCCGCCGGATCGGGGTGGCGCACCGATTGCACGGCTCGCCCTCGCGGCCGTAGGCGTCCAACGCGCGCGAGAAGTAGCCGCTCTCCCCGTTCACGTTGACATAGAGGCTGTCGAACGAGGTGCCGCCCGCGGCCAACGCGTCGCTCATCACCTCGCGTGCCGAGGCGAGCACCAGCGTGGTCTGCGCGAGGGTGAGCCGACCGGTGGGCCGGGCGCCGTGCAGCCGGCTGCGCCACAGCGCCTCGTCGGCGTAGATGTTGCCGATCCCGCTGACCAGCGACTGGTCCAACAATGCGCGCTTGAGTTCGGTGTCGCGCCGGCGCAGCTTGGCGTGGAAGAGCGCGTCGTCGAACAGGGGGTCGAGCGGGTCGCGGGCGATGTGCGCCATCGACGGCGGCAGTTCGGCGCCGCCGCGCTCGACCGCGAGGCCGCCGAAGGTGCGTTGGTCGACGAAGCGCAGCTCGCGGCCGCCGTCCGTGAAGGCGAAGCGCACGTGCAGGTGTTTCTCCCGGGGCGCCTCGGCCGGTCGGACGAGCAGTTGGCCGCTCATGCCCAGGTGTGCGAGCAGCGCGTCCTCGGGGGTGTCCGCGCCGGGCGCCACCAGCGGCAGCCACAGATACTTCCCGCGCCGGCGGGCGTCGAACACCCGGGCGCCGGCGAGCGAGTCGGCGAAGTCGGCGAGACCGGCGAGATGGCGCCGTACCGCCCGTTCGTGGGTGACTTCGACGTGCGCGATGGTGCGACCCACCACCCACTTCTCCAGTCCGCGACGGACGACCTCGACCTCGGGCAGTTCGGGCACGTGGGCTCTCCCCCTGGCGACGAATGCGAAAATGCCTGCCGGTAGGTGAGGTCGTGCCGGGCGCCCGCGAAGGGGGCGGTGACCGGTTCGAACTTACCTATCGGCAGGCATTGGCTCGGAGACTACGCGGTGGCCGGCGGTGTGCCGGAACCGTCTCCGTACTTGGCGCGAATCGAGTGCCAAGCGCTTTCGGCGGCCTGTTGCTCCGCCTCCTTCTTGCTCCGCCCGACACCGGTGCCGTAGTCGACACCCGCGACCCGGGCCAGGGCGGTGAAGGTCTTCTCGTGATCGGGACCGGTCTCGGAGACCACGTACTCGGGGACTCCGATACCCGCCGCGGCGGTCTGCTCCTGGAGGCTGGTCTTCCAGTCCAGGCCCGCGCCGAGATTCGCCGACTGCTCGATCAGCGGATCGAACAACCGGTGGATCAGCTCGGTCGCCGCGTCCAGGCCCTGGTCCAGGTAGACCGCGCCGAGGATGGCCTCGAGCGTGTCCGCCAGGATCGAGGACTTGTCTCGCCCGCCCGTCCCCACTTCACCTCGGCCGAGCCGGATGAAGGCGCCCAGGTCCAGTCGCCGACTGACGCCCGCGAGGGCGCGCGAGTTGACGACGGCGGCCCGCAGTTTCGCGAGCTGACCCTCGGGCAGGTCGGGGTGCCTGCGGTAGAGCGTGTCGGTGACGACGAGACCGAGCACCGAGTCGCCCAGGAATTCCAGACGCTCGTTGGTCGGGAGCCCGCCGTGCTCGTACGCGTACGAGCGATGGGTGAGGGCACGTTCCAGAAGGGCGGCGTCGAGCGACCAGCCCAGCCGCCCTTCCAGATCCGCGTATTGCGCGAGTGATTCCGTCACCGGAACGACCACCGGCCTGATCAGACGTCGAGGACCTGGCGGCGGTTGTAGGTGCCGCAGCTCGGGCACGCGATGTGCGACAGCTTCGGCTCACGGCAGCGCTCGCAGGTCACCAGGTTGGGGGCAGTGGCCTTCCACTGGCTCCGGCGGTGCCGGGTGTTGCTGCGCGACATCTTCCGCTTCGGAACAGCCACGGCTACTTCTCCTGGTTCTCGTCGGCGCGGGGTGCGCCGTCAACGTCGGCTTCGGCGGAAGGTCCGTCGAAGATGCTGGTCAACTTCGCCCACCGGGGATCGGCGAGCTCGTGACTGTGGTCGGGGTCCTCCGCGAGCAGCGCTCCGCATTCGGAGCACAACCCCGGGCAGTCCTCCCGGCACAGCGGCGAGAGCGGCAGTGCGAGCACCGTCGCGTCCCGCAGCACCGGCTCCAGGTCGAACAAGTCGTCCGTGAGCCGGAAGGCGTCCTCGTCGGCGTCCGCGTCCGGGTAGACGTACAGCTCCTGGAAACGCACCGTGAGCTCGCGCTCGAGCGGTTCCAGGCACCGGACGCACTCACCGGTCAGCGGCACCTGTGCGACGCCGGTGACCAGCACACCCTCCATGACCGCTTCCAGCCGGACACCCAGCTGGATGGGGGCACCCGGGGGAGCGCCGATCACGTCTGCCACGCCCATGTCCACCGGGGCCGGCACAGTGCGCGACACCTTCAGCATGGATCCAGGCCGACGCCCCAGCTCGCGTGTATCGACGACGAGCGGTTTGCGGTGATCCAAGCGGTCCAGGGTGTCCCACCTCATGCAGTACCACCCCCCGGGTCGCGGGAGGCTCAATGGTCAGGGTGCCGACCCTCGGGGCACGCGGAAAACACGCCTCGGGCAGGGTCGGTCCGTAAGAGTATCGCAGCCCGCGCGCCAGGCCCCAAACGGGGCCATTCGAGCGGGACCTGTTCCGGCCGCTGTGCGCCGGCTACTGCCGGCCGCCGCCGTCCTGCTGGAACTGGCGGACGTCGATCAGGCTCGTGTCGAAGAAGCTGGTCTCGTCCAGGGACTGTGCGTACTGCGCCTGCGGGTCGTAGACGGGCTGCTGACCCGTGTTCGGCTGCTGCGGGTGCTGCTGCTGGGTCTGGTACGGCTGCTGCTGCCCGTGCTGATCGTATTGGCCCATGTCGTACTGGCCCTCGTAGCCGCCGGTGTAGCCGTTGTCCTGGCCGGTGCCCTGCTGCGCGTACGCGGGTTGACCGTAGCCGGGCGCCACGTAGGCGTCCTGGCCGTACGGACCGGCCTGCGCGGGCACCGCCGGCGGGGCGGCGGGCGGGGCCGCGGGGTATTCGGGGGCGGCCGGCGCGGCAAACGCCGCCTCGTGGCCGTCGAGCTGGGCCTGGAGGCTGCCGGGGCGGCCCTTGGCCTGCGCGTCGGCGAGCTCCTGTGCCTGCATGTACTCGCCGAGCTCGTCGGAGGGACGGCGACCGCGCATCTTGTCCCGGCCGCGGCCGATCGCGCCGAGCGTCTTGGTCAGCACGACCTCGAAGTTGGCCAGCTTCTGGTCGACGTAGTCGTCGGCCTCCTCGCGGATCCGCTGGGCCTCGCGGCGGGCCTCGTTCAGGATGCGGTCGGCCTCGCCGTACGCCTCGCGGGCCACCTCGGTGTCGGCGACCAGCGAACCGCGCTCCTCGCGCGCCTTGGCCAGCACCTGCTCGGCCTCGCGGCGCCCCTCCTCGATGACCGACTCGCGGTCGCCCAGCACCCGGCGGGCGTGGTCGAACTCCTCGGGCAGCAGGTTCTTGAGTTCCTCGAGCCGGGCCACCACGTCCGCACGATTGACCACGCACGACGCCGACATCGGCATCGAACGCGCGTTCTCGACCAGTGCGATCAGTTCATCGAGCTTGGGCTGCACGTCCACGGGCTTGCTCTCTCTCCTCAAACCGACGGTAGCCGTCGTGTTCGCCGGCATCGCGTGACGGACCGACTCGCCCCGGGCGGTCGGCCCGGCGGCGAGACACGTGCCGCGTCAGCCCTGCGCGAGCCGCTCGGTGAGCCGACGTAGCACCGTCGCCGGCACCAGGCCGGAGACGTCGCCCCCGTACGTCGCGACCTCTTTGATGAGACTCGACGACAGAAAGCTGTAGAGCGGGTTCGTCGCGACGAACAGGGTCTCCACTTCGGTAAGACCGTAGTTCATCTGCGCCATCTGCAACTCGTAGTCGAAGTCGGTGACCGCGCGCAGCCCCTTGATGATGGCCGGAATCCCGCGCTCACGGCAGAAGTTGACGAGCAGCCCCTCGAACGCCTCGACCTTGACGTTGCCGTACGTCTCGGTCACCTCCTGGAGGATCTCGATGCGCTCCTCGATGGTGAACAGTCCGGAGCGCTTGGCGCGGTTGAAACCGATCGCCACGTAGACCTCGTCGTAGAGGCTCGAGGCCCGGCCGATGATGTCCAGATGACCGTTGGTGACCGGGTCGAACGAACCGGGGCAGACGACTCGACGCAACGGAGGTTCCCCTCGAAATCGGGTGCCGGCGGGTCCGGACCCGCCGGCCCGCCCGCCTGGTCAGGCTTGCGCGGCGCGACCGTACCAGAGCGTTCCCTCGCCGTAGCGACGGGATCTGATCTCGGTGAAATCGGCGGGCCACCCGAATGGTCCACCACGCGTGGCACGTTCGACCGCGATCAGCGCCTCGGCGGCCAGCCAGCCGTGCGCGGCGAGCGCTTCGAGCAGCGCGGCCACGTCACCGTCGGTGACCACGTACGGGGGGTCGAGGAAGACCACGTCGTACGGCTCGTCCGGGCAGCGCACGGCGGCGGTCTTCTCCGCGCGGGCCACCCGCACCTCGGCGCCGGGCAGCGCGACCAGCTCGATGTTCTGCCGGACGACGTTCGCCGCGCGGGCGTCGGACTCGACCAGAAGCACCCTCGCGGCCCCCCGCGACAGCGCCTCCAGGCCCACCGCACCGGAACCGGCGAACAGATCCAGGACACGCGCGCCGTGCAGATTGCCGCGCAACGACTGAAGGGTGGAGAACAACCCCTCCCGGGCCCGATCCGAGGTCGGCCGAGTCCCCTCCCCCGGCGGCACCAGCAACCGCCGCCCACCGGCCGCCCCACCGATCACCCGCGTCATCCGGCCACTCGCACACGGTCGCCGAAGGCACGCGGCCCGGGCCCGACATAGAAGTCCTGCATGCCGCCAACGCTATCGCCGACGGATCCGTCGGGATCCGGCACCCACCGAGCCGTCGGGGTGTCGGGGGTGAGCGCGGTGCGGTCAGGGGCAGTCGGGGACTTCCTTTTCGTTGCGGGTTCGCACGCCGGGGAGCCAGCCTTCGGCGTCGGTGCCGGTGACGACCACTCGGTACCAGTGCCTGGAGGCGATACCCGTTTCGTCGGTGACCGATGGGCCGTCGGCGAGCAGGCAGACCAGGCGTACCCGGTCGCCGTGCCAGACCCGGTCGGCGAGGTCGGTCGAGCGCGAGGACAACTTCGCCTCCTTGAAGACGCCGAGGGAGCACTCGATCGTGCGCAGCCCCTGGCACGGGACCTCGGAGTTGTAGACCTCGGTCGCCACGCTCTGCGCCCGTGCGGCGGGCGGCTCGGGCCTCGGGTGCCCCGCAGGCGCCCTGCGCCCCGCCAGGAACGCGCCCAGGCCGACCACGGCGACCACCAGCAGCACCGCCAGTGCGATCGCGAACGCGCCGCGCCACACCGGACGCGGCGCCGCCGGCCGTACCACCCGGGCCGCCAGGCCCGGCGGCTCGACGCAGGCCGCGTCCGCGTCCCGCAGCCGGGTGCGCAACTCCCGTACCGCGTCGTCCGGATCGTCGAGGGCGGGGGGCGGCGGGTTCACCGGGTCACTCCTTCGTGCCGCTCCCGGCGGCGAAACCGGCCGGCCGGACCACTCAGCCCGGCTCGGAGCCGGGTCAGCGCGCGCTCTCGCGAGCGGGACACCGTGCCCCGGTGCACGCCCAGGATCTCGGCGGCCTGATCGATCGTGTAGCCGTCCAGGTCGACCAGCAGCACCGCCGCCGCCTGCTTGGCGGGCAACGAGCCGAGCATCCGCACCGCCTCCCATTCGGCCTCGCGCCGGGCGATCGGATCCCCGTCGGCCGACCGGGTCCGCTCCCCCGGTTCGGGCGGCTCGGACAGCAGCACCTGCCGGCTGCGCACCCGCCACATGTCGCGCGTGACGCTGACCAGCGCCCGGAAGGCGTACGCGTAGGGCTCCGGGTGGCCGAGCAGCCGGTCCGGTCTGCGGGCCAGTTTGAGGTAGGTCTCGTGCACCGCGTCCTCCGCGCTGCCGTCGCCGGCGAGCAGCACGGCCCGTCGGTAGAGCCGAGGGAGCAACCCGCAGAACAGCGCGTCGAACCCCTCGTCCCCCGTACCTGCGTTCATGGCCCAATTCGTAGCCAACCGACGAGCTGTTCCGCGTGCTCCGAACGGGTGATGGCAGGGGGCGCGTCGTAGCGGAACAAGGGCGGTCAGCCCTTGTCGAGGTACTCCACCCGCTCCGCGTCCAGGATGCTGGCCAGCGCGCTGCGCAAATCGTCGTGCTCGACCAGGTCCGGATCCCGCTCGATGATCGTGCTCGCCTCCTCGCGGGCGGCCACGATCAGTTCCTCGTCCCGGACCACCTCCAGCATCCGCAACGACGAGCGCGAACCGGACTGCGCGTCGCCGAGCACATCGCCCTCGCGGCGCTGTTCCAGGTCGATCCGGGACAGCTCGAAGCCGTCCAGGGTCGCCGCCACCGCGTCCAGCCGCTCGCGCGCCGAAGTGCCCCCCGGCATCTCGCTGACCAGCAGGGTCAGCCCGGGAGCACTGCCGCGGCCGACCCGCCCGCGCAGCTGATGCAACTGCGAGACGCCGAACCGGTCGGCGTCCATGATCACCATCGCGGTCGCGTTGGGCACGTTCACCCCGACCTCGATCACCGTGGTGGCGACCAGCACGTCCAGCTCGCCGGCGGTGAACCGGCGCATCACGTCGTCCTTGTCGTCCGGCGCCATCCGCCCGTGCAACACCGCGATCCGCAGCCCGGCCAGCGGTCCGGCGGTCAGCGCCGCCGCGACGTCGAGCACGGCCAACGGCGGCCGGCGCTCCTCGGCCGCACCGGCGGCATCCGCGCCGATGTCCTCGGGATCGTCCAGGTATGCCTCGGCCGGCAGATCCTCGTCCCGCCTGCTCTTCGCGGCCTTCTTCGCACCGGCCTTCTTCTTGGCCTTCGGGTCGTCCTCCTCGTCGCCGATCCGCGGGCACACCACATACGCCTGATGGCCGTTCTCCACCTCCTCGCGCACCCGCTGCCAGGCCCGATCCAGGAAGTGCGGCTTCTCCTTGGCCGGCACCACGTGCGTGGCGATCGGCGACCGCCCGGACGGCAACTGGGCCAGGATCGAGGTCTCCAGGTCGCCGAAGACCGTCATCGCCACCGTCCGCGGAATCGGCGTCGCGGTCATCACGAGCAGATGCGGCGGTCGCTTCCCCTTGCCGCGCAGCGCATCGCGCTGCTCCACCCCGAACCGGTGTTGCTCGTCCACCACGACCAGTCCGAGGTCGTGAAACTCGACCTTGTCCTCGATCAACGCGTGCGTCCCGATCGCGATCCCGGCCTCCCCGGTGACCAGATCGAGCAACGCGGCCCGCCGTGCGGGCACCCCCATCGACCCGGTCAACAACGTCACCTTGGTCCCGACCTCGGACCCCCCGAGCATCCCGGCCCCTTCGGCGAGCGGCCCGAGCATCTCCACGATCGACCGATAGTGCTGCTGCGCCAACACCTCGGTCGGCGCCAACAGCGCGGTCTGCCCCCCGGCATCCACCACGGCCAACATCCCCCGCAACGCGACCAACGTCTTGCCGGCCCCCACCTCCCCCTGGAGCAGGCGGTGCATCGGGTGTTCGGTGGCCAGGTCGGCTTCGATCTCGGCGCAGACCTGTTTCTGGCCGTCGGTGAGTTCGAAGGGGAGGCGGGCGTCGAAGGCGTCGAGGATGCCGTCGGGGCGGCGCGGGCGGGCCACCGCGGCTTGGGCTCGGGCGTCGCGGCGGCGCCGGGCCAGGGCGATCTGCAGGACGAATGCCTCGTCCCACTTGAGCCGGTCCCTGGCCGCGGTGACGTCGGCCCAGGAGGCCGGGCGGTGCACTTGGACGAGGGCCTCGGCCAGCCCCGGCATGCCGCGGCGCACGCGCATCTCGGCGGGCAGCGGGTCGCCGATCTCGCCGAGGGTGTCCAGCGCCATGCCGACACACTGGGCGATCTTCCAGGACGGCATGTTGGCCGCCGCCGGATAGACCGGGATCAGCGCGCCGGCGAACAGGTCCGCCACGCCGTCCTGTTCGTCCTCGCCGATCAGCTGGTAGTCCGGCCGGCTGAGCTGGATCACGTTGTTGAACCGGCCCACCTTGCCCGCGAACAGGCCGCGCCGGCCCGGTCGCAGCTCCTCCTCGCGCCAGGCCTGGTTGAAGAAGATCAGGGTGAGCTTGCCGCGCCCGTCGGTGACCTCGACCTCCAGGAGGTTGCCGCGCCGGTTGCGGAACTGGCGCTTGCCCACCTTGGCGATCTCCGCCATCACGGTGACGTGCTCGTCCGGCTCCAGGCGGGAGAGGTCGGTCAGGCGCCCGCGCTCCGCGTAGCGCCGGGGGTAGTGGCGCAGCAGATCGCCGACGGTGTCCAGCTTCAGGGACTTGGCCAGGACCGTCGCCGTGCGGTCGCCGACGAGTTTCTTGAGCGGTTCGTCAAGGCGCGACATGTCGCCCAACGCTACTGGGCGCCGGTGTCATCGGGCCCGCTCGACGCCCGCCGCACGCCTACTCGACGCCGATGAGCAGCGGATACACCTCCTGGCCGCCCTCGTAGATCATCACGTCCACGCCCAACCGGGTGGCCCGCAGGTGGCGCTCCAACGCGGCGGCCAGGCCCGGTGGGCAGGCGCTGCCGGTGACCAGGGTGACCAGTTCGCCGCCGCCCGCGAGCATCCGGTCCACCACCACCGTGCCGGTCTCGCGCTGGTCGTGGCCGATCACCGCGATGTCGCCCTCGATCACCCCGAGCACGTCGCCCGCCTGGCAGACGCCGGCCATCGTCCACGACTCGCGCACCGCCACGGTGAGCGCGCCGTAGCGGGTGGCGCCGGCCGCCGAGGTCATCCCGACGATGTCCTGGTCGAAGCGCCGCCCCGGCTCGTGTACGGCGAGCGCGGCCAGGCCCTGGACGGCCGCCTTGGTCGGGATCACCTGCACCCGGATGCCGTGCGCCTGCGCCTGCTGGGCGGCCACCCCGGCCACCGCCTGGCAGTCGGCGTCGTTGGGGAGCAGTACCACCTCGCGCGCCTCGGTCCGGCGGATCGCGTCCACCAGCACGCCGGTGGACGGCCGCCGACCCGGACCGGCCTGTACGACATGCGCGCCGTTCTCGGCGAACAGCGTGGCCAGGCCGTCCCCGTGGGCGACCGCGACGATCCCGCGCGTGGGCGTCGGCTCGGGCGTCGAGGTGCCCACCAGGACGCGCTCCAGGTGGGTGATCCGGATCCGGTGCGGCCGGCCCGCCGCGATGCCCGCCTCCACGGCCGCGCCCGCGTCGTCCACGTGCACGTGCACGTTCCACAACCCCTCGCCGCCGACCACCACGAGCGAGTCGCCGAGCGCGCCGAGCCGCTCGCGCAGCGCGGGCAGCGTGTGGTCGGGCGCGTCCAGCAGGTAGATCACCTCGAACCCGGGCCCGGCGGCCGGCTCGTCGGCCTCGATCGGCCCGGCGTACGGGACCGGGACCGGGGTGTGCACCTGGTGCGGGTGGATCCGGTAGGCCGAGCGCTCCCCGGTGACCACCGCGAGCAGCGCGTCGAGCAGCACCGTCAGCCCGCGCCCGCCCGCGTCCACCACACCGGCCCGGCGCAGCACGTCCAACTGCTCCGGCGTACGCGCCAGCGCACCGCGCGCCGCCGTCGCCGCGGCCCGCACCACCGGCCGGATCTCCTCGCCCGCGCCCGCCGCCGCGTCGGCCGCGGCCCGGGCCACGGTCAACATCGTGCCCTCGACCGGTCGGGCCACCGCGGCGTACGCGGCGTCCGCGGCGGTCCGCAGCGCATGGGCGAGGGCGAGCCCGGCGGGCACCTCGCGGCCGGTCCGGACGGCGGCGGCCTGTTCGGCCTCCAGCCGCTCGGCCATCCCGCGCAGGAGCTGGCTGAGGATCACCCCGGAATTGCCCCGCGCGCCCATCAGCGCACCGTGCGCCAGCGCCCGGAACGTGGTCGGCAGATCCGGCTCGGGCAGCCCCGGGCCGAACAGCGCGTCGACCTCGCCGGTGCCCGATTCCAGAGTCAGGAACAGGTTCGTACCGGTGTCGCCGTCGGGCACGGGATACACGTTGAGGGCGTCGATCTCCTCGCGCGCTCGTCCCATCAGTTCCAGGGCGACGCGTCCCCAGCGGCGTACCGCCGGACCGTCCAGCTCTCCCAGCAGGCCCTGCACGCCCACCTCCTGTACGAATCCGTTTGTGCGCGTCCCGTTCGCCGGCAGGCTATCGAGACGGGGAGCGGCAAAGCGGCCCACCCGGATGGGTTAGGCTTGCCGGGAAGCATGACGAGATCGGCTGATTGTGTATGCCCGGATAGGCCCGGGTTCGCGCATCGCCTGGTTCGTCGGTTACTCTTCTGCGGTTGTCCGGCATTCGGCCGGCACGTGTTCGTACGCAATTCCCATTCGTCTTTGGAGTGTTCCCGTGGCTGCCAACTGCGACGTCTGCGGCAAGGGGCCGGGCTTCGGCAACAGCATTTCGCACTCTCACCGCCGGACGCCCCGTCGCTGGAACCCCAACATCCAGACGGTGCGCGCGATGGTCGGTGCCACGCCGAAGCGCCTCAATGTCTGCACCTCTTGCATCAAGGCGGGCAAGGTTTCCCGCTAGTTGCTCGACTGCTCGACGCCGAAGGGCCGGTTCACCTCGGGGTGACCGGCCCTTCGGCGTGTCCGGAGAGCCGGCCCGGCCCCGGGTCGGCTTCCCGGGCCCGGGAAGGACTCAGAACCGGTCCCGCCACCGCCACGCGTGGTCGACCGGCCCGATCCCCTCACCGAGCGGGAACCCGGCCCGGATCGCGCCGGTGACGTATTCCTTGCCGGCGGCGACCGCGGCCGGCATCGAGTCGCCGAGCGCCAGCCGCGAGGCGATCGCGCTGGCCAGCGTGCACCCGGTGCCGTGGGTGTGTCGGTTGTCGTAGCGCGGGCTGGTGAACCAGTGCTCGTCGGTGCCGTCGAAGAGCAGGTCGGCCGCCTCACCCGCCAGATGCCCGCCCTTGACCAGCACCCAGCGCGGCCCGAAGGCCAGCACCGCCTCGGCCGCGTCGCGCATGTCGGCCCGCTCGCGCACCTTGTGGCCGGTCAGCAGCTCGACCTCGTAGAGGTTCGGCGTGACGATCGTGGCCACCGGCAGCAGTCGGGTGCGCAGCGTCTCGAGCGCGTCGTTGGCAAGCAGCGTGTCGCCGTGCTTGGAGGAGGCCACCGGGTCGACCACCACCGGCACCGCCACGTCGCCCAGCAGGTCGGCGACCACCGCGACCAGGTTCGGCGAGGCGAGCATCCCGGTCTTGATCGCCTGTACGCCGATGTCGTCCACGACACTGCGGAACTGGGCCCGGACCGCCTCCGCCGGCAGTTCCCAGTAGCCCTGTACGCCGAGCGAGTTCTGCGCGGTCACCGCCGCGAGCACGCTCATCCCGTGTACGCCGTTGGCCAGCATCGTCTTCAGGTCGGCCTGGATCCCGGCGCCGCCACCGGAGTCGGAGCCGGCCACCGTGAGCACGCGCGGAGGAGTCTGCACCATGCCGGGCAGCCTATCCGGGCACCTTTCGGGTCCCTCAGCCGCGCCCGAAGTGGTCCCAGCCGCCCGCGAGTCCCGGATCGCGGCCGTCGACGGTGACCCCGCTGCCCGCGTGTACGCGTCCGATCGCCCGCCAGCGGGCGGGCAGCGCGGTGCCCGCCGGGAACGTCGCGGCCAGCGCGTGGTCCTCGCCGCCGGTGAGCACCCAGTTGAGCGGATCGGCGCCAAGCGCGCGGGCCACGTCGCGCAGCTGCGCGGGTACGTCGAGCCGGCCGGACAGCACGTCGATCCGCACGTCGGAGGCGCGCGACACGTGTCCCAGGTCGGCCAGCAGGCCGTCGCTGACGTCGATCATCGAGGTCGCGCCCAGGATCGCCGCGCCGGGGCCCGCCTCGTAGGGCGGTTCGGGCCGACGGTGTGCCTCGACGAAGGCGCGCGGCGCGCGATGCCCGTGGCCCAGGATCGCCAGCCCGGCGGCGGACCAGCCCAGCCAGCCCGCGACCGCGAGCACATCGCCGGGGCGCGCCCCGGAACGGACCACCGGGGCCCGGCCCTGGAGATCGCCGAGCGCGGTCACCGCGACGGTGACGGTGTCGCTGCCGACCACGTCGCCCCCCGCGACGCCGGCGCCGACCACGGCGCATTCGTCGCGCAGGCCGTCGTAGAGCTCCAGCGCCCATCCGGTGGGCAGGTCCGGCGGGCCGCACAGGCCGATCAGCAGCGCGGTGGGCACCGCGCCCATCGCCGCGACGTCGGCCAGGTTCTGCGCGGCGGCCTTGCGACCCACGTCGTAGGCGGTGGACCAGTCGCGCCGAAAGTGCCGGCCCTCGACGAGCAGGTCCATGGTGGCCACCACACGTCCGTCGGCGGCGGCGACCACGGCGGCGTCGTCGCCCGGCCCCAGGGACACGTACGGCCCCGCCGGCACGCGCGCGACCAGCGCCCCGATCAGGCCGAACTCGCCGAGATCGCCCAGCGTCCCGCTCATCGCCGCACTCCTGCCATGACCATCAGCCCTGATCCGCCTCGTTCACCGTGTTCGCCGGGTATCCATCGGCCCCCGCTGTGGTCGCCGAGCCCCCGCCGGGCCGACAATGGTCGCAGCAGCGGGGATCATCTCAAGATCCCATCATCCTGCGCGCCGGGAGGCCGTGGTGGTACAGGCATACATCCTGATCCAGACCGAGGTCGGCCGTTCGGCTTCGGTGGCCCGAGCGATCGCCGAACTGCCGGGGGTGACCCGAGCCGACGACGTGACGGGCCCCTACGACGTGATCGTGCGCGCCGAGGCCGCCGACGTCGACCAGTTGGGTCGCATGGTGGTCGCCGAGGTGCAACGTATAGACGGCATCACCCGCACCCTCACCTGTCCGGTGGTCAACCTGGGCTGACCCCCGCGAGCCGGACGCCGCGCCCCTCGCGCCTAGGATCGAGGCCGTGCGCCTCTCTCGACTTCTCGCCTGCCTGCTTCCGGTCACCGCGCTCACGATCGCGGGGTGCGGCGACGGACCCGGCAGCGTCGAGGTCGCGGCACCGACGCCGGCCCCGGGCGCGGCGGCCGACGCGTGTCGCGCGCTGCACGACGTGTTGCCGGCGAAGGTGATGGACGCCGGGATGCGCCGGATGTCCCCGCAGTCCACGCTCACCGCCGCGTGGGGCGATCCGGCGATCGTGTTGCGCTGCGGCGTGGGGCTGCCGGCGTCGCTGCGCGTGGTGGATCCGAGCAAGGCCGGCTCCGAGCCGATCGACTCGGTCGAGGTGAACGGGGTCACCTGGACGTTCGCCAGGTTCGCCGACGGGGTGCGCTTCACCACGGTCTATCGCCGGGCCAACGTCGAGGTGACGGTGCCGAAGAAGTTCGCCGAGCCGGCCGCGCCGCTCGTCGACGTCGCGGACGCGGTCGCCCGGGCGGTGCCGACCACGCTGGACCTGTCGAACGCGTGAGGGGTGGCCGAGGCGTCGACCACCCCGCACGCGGGGTACGGCACTAGCGCAGCAGCTGGTTCGGCCGGCGCAGCGCGGCCTGGATCAACCGGTCGACCAGTTCCGCGTAGTCGACGCCGGTGGCCTGCCACATGCTCGGGAACATCGACACCGGGGTGAAGCCGGGCATCGTGTTCACCTCGTTGATCACGAACTGCCCGTTCTCCAGCAGGAAGAAGTCCACCCGGGCCAGCCCCTCGCAGGACAGCGCCTCGAACGCGGCCACCGCAAGCCGCTGCACCTCGGCGGTCTGCTCCGGGCTCAGCGCGGCGGGCACGTCGAGTTCGGTGCCGTTGTCGGGGAGGTACTTGGCCGCGAAGTCGTAGAACTCGTGGTCGCCGCCGACGCGCACCTCGGCGGGCAGGCTGGCGCGCGGTCCGTCCTCGAACTCCAGTACACCGCACTCGATCTCACGGCCCGTCAGCATGCCCTCGACGATCACCTTGGGATCGTGTCGACGCGCCTCCTCGAGCGCCGCGTCCAGGTCCTCGATCCGGTGCACCTTGGTGATGCCCATGCTCGAGCCCGCCCGGGCCGGCTTGACGAACACCGGGAAGCCGAGCGCGGACACCGCCGCGCGCACCGCGGCCGGATCACGCTCCCAGTCCCGGGGGCGGACCGTGGTGTACGGGCCCGAGGGCAGGCCGAAGCCAGCGAACACGGCCTTCATGTATTCCTTGTCCATGCTCGCCGCGCTGGCGAACACGCCGGAGCCGACGTAGGGGACCTGGGCCAGTTCCAGGAAACCCTGGAACGTGCCGTCCTCACCGTAGGGGCCGTGCAGGAGCGGGAAGACCACGTCGATCTCGCCGAGCAGCTTGGGCAGCACGCCGGGTTCGAGCATGGTGATCTCACGGGAGGTGGGGTCGGCCGCGAGCACGAGGGCCGCGGTGGACTCCGCGACGTCGGTGACCGTGGGCAACTCGTCGCCGCGGATCGCCAGGCGCGTCGGGTCGTCACCGACGAGCATCCAGCGCCCGTCGGTGCCGATGCCGATCGGCAGCACGTCGTACTTGGAGCGGTCGATCGCGGCCAGCACGCTGCCCGCAGTGACGCAGGAGATCGCGTGCTCGGAGCTGCGGCCGCCGAAGACGACCGCGACACGGGGGCGCGGAGTGAAGTGCGGGGTGGCGGAAACGTCGTTCATGGTCGGACGACCCTATCCCGGACTGTGTTCGAACGTCGGAATGCGGCCCCGGCGGGGTGGCGTCGCCGCGCGGGATCGGCCCGACCTGCGGCCGAGGCGGCCGCAAGCGCCGGCCGGGCCGACTTTGGGCCCCGCCGGCGCTCGGTGACAGGTCGACGAGCCGCTTGCCGATGGTGCGGTCGCCGGCACGCGAAGGCGGCTGTTCCCTGCTCGGGGTGGGCAGGCGCGGCGTCGACAGGCCATCCGGCCGCCTCCTGGCGCGTCAGCGCCCACGACTTGATCGTCGACCGGTGATCGACGAGCGCAGCGAGGAGAGCGGCCGGAGGCCGCCCGGCGGCGCAGCCGCCACCGCGCGAAGCGCGGCAACAAGAGTTAGCCGCGCGGAGCGCGGCTAACGTTCGGGCTTTGCCGAGCGGGAGAGCAGCGCCATGCCCACCGACGGGGGTTTGCCGCCGTGCATGATCGAGACGACCACGTCGGTGATCGGCATTTCCACGTGGTAGCGGCGGGCCAGGGTTTGTACCGATTCGCAGGATTTGAAGCCCTCGGCCACCTGGCGGCTGTCTCGGACGGCCTCTTCGATCGGCATGCCTCGGCCGATTTTTTCGCCGAAGCTACGGTTGCGGGACAGTGGCGAGGTGCACGTCGCCACCAGGTCGCCGAGGCCCGCGAGACCGGCGAAGGTGTGCGCGTCGGCGCCCATCGCGGCGCCCAGTCGGGCCGTCTCGGCCAGGCCGCGGGTGATCAGCGTGGCCTTGGTGTTGTCGCCCATGCCCATCCCGTCGGCCATCCCGACGGCGAGGGCGATCACGTTCTTGACCGCGCCGCCGAGTTCGCAGCCGACCACGTCGGTGTTGGTGTACGGCCGGAAGTACGGCGTATGGCAGGCCGCCTGGAGTCGCCGGGCGACCTCCTCGTCCGGGCACGCGACCACGCTCGCGGCGGGCTGGCGCAGGGCGATCTCCGGCGCCAGGTTCGGGCCGCTGACCACCGCGATCCGGCCCTCGGGAACACCGGTGACCTCGCGGATCACCTCGCTCATCCGACTCGCGGTGCCCAGTTCGACGCCCTTCATCAAGCTGACCAGGATCGCGTCGTCGGGCAGCAGCGGCGCCCACTCGGTGAGGTTGCCGCGCAGCGTCTGCGAGGGCACCGAGAAGATCACGAACTCCGCGCCCTCGGCCGCCTTCGCCGGATCGGTGGTGGCCTCGATCCCGGCCGGCATGGCGATCCCGGGCAGGTATTCGTGGTTCTCGTGCAGCGTGTTGATCGCGTCGACCTGCTCCGGCCGCCTCCCCCACATCACCACGTCGCAGCCCGCCTCGGCGAGCACGATCGAGAACGCGGTCCCCCAGGACCCCATGCCGAATACCGCGCAACGCGTCATGCGTGGCCGTCCTCGGTGCGCCGGGTCTCGGTGCGGTGGGTGTCGGAGGGGGTCGACTCCGGCTCGGGTTCGGGTTCGGCGGACTTGGTGAGGTCGAGCGCGCCGGTCGCCGGCGCACCCGCCTCGACCTGCTCGACCCGGGCCTTGCGGCCGGACCCGCGACGCACCCCGGCGTCCGGCGGCACCGGTTCGTCGCGCAGCTTCGCGAGCAGTTCGGTCACCGCCTCCATGATCTTGTCCGTCGCGCCGCGCAGGACGTCGGCGGTGAGCTCACGGCCGCGGAACTCGTCCAGGTCGACCGGCGGGCCGGCCAGCACGTGCATCGTCTTGCGCGGGAGCAGCCGAGGTCGCTTCGCGTACGGCGGCAACAACTCGTGCGCGCCCCACTGCGCGATCGGGATCACCGGAGCGCCCGTGGTCAGCGCGATCCGGGCCGCGCCGGTCTTGCCCTGCATCGGCCACAGCGTCTTGTCCCGGGTGATGGTGCCCTCCGGGTAGACCGCGACGCACTCGCCCTTCTCCACCGCCTCGACGGCCGCGCGGAACGCGAGCGCGGCGTCGGTGGAGTCCCGGTAGACCGGGATCTGCCCCGCGCCGGCCAGTACCCGACCGACGAACGGGATCTTGAACAGCCCCGATTTGGCCAGGAAGCGCGGCACCCGGCCGCTGTCGTACTGATAGTGCGCGTAGGTCAGCGGGTCGACGTAGGAGATGTGGTTCACCGCCGTGACGAACCCGCCGGAGGTCGGGATGTGCTCGGTGCCCCGCCAGTCGCGTTTGGTGAACAGCAACAGCAGGGGTTTGATCACCACGACCGCCAGGCGGTACCAGAAACCGATCCTTCGGCGGGCCACCGGCGTTCCTCCCGTTCATGTGTTTCAGGCGTTTCGGATGTTCCGGGTGTATGCGTGCCGACGTGTGCGGGCGCGGAAACACGCTGTGGTGTTTCGCCGCCGTGGCGCTCCTCACACAATCGACGTTCCCCGCGAGAAGCGCGGAACATCGATTCTGACGGAACATCGATTCTGTACACGCGGACCCCATAGTTTCCCCTGGGCCTTCCGCATTGTCGAGAAACGTCCTCGTCGACCGGTGAGGATATGGGCTTACGGTACGGATGCGAGGATCTTGCCGATGTTCCCCGCCACGGATCACCCCGGCCGGCGCCGCGCCGCCGACCCTCGTCCCGCCGCCCACGCCGATGCCGGTGCGCATGCGTGGCGGCTGGTGGTACCGGTCAAGCCGCTGTCGATCGCCAAGAGCCGACTGGCGGGCACCATCGGACCCGGTCATCGGCCCGAACTCGCCCTGGCCTTCGCCCTGGACACGGTTCGGGCGGCGCTGGCCTGCGCACGTGTGCACGGGGTGCTCGTGGTCACCGACGACGTCCGGGTCGGTACGGCGATCCGCGCGCTCGGCGCGGAGGTGGTGGCCGATGTCGGCGCCGGGCTCAACGCGGCGCTCGCGCACGGCGCCCGGGTGGCCGGTGCCGCGGCGCCGCGGACCGGGGTGGCCGCGCTGTCCGCGGACCTTCCGGCGTTGCGTACCGAGGAGTTGGATCGGGTGCTGGCCGCCGCGACCGGACCGCGACGCGCGTTCCTGGCCGATGCCGCCGGGGTGGGCACCACGTTGCTCGCGGCGGCTGCGGGGGTGCCGCTGGCGCCGGGCTTCGGCGGTCCGTCCCGGGCCCGGCACCTGGCCTCGGGCGCGGTCGAACTGGCGCCCCACGACGTGGAGTCGGTGCGTCGGGACGTGGACACCGGCGAGGATCTGCGGGCCGCGATCGTGCTCGGCGTCGGCGCGGCCACCGCCGCGGTGTTGCCGTCCGTGCCGTTTCTCCCGCGCGCGGCCGCCTCCTGACGCCGCGTCGGCTGCGCGGCGGTGCCGAAGCCGGGACGCGCGGCGGTGACAATGGGGTCATGCAGGGCACCGTGTACACCTTCGAGACCGACTCGCGAGAGGGCGTCGTGCTGCTCGACGACGGCTCTCCCGTGCCCTTCGACGCGGCGGCGTTCGACGCCGGCGGGTTGCGATTCCTGCGGCCCGGTCAGCGGGTTCGGCTGAATGTGGATGCCGGCGGCGAGCGGGTGGTCCTGGTGACGTTGTACACATTGCCGGATCCGCCGCGCTGAGTCGGTCGCACCGGCAGACGGCGCCGGGCCGGAACCCCCGTCTGGGAGTTCCGGCCCGGCGCCGTCGCGATGTTGCGGAAATCCGCCGCGTCAGGCCTTCTTGGCCGCACGCTTGGTGGCGGGCTTCTTGGCCGCGGGGGCCTTGGCGGCAGCGGCGGGCTTGGTCGCGGCCGGCTTGGCGGTCGCGGCCTTGGTCGCCTTGGCCTTGGTCGTGGCCGCCTTGGTCGTCGCCGCCTTCGCCGCGGCCGGCGTGCTCTTGACGGCCTTGGTGGTGGTCGTCTTGACCGTGCTGGTCGCGGCCTTGGCGGTGACCTTCTTGGCCGCGGCCGGCTTGCTCGCGGCCTTGGTCGCGGGCGCCTTGGTCGCCTTCTTGGCGGCGGGCTTGGCGACCGCCGTCGTCTTGGTGGTCGCGGCCGCGGCGGTCTTGCGCGTGGTCGCGGCCGGGGTCTTGACCGCGGCGGCGCGAGAGGTGGCCGGCTTCGCCGGTGCCTTCTTCGCCGCGGTGGCCTTGCGGGTGGTCGCCTTCGCGGCGGGCGCCGTGGCGTCCGTCGCGATCACGCGCGGAGTCGGGCTGCTCTTCGCCGCCGCGCTCTTGACGTTGGGCTTGGGGAGCTTCTTGGTCCCGCTGGTGTAGTCCTTGAAGCCCTGGCCCGCGCGGAAGCGCGGCACCGAGGTCTTCTTGACGCGCACCCGCTCACCGGTCTGCGGGTTGCGGGCGTATCGAGCCGGACGGTCCACCTTCTCGAACGAGCCGAAGCCCGTGATGGACACCCGGTCTCCTCCCGTGACCGCACGAACGATGGTGTCGAGGACGGCATCGACTGCCTCTGCGGCGGCCTTTCGGCCACCCAGTCGGTCAGCGACCGCCTCGACGAGCTGCGCCTTGTTCACGTCTTCCCCTTCGGAAACCGATGCCGGGACAGTTCAGCCGGCATTGGGCACGCTAAGCATCCAAAAGTGCCGAAGCAATTACCGAACGGGCGAATCACCCTTGTGTCGCAACGGATTCAGGCTTCGGCGGTGTCCCGCGAACTCGCGGGCCCCGCGTCCAACTCGTCCATGAGCTTGGTCAGTCGCCGGTCGGCGTCCGCCAAATCATGCTTTGCCGCGTCGGTGATGACCAACAAGCGGCGTATTAGCGCCACTTTCGCCTCGTTCGGTAGTCGGAGCCTACGCACCCGGGCGTGGGCGACCTTCAACCGGGTGGCCAGTTCGGCGAAGAGTTCCACTTCTTCGAACTCGTTCACGTGTCGGCCTTGGTGCTCCACACCGCAATTGTGACAGCTCATCCGGCTATGGGCACAACGGGGCGGCCATTGGGGCGAACGCCGAACACACAAGCGGCGGGACGCAACCGCGTCCCGCCGCTCGATTCTGGCGAATTTGCCTATGGGGTAAGGGAGTTCGTGATCAGCTCACCGGCTGGGTGCGAGGCAGCCAACTCGGCCGAGTCGCCTCGAACGAGGTGATGTCCTCCTCGTGACGCAGAGTCAGACCGATGTCGTCCAACCCTTCGAGCAGCCGCCAACGTGTGTAGTCGTCGATCTCGAAGTCCGCGACGATCCCCGCCGCGCGGACCTGACGATCCACCAGATCGACGGTGATCTCCGCGGTCGGGTCGGCCTCGGTCAGTGCCCACAGGCGTTCGACCGTCTCCTGCGGCAGCACCACGGTCAGCAGCCCGCCCTTTTGCGAGTTGCCGCGGAAGATGTCCGCGAAGCGCGCCGAGATGACGGTCCGGAACCCGTAGTTCTGCAGGGCCCACACCGCGTGCTCACGCGAGGACCCGGTGCCGAAGTCGGGACCGGCCACCAGGACCGTGGCGCCGGCCCGCTCCGGCCGGTTCAGCACGAACTCCGGGTTCTTGCGCCAGGCTTCGAACAAACCGTCCTCGAAACCGTCGCGGGTGACCTTCTTGAGCCAGTGCGCGGGGATGATCTGGTCGGTGTCCACGTTGCTCTCGCGCAGCGGGACGGCCGTTCCGGTGTGGGTGGTGAAGGCTTCCATCGCTCAGACTCCTGCGGTGCTCAGGTCGGCGGGTGCGGCCAGGTGGCCCAGCACCGCGGTCGCGGCGGCGACCTGCGGCGAGACCAGGTGGGTACGGCCGCCCTTGCCCTGCCGTCCCTCGAAGTTGCGGTTGGAGGTGGACGCGCTGCGCTCGCCGGGGGCGAGTTGGTCGGGGTTCATCCCCAGGCACATCGAGCAGCCCGCGTACCGCCATTCGGCGCCGAACTCGGTGAACACCTTGTCCAGGCCCTCGGACACGGCCTGCAGGGAGACCCGCACCGAACCGGGCACGACCAGCATCCGTACGCCGTCGGCGACCTTGCGACCCTTGATGATGCCGGCCACCTCGCGCAGGTCCTCGATCCGGCCGTTGGTGCACGAGCCGACGAAGACCGTGTCCACCGCGATGTCGCGCAGTTTCTGGCCCGCCGTCAGACCCATGTACGCGATGGCCTTCTCGGCCGCCGCGCGCTCGACCGGGTCGGCGATCGCGACCGGGTTCGGCACCGAGTCGCCCAGCGGCGCGCCCTGACCGGGGTTGGTCCCCCAGGTGACGAACGGGGAGAGCGCGGCGGCGTCGATGACGACCTCCTTGTCGAACACCGCGTCCGGCTCGGTGGCCAGGCTCTTCCAGTACTCGACGGCGGTGTCCCAGTCGGCGCCGCGCGGCGCGTGCGGCCGGCCGTTCAGGTACTCGAACGTGGTCTCGTCGGGGGCGATCATGCCCGCCCGGGCGCCGGCCTCGATGGACATGTTGCACACCGTCATCCGGCCCTCCATCGAGAGCCGGCGAATCGCCTCGCCGCGATACTCGATGACGTAGCCCTGCCCGCCGCCGGTACCGATCCTCGCGATCACCGCCAGGATCAGGTCCTTGGCGCCGACCCCCTCGGGCAGTGCGCCCTCGACGGTGACCGCCATCGTCTTGAACGGCGCCATCGGCAACGTCTGGGTGGCCAGCACGTGCTCGACCTGGCTGGTACCGATCCCGAACGCCAGTGCGCCGAAGGCGCCGTGGGTGGCGGTGTGGCTGTCGCCGCAGACCACCGTGGTGCCCGGCTGGGTCAGCCCCAGCTGCGGGCCGACCACGTGCACGATGCCCTGTTCCACGTCGCCGAGCGAGTGGATCCGCACGCCGAACTCGGCGGCGTTCTTGCGCAGCGTCTCGATCTGGGCGCGCGAGACCGGGTCGGCGATGGGTTTGTCGATGTCGAGCGTCGGCGTGTTGTGGTCCTCGGTCGCGATCGTCAGATCGGTCCGGCGCACCGGCCGACCGGCCTGGCGCAGCCCGTCGAACGCCTGCGGACTGGTCACCTCGTGCAGCAGGTGCAGGTCGATGTAGAGCAGGTCCGGCTCGCCCTCCGCGCGACGCACCACGTGTGCGTCCCAGACCTTCTCCGCGAGTGTCCGTCCCATCGCTGTCCCTCCGGCCGGCGTCATTGCCGGCGATGTGTCTCTGTCGAGCGGGTACGGCCGATCCGCATCCGCGATCGACGCCTCGACGCGTTTGCCCGCGTGCCCGAGCGGTCCCGGCGATGCCTCGGCCCTCGGGATCGGCGCGTTGCGCCACTGTGCCGGCACCGGCCTCGGCAGCGGACTTGCGTCTCGTAATCCGAGACGGCAATATCAAGGCATGGACAATTCTAGCGGAGTCGGCGTTCTCGACAAGGCCGCTGTCGTGCTGGCCGCGCTCGAAGCCGGCCCCGCCACGCTCGCCGGGCTCGTCGCCATAACCGGTCTTGCCCGGCCCACGGCGCATCGACTCGCGGTCGCCCTGGAACACCACCGGTTGGTCGCCCGCGACATGCAGGGGCGTTTCGTGCTCGGCCCGCGCCTGGCCGAGTTGGCCGCCGCCGCCGGCGAGGACCGCCTGCTCGCCGCCGCGCACCCGGTGCTCGCGCACATGCGCGACATCACCGGGGAGAGCGCGCAGTTGTACCGACGCCAGGGCGACATGCGGGTGTGCGTGGCCGCGGCCGAGCGGCTGTCCGGGCTGCGCGACACCGTCCCGGTGGGCAGCACGTTGCCGATGAAGGCCGGTTCGGCGGCGCAGTGCCTGCTCGCCTGGGAGGAGCCGGAGCGACTGCACCGCGGCCTGCAGGGGGCACGTTTCACCGCGACCACGCTCTCCGGTGTGCGGCGCCGCGGCTGGGCGCAGAGCATCGGCGAGCGCGAACCGGGCGTCGCGTCCGTCTCCGCCGCCGTGCGCGGCCCCAGCAATCGGGTGGTGGCCGCGGTGTCCGTCTCCGGCCCGATCGAGCGACTGACCCGCCACCCCGGCCGGTTGCACGCGCAGGCCGTGATGGAGGCCGCCGCGAAGTTGTCCGACGCGCTGCGCCGGGCCCAGGTGGAGGTCTGACGGTTCGTCCCCCGGGCGCCGCCGGCGGTCGGGGGCGCAGGCACGAACACACGTACGCAGACCCGGAGAACGCGAAAGACCTCCCGCGTTCGCGAGAGGTCTTCTGCTTCGAGGTAGCCCCGACGGGATTCGAACCCGCGCTACCGCCTTGAGAGGGCGGCGTGCTAGGCCACTACACAACGGGGCCTCGTATTGCCGGTGTTGCAGGTGTTGCGGATGGATCGGATCTGGTAGCCCCGACGGGATTCGAACCCGCGCTACCGCCTTGAGAGGGCGACGTGCTAGGCCACTACACAACGGGGCCAGATCAGCGATCATCAACTTCTTCCAGCGACATCGCCCGAGGACGATGCAGCTGGGGTACCAGGACTCGAACCTAGACTAACGGAACCAGAAACCGTCGGGCTGCCAATTACCCCATACCCCAATGCTCGGTCCTTCGCGTTTCCCGGAGGCTTTTGCGAGGACTTCGCTCCGCGCCGATCCCTTGCGGGGCGGCACGAGAAGAACTTTACCCGATGAGTCCCGCGTGACCAAAACGGGTTACCGGACCCTCGTTCGAACCGTCACAAGTGCGGACGACCCGCCCGTGCACAGCGCTCGTTCGCCTTCAGCCGCGCTTGATCACGGTGTTCGTGAGGGTGCCGATGCCACCCACGGTGACCGAGACGCGGTCGCCCACGTGGATCGGTCCGACGCCCGCCGGGGTGCCGGTGAGCAGCACGTCGCCGGGCAGCAGCGTCATCGCCTGGGTGACGTGCACGATCAGTTCGGTGACGGTACGGATCATCTGCCCGGTGCTGCCGGCCTGGCGCACCTCGCCGTTGACGGTGCACGCCACGGTCAGCCCCTCGCCCTCGGCCACCTGGGCCAGGTCGATGTCGGTCTCCACCCACGGGCCCAGCGGGCAGAAGGTGTCCATGCCCTTGGCCCGGCCCCACTGGCCCTCGCTGCGCTGCAGGTCGCGCGCGGTCACGTCGTTGGCGCAGGTGAAGCCGAAGATCACCTCGGCCACCCGCTCGGCCGGCACGTCACGGCACATCCGACCGATCACCACGGCCAGTTCGGCCTCGTGCTGGACGTCGTCGGAGATCTGCGGATAGGCGATGCCGTCGCCGTGCCCGATCACGGATGTGGACGGCTTGAGGAAGGTGATCGGCACGTCCGGCACCGCCGAGCCCATCTCGGCGGCGTGCGCGGCGTAGTTCTTCCCGATCGCGACCACCTTGCTCGGCAGTACGGGCGCGAGCAACCGGACCTCGGACAGCGGGTGTTGGGCCCCGGTGGGGCGCAACTCGCCGAAGGGGTGCCCGGCGAGGGCATGCACCACCAGCGATTCGGGTCGGTCGGTGTCGCCGGTCACCACCCCGAAGGAAACCGAGTCGTCGGTGGAGAACCTGGCGATGCGCACGATGGGGTCACCCTTGCCAAAGAGTCGTGAACGAGACGTCTCCAAGGCTACGCGGACGAATCCCGCCGGGGCGGGTGGTGCGGCCGGATCAGGCCGGGGTGTCCATCAGGTTGGTGCGCCTGGGGTTCGCGGTGCGTACCTCCGCGATGGTCGGCTGCTCGGCGACCGGCTCGGCGGTGCGCTGCCGGGGCACGACCGTGTCCACCTTCGTCCGCCGCGGGTTGGCCGTGCTGGGGCGGTGCGTGCTGATGTTGTCCACGGTTCCCGGTTCTCGTTCGTTCTCGTGCCGCAGGTGTGCGGGGTGCGGGCTTGTCCATACAAGATTACCCGTGGTTACGTCAGGGGTGGTCACGGGTCACCCGAAGGCAGCGATCACCGACCGCACATCACGGTTTACACCAGGTGTTCGAAGCGGGAC
Source organism: Embleya sp. AB8 (assembly GCF_049739465.1). Classification (NCBI taxonomy): domain Bacteria; kingdom Bacillati; phylum Actinomycetota; class Actinomycetes; order Kitasatosporales; family Streptomycetaceae; genus Embleya; species Embleya sp. AB8. The sequence goes on from NZ_JBMHHY010000006.1 coordinate 291,052, forward strand.
GTCAATATGTGATTTTCACCTCCCCGGAACCTCGACAAACGTGTGGCATTTTGCCCGGGATCGCCCGTTAATACCGGTCGATTACCCCCCGAACCGGGTTAATCACCGAGACCGGTGGCAATCCCTGTTTGTCCGGACCCCGCTATCTTGTTGCCGCCCCGTGGCTGTGCTGAAATGCCTGCGACCACGGGGGTGGTTCCCAACAAGCGGAGTTCCTTCACCTTGTCGCGCACACGCGGCAAAGGTGCCCTGGGAAGAACGCGAATCCAGGGATTTACGCACACGAGCCTCGCCTTACCGGCGGGTCTAACGACTGGTCACAAGAGGTTGCGACGCTAGTGCAGGGACGTCGGAAGAAGCAGCACGACTCCGCAGGGGCCCCGGCCACGGCCGGCCCCGCCACGCCGGAGGTGCGAGCCCCGCAGCAAGCCAGCGGACCCAAGGACGCCAACGGGACCCCCGACTCCGTCGGGGAGTCCATAGCCGGCGCCGGGGCGGCCCGGCCCGCCGGGACGGCACCGTCCCGGCTCAAGTTGCTGTTCTCGATCAGGAACTGGCGCATCCGTACCCGGATCACCGCGCTGCTCCTGCTCCCGGTCGTGGTCGCCGCGTTGCTCGGTGGCCTGCGTATCCAGTCGTCGATCGACAAGACGCGCGAGATGGACACGGTGCAAAAGGCCGCCGCCATCATCGATCAGGCATCGACGCTGGCCACGTGGCTGGAACAGGAGCGGGACCTGCTCGCCCAGGCGAGTGTGGGTCCGTCGCCGGACCTGACGGCCGAGGTGGCGAAGGCCAAGAAGGCCTCCGACGACCAGTTCGTCGTCTACACCAACACCGTCAAGAAGCTCAACACCGACTCGATGCCGGTGCTCGGGGCCACGCTCAAGGGCATCGGCAGTTCGCTGACCCTGCTCAACTCGACCCGTCAGGACGCGTTCCGCACGAGTGTGCGCAGCACGATCGACGCGTACGACCGGATGATCCTCCAGCTGTTGCAGATCAACCAGGAGGCGCCCGAGGTCACCCGCGACGCCGACCTGATCCAGGGCGCCCGCTCGCTCGGCTCGTTCGCCGAGGCGAAGGCGTACGCGTCCTCGCAGCGCGCCGCGGTCACCGCGTACGGCCTCAAGCCGAACGAGATCCCGCTGGAGGCCAGTGAGACGCTGGCCCGGCTGAACGAGTCCGAGCAGAACGCGATTCGCGGCTTCACCAGCGTCGCGCCCGCCGACTGGAACGCGCTCTACAAGAGCGGCGTCAGCCGGGACAAGGTCACCGCGGTCGAGGAGCGCTTCCAGTCCTTCAAGGGCCAGGTCACCGCCGCGCTCAGCTCCAACAACAAGCCGAACGGCCTGGCCCGGCTCGACCCCACCAGCGAGTTCAGCGCGCAGGAGTGGTGGACGCTGGCCACCGACAAGATCAGCGCGCTCGGCCAGGTCGAGGCGCAGCTGGGCAAGAAGCTCACCGCCACCGCGAAGGACCTGCGCGACCAGGCCCGTACCGACGCGCTTGTCAACGCGATCCTGGTGGTCGGCGCGCTGTTGGTGACCATCCTGCTCGGTGTGATCGTGGCGCGGTCGCTGGTGCGGTCGCTCAACACGCTGCGCCGGTCCGCGCTCGAGGTCGCCGAGGAGCGACTGCCCGAGACGGTGCGCCGGCTCTCCGAGTCCGATCCCGGCGACGTGGATCTGGCCATCGAGCCGATCGGCGTGCTCTCCCGGGACGAGATCGGCCAGGTGGCCCGCGCGTTCGACGCGGTGCACGCCGAGGCGGTGCGACTGGCCGCCGAACAGGCCCTGTTGCGTGGCAACGTCAACGCGATGTTCGTCAACCTCTCGCGCCGCAGCCAGAGCCTGATCCAGCGTCAGCTCGCGCTCATCTCCGACCTGGAGAACCGCGAGGCGGACCCGGACCAGCTGGCCAACCTGTTCAAGCTCGACCACCTCGCCACCCGCATGCGCCGCAACGGTGAGAACCTCCTGGTGCTCGCGGGCGAGGAGCCGGGCCGGCGCTGGACCCGACCGGTGCCGCTGGTCGACGTGCTGCGCGCGGCGGCCTCCGAGGTGGAGCAGTACGAGCGGGTCGAGTTGGGCGCGCTGCCCACCACCGACATCGCCGGACGAGCGGTCAACGACCTCGTCCACCTGCTCGCCGAGTTGCTGGAGAACTCGACCACCTTCTCCAGCCCGCACACCAAGGTGCGGGTGACCGGCCACATCCTTCCGGACGGCCGGGCACTGATCGAGATCCACGACAACGGCATCGGGTTGACCGGCGACGACCTCGCCGACGCCAACCAGCGGCTGGCCCGCCCGCCGGTGGTGGACGTGTCCATCTCGCGCCGCATGGGTCTGTTCGTGGTCGGCCGACTGGCCACCCGGCACGGCATCCGCGTCCAGCTGCGGCCGGGCGAGGGTGGCGGTACCACCGCGCTGGTCATGCTCCCGATCGAGCTCATCCAGGGCGACCGTCCCGGTGGCGGCGACGGGTGGAGCAAGGGCGGCGACAAGACCGCGGCGGCCGTGTCCGGTTGGGCCGAGGAACTGCCCTCGGCCACGCCGGTCGCCCAGGCCCTGCCCGGGCCCCGGATCGGCAGCCGGGCCGAGGAGCGCAACCGGCGGCGCGAACTGCCGCAGCGCGGCGCCGAGACGCCCGCTCCGGCGGCCGGCGAGACGCCGCAGCCGACCCGGATCCCGACCGACCACGCGCCGCAGGCTCCGGTCCAGCAGGAGCCCTCGTACGGCAGCACCCAGCAGTTCGAGGCGCCGTCCTTCCAGGACGCCTCGACCGGCCAGGACACGCCGTACCCGGGCACGGTGAACCCGTTCGCAAGCGAGCCGGGGGTCACCAGCACCGGGGCGCACCGCGCGCCCCAGCCCCCGCTCCAGTCGGCGCCGCCGGCCACGCCGGGTCGGGACAACCCGTTCGCGCCGGTGTCGCCGACCGCGGACGACGGGCACACCGGCTCGTTCCCGGCCGCGCCGCCGGCCCCGATGTTCGGCACCGCCGAGTTCGAGTCGCCGCAGCCGGGCTACGTGACGGACACCGGTTCCTTCCCGGCCCCGCCGCTCGGCGGCGCCGGACAGGTGGGCGACACCTCGCAGTTCGCGTCCCCGTTCGGTGTGCCGTACGCGGACGAGCCGCCCGCGCCGATCGACCTCGGCGGCTACGAGCAGCCCGCGCAGCCGTTCGGCCACTCGGGCGCGGAGCTCGCACCCCGGTCGGACCAGCTCGCGCCCGCCCCGTGGGGCACCGACTACGACGAGCTCACCCCGGTGGCCCCGCTGCCGCCGATCGAGCCCGTCGCGCCGCCGGCCGAGGTGCCCTCCGGGTACGACGCGCCGCGCCGCGAGGAGTTGACCCGGCGCGAGGAACTGCCGCAGCTCGGGCAGTCGGACGGCGGGGAGGCGCTGCCGGTGCTGCGCGGTCTCGGGGCGCGCCCCGCGCCCACTGCGCACGAGCGGGAACAGGACGAACACACCAGGGCCGAGCAGGTGCGCGGCCCGCAGGGCGATGTGCGGCCGGCAGCCTCGCCGTTCGCCCCGGCCGGCCCCGGTCGGTCCGAGGCCGGCCCGTTCGCGCCGGTCGGCGCACCGGAGTTCGCCGAATCGGCGCCCGCTCCGTCCGAACTGGACGTGAGTGCGCCGCCGAGCAGCGGTGACGACGGTAGGCTGCCGATCTTCGACACACTCGAGTCGGACTGGTTCCACCGCCAGGGCAACCGCGGCGGTCGGATGCGTGCCGCACAGGTCCGTTCCACGCCGCGAGGCGGGGAGCAGACCGGGGCGGCCCGCGAGCAGGCGATCCCGGAGCCGGGGGCGCCGGGCGACCTCGACCGTCGGGTGCCGATGGCGACCAATCCGCCGCAGGCACCCGCGGCGCCGGCCGAGTCGGCACCGGCCTTCGGTGTCGGGCGTTCGCAGCCCGCCACCGACATGTTCGGGACGCCGACCGAGCCGAACGAGGTCGCCGAGCAGTCCCCCGCGGTGGCACCCGCCGTCGACCCCCAGGGCCGGCAGTCCGGCTGGTACTCCGCCGGTGACGACGGTTGGCGCGCGGCGGAGGCCGCTCGCGAGCCGTCCTCGGGTGGCACCACCGGAGCGGGTCTGCCCCGTCGTGTGCCTCGCGCCAACCTGGTGCCGGGCGGCGTCGGAGAGGCCGGCGGGGCCCAGGCCCCGGGCCGGCCGGGTGCGGGGCCTGCCGCGCCCGGCGCCGGTCGGGAACAGCAGGGCCGGCCGACCGCGCCGGGTGCTCCGGGCCTGTCCCGGTCGCCCGACGAGGTTCGCGGGCGGCTGACCAACTTCCGCCGGGGCATCCAGCAGGGTCGCACCGCCGGGTCCGGGGGATCCGCCCCTCGGCCTCGTGACGAGAACAACCAGGAGCAGGCATGACTGAGAAGTCGTTGAGCCAGGCCGCGCAGAACCTGAACTGGCTGATCACGAACTTCGTGGACAACACCCCCGGGGTGTCGCACACGGTGGTGGTCTCCGCGGACGGCCTGCTGCTCGCCCTGTCCGAGGGCTTCCCTCGCGACCGGGCGGATCAGCTCGCCGCCGTCGCATCGGGTTTGACCAGCCTGACCCAGGGTGCGTCCCGTATCTTCGAGGGCGGGCACGTGACCCAGACGGTCGTGGAAATGGAACGGGGTTTCCTCTTTATCATGTCGATTTCGGACGGCTCGTCGTTGGCCGTGCTGGCGTCGCCGGAGTGCGACATCGGCCTGATCGGCTACGAGATGGCCCTGCTCGTCGACCGCGCGGGCGCCGTGCTCACGCCGGCCCTGCGCGCCGAACTCCAAGGTGCACTGCCGCGATGACACCTTCGGATATGTCCGATCACGGGGACCAGGAGTTTCACGAGACCCTGGTCCGCCCGTACGCCATGACCGGTGGTCGCACCCGGCCTCGCTATCAGCTCGCGCTGGAGGCCCTGGTCACCACGACACCTCAGGTGGCCAATCCCCCCGGCCTGTTGCCCGAGCACCAGCGCATCTGTGCGCTGTGTCGGGAGGTCAAGTCGGTAGCCGAGATCTCGGCTCTGCTCACCATCCCGCTCGGCGTCGCCCGCGTACTCGTCGCGGACCTCGCCGAAGCCGGGCTGGTGGTCATCCACCAGCCCGGGAACGACCAGGGGCAGCCGGACGTCACGCTGCTCGAAAGGGTGCTCAGTGGACTTCGCAAGCTCTAGCCCGGGCCCGGTCCCCGCCAGGTCCTCCACCACGTCGGCGAAGATCGTCGTCGCCGGCGGATTCGGCGTGGGCAAGACCACGCTCGTCGGCGCCGTCTCGGAGATCGCTCCGCTGCGTACCGAAGCGGTCATGACGTCCGCCAGCGCCGGCGTCGACGACCTGTCGGCGACGCCGGACAAGCAGACGACCACGGTCGCGATGGACTTCGGTCGCATCACGCTGGACGAGGATCTGATCCTGTACCTGTTCGGTACGCCGGGTCAGCACCGATTCTGGTTCATGTGGGACGACCTGGTCCGCGGCGCGATCGGCGCCGTGGTTCTCGTGGACACGCGCCGACTCGCCGATTGTTTCCCCGCGATCGACTACTTCGAGAACAGCGGGCTGCCGTTCATCGTCGCGTTGAACTGCTTCGACGGATTGCAGACCCACCACGCGGAGGATGTCCGCGAGGCATTGCAAATAGGGCCCGACACCCCGATCGTGAGCTGTGACGCACGGCGCCGCGAATCGGCCAAGTCGACCCTGATCACGCTGGTCGAGCACGCGCTGATGGCTCGCCTGCGCTGACGTTCGGCCCGGCAACCGTTCCAATCTGTGTTTTTTCGTATCGCGTACCACCTCATCTCAGGCGAATCCCATTGCGGGGTTCGCCTGAGGTGTTGTGGCGCCGCGCACACCGTGTGTCGTCATTCCCGAGGGTGTTCGAGAAATTCGACAAATGTGTGACAGGACTCGGCGACATGCCCGACCGGGGGCCCGCCTCGACCCGCACATTGCTAAGGTCATCCCATAGCCATCTGTTGCCCAATTGATATCAGAACGTTTTTGCGGCGCAGGCCCAACAACGAACCGAGGTGGGGTTCGGTGGACGACAACAGCAGGCGCGCGGCACAAGCGGCCCGCCTTCCGATGGTCGACGGAACGACCGAGTCGGGGCTGCCGCGCAGGCCCCCGCAGGCGAATCTGCTGCCGGGTGCGGCGGCCGAGGATTTCGACCTGGATCGGGAGCTGTCGCTCTCGCGGGAACCGGAAGAGGTCCGAGGACGGCTCGAACGCTTCGCCGTCGGGCGCGAGTTGGCCCGGCTCGAGGAGAGCGAACCACTGCTGCCGCCGAAGCCGATGACCAGCGAACCGTTGCTGCCGCCGAACCCGATGACCGCGGCCAGTCCGCTGGCCTCCGCACCGGTTCGGCCGCCCGCGCCGACGCCGGCCCCGTTGCAGTCTCGGGTGGTCAAACCCGCACCGCCGGCGCTGCCCGCGCCGCCGCCGGGGGCGCTGTCGCCGCTGCCCGCGGGCTGGGACGAACCGTGGGGCGACGGGTGGCGGTCGTTCCGCCCCGGCCGCCCCTGACGGTCCGTCACATCCGGTCCGCTACCCGCTACTTGTCGGCCTGACCGTCGTCGTCCCGGGCGACGGGGGTCAGGCCCGCCTTGAGCAGGCCGTAGGTGTACGCGTCCTCCAGGGCCGCCCACGACGCGGCGATCACGTTCTCCGCGACCCCGACGGTGCTCCACTCCTGCTTGCCGTCGGTGGTCTCCACCAGCACGCGGGTGATCGCGTCGGTGCCGCCGCGACCCTCCAACAGCCGTACCTTGTAGTCCACCAGCTCGAACGACGCGAGCTGCGGATAGATCCGCTCCAGGGCCAGCCGCAGCGCCCGGTCGAGCGCGTTGACCGGGCCGTTGCCCTCGCCGGTGGCAACGATCCGCTCCCCCTTGGCGTACAACTTCACGGTCGCCTCGTTGACCGGTACGCCGTCGCCGCGCTGTTCGCTGATCGCCCGCCACGACTCGAGCGTGAAGAACCGGGCGCGGCCCAAGCTTTCGTCGCGCAGCAGCAGTTCGAAGGAGGCGTCGGCGGCCTCGTAGGTGTAGCCGGCGGCCTCGCGCTCCTTGACCTGGTTGACCACCCGGCCGACCAGGTCCTTGTCGTTGGAGAGGTCGTAGCCCAGTTCCCGGCCCTTGAGTTCGATCGAGGCGCGGCCGGCCATGTCCGAGATCAGCATCCGCATGTCGTTGCCGACGAGCGCGGGGTCGATGTGCTGGTACAGGTCGGGGTCGACCTTGATCGCGGACGCGTGCAGCCCGGCCTTGTGCGCGAACGCGGACACGCCCACGTAGGGCAGGTGGGTGGAGGGGGCGAGGTTGACCACCTCGGCGATCGCGTGCGAGATCCGGGTCATCTCGCGCAGCCGGCCCTCGGGCAGTACGCGCATGTCGAGCTTGAGTTCGAGGTTGCCGACCACCTGGAACAGGTTGGCGTTGCCGACCCGTTCGCCGTAGCCGTTGGCGGTGCACTGGACGTGCGTGGCGCCGCCCTCGACGGCCGCAATGGTGTTGGCCACCGCGCAGCCGGTGTCGTCCTGCGCGTGGATGCCGAGCCGGGCACCGGTGCCGGCGCGCACGGCGGCGACGATGTCCCGAACGCCGCCCGGGAGCATGCCGCCGTTGGTGTCGCACAGGACGACCACCTCGGCGCCCGCGTCGTGGGCGGCGGCGACCACGCTCAGCGCGTAGTCGGGGTTGGCCCGGTAGCCGTCGAAGAAGTGTTCGCAGTCGACGAACACCCGGCGGCCCCGGCCGCGCAGGTGCGTCACGGTGTCGCGGACCATGGCCAGGTTCTCGTCGAGGGTGGTGCGCAGGGCGAGCGAGACGTGCTTGTCGTGCGACTTGGCCACCAGGCACACCACCGGCGCCTCGGCATCCAGCAGCGCCTGGACCTGGGGGTCGGCGGCGGCGGTGGTACCGGCCTTGCGGGTCGCGCCGAACGCGACCAGGACCGCGTTGTTCAGCGGCAGTTCCTCCTTGGCTCGGCGGAAGAACTCGGTGTCGCGCGGTACCGCGCCGGGCCAGCCGCCCTCGATGAACCCGACGCCGAAGTCGTCCAGGTGGCGGGCCACGGTCAGCTTGTCGGACACCGTCAGGTTGATCCCCTCACGCTGCGAACCGTCCCGGAGGGTGGTGTCGAAGACGTGGAAGGCGTTCGGATCGGTCGTCGTGGGGTGCATCGGCCTCGGTTCTCCCATCGGTCAAGACATGGCGGGCCCGCGCGCGCTCGCTCGCCGCGGGGTGGGCGGCCAAACAAAAAGACCCCTCGCGGTCGCGAGAGGTCTGCGTGCGGGCGGTGGGCGATGGAGCCCCTTGTGGGGGAATCAGCCCGTTGCCGGCACGCCGCGGCTAATGATGAGCCACTGCTGCATGGTCGCGAGTCTGCCACATCCGCACTGTGCGCGGTCCGGCGGTCTCACAATGTGGTCGGGGCGTATTTGGTTTTTGCCCACCCGCCCACCCGTTGCGTCGGGTGAACGCGCTGCGGTTTCGCGCGGAGGCGACGGGAGTTGGGGGTGGTGGCTGCGGTGGACCGGTGGTGGGGCCTGCGGCGCGGGGGGTGGGCGGCGCGGGTGGGCAAGCGCGGGTGGGCGGCACCGGTGGGAGGGCAAGCCCCGAGCGGTCGGGCGGGCGGGAGTTGAGGGCGGCTGCGGTAGGGCTCTGCGGCGCGAGCGGGCAGCGCGGGCGGGCAGCGCGGGCGGGGGCCCGGGCGGGGCACGAGCAGGTGGGACCGGGCGTCGTTGGGGGCGGCTGCAGCAGGGCCCGGCGCGGCGAGGCAGGCGGCGCGGGCAGGTGGTGCAGGCGGGCAGCGCGGGCCGCGCACGTCACTTGCAGGTGGCCCGGGCGCCGTTGGGGGGCGGTGGCTGCGGCACAGCCCTGTACCACGGGCGCAGCGCGGGCGGGCGGTGCGAGCGGGCCGGGCAAGCCTCGGGCGGGTGGGCCCAGGCAGGCCGCGAGCAGGTGGGCTCAGGCGCCGTTTGGGGGGTGGCTGGGCTGCAGCACGGCCCTGCCGACACAGGAGGCAGCGCGGGCAGGCTGTGCGGACGGGCGGCAGGGCCCTGCGGTGCGGGCAGGCAGGCAGGCAGCACGAGCGGACCGGGCGGGCCCCGGGCGGGCGGGCCCAGCCGGGCACCAACGGGCCGCTGCGGATCCGGCCGCTCCCCCGGCGCGTCAGCGCCCACGACTTGATCGTCGACGAGTGATCGACGAGCGCAGCGAGGAGAGCGGCCGGAGGCCGCCTGGCGGCGCAGCCGCCTCCGCGCGAAGCGCGGCGACAAGGGGGCCGCGCTCCGCGCGGCTTGGCCGGAGGCCGCCTGGCGGCGCAGCCGCCTCCGCGCGAAGCGCGGCAACCAGGGGGGCCGCGCGGAGCGCGGCCCGGCGGCTTCCTAGATTTGGTGGGTCCAGCCGTGGGTGTCTTCGGCTCGGCCGGTTTGGATGTCGACCAATGCCTTGCGGAGTTCCATCGTGATCGGGCCGGCCTCGCCCGTGCCGACGGTCCAGTTGTCGGTGCTGGACTTGACCGAGCCGACCGGGGTGATCACCGCGGCGGTGCCGCAGGCGAAGACCTCCGTCAACGTCCCGTTCGCGTTGCCGTCGCGCCAGTCCTCGACCGAGATCAGCGCCTCCTCGGTGGCATAGCCGCGGTCCGCGGCCAGTTGGAGGAGGGAGTCGCGGGTGATCCCGGGCAGCAGCGAACCGGTCAGGCGCGGGGTGACGATTCGGGCGTCCTTGCCCTCCCCGTACACGAAGTACAGGTTCATCCCGCCCATTTCCTCGATCCAGCGCCGCTCCACCGCGTCCAGCCAGACCACCTGGTCGCAACCCTGTTCGATGGCCTGGGCCTGGGCGATCAAGGACGCGGCGTAGTTGCCGGCGCACTTGGCCTCGCCGGTACCGCCGGGCACCGCGCGCACGTACTCCTTGGACAGCCACACCGAGACCGGCCGGACGCCGCCCGCGAAGTAGGGGCCCGCCGGCGACGCGATGACCAGGAACAGGAACTCGTTCGCCGGACGCACGCCGAGGCCGACCTCGGTGGCGAACATGAAGGGCCGGATGTACAGGCTCTCCTCGGGCGCGCTGGGCACCCACGCGGCGTCCTGGCGGACCAGCGCGTCGACCGCGGCCACGAACAGGTCCTGCGGCAGCTCCGGCATGGCCAGCCGGCGCGCCGAGTTCTGGAAACGCGCGGCATTGGCGTGCGGTCGGAAGGTGGCCACGCTGCCGTCGGGGCGGCGATAGGCCTTGAGGCCCTCGAAGATCGACTGCGCGTAGTGCAACGTCATGTTCGCGGGGTCGATGTCGAGGGACGCGTAGGGCGTCAACCGGGCGTCGTACCAACCGCGTCCCGCGCTCCACTTGATCGCGACCATGTGCTCGGTGAACACGCGGCCGAAGCCCGGGTTCTCCAGGCGGGTGGCGCGTTCGGCGTCGCTCAGCGGGTGTGCGGTGGGCTTGAGGTCGATCGTCAGGGAAGCCTGGAGGGCGGGCTCCTGCGGGGCGGCAGTCGTCATGGCTGGTTCTCGTCCTTCACCGTGGAGTATGGCGGGGCTGGGTGCTGCTGGGACCCGGCTTCCCGTACTGGACGTACTGGAAGTGTTCCCGGGAACCGCACCCGCGTTCCACCCGGTGAGACGTTAACGCAGTCGACCGGGATCCCGACAGGCGCGGCCCCCGAAGCGCCGAACGACGGATTCGCCGGTCCGGCAGGGGGCACGCGTCGACGGTCCCGGTCGACGAACGTGTGGATGCCGGCGAATCAGCCGGCTACTCGGGCGGCGAGCGCGTCGCCGATCTGCGCCGTGGTACGGGCGCCCAGGCTCGCGCGCTCGGCCAGGTCGGCATAGACGGCGGCCTCGACCCGGCGGGCCTCCTCGGTCCGGCCGAGGTGTTCGAGCAACATCGCGACCGAGAGCACCGCGGCGGTGGGGTCGGCCTTGCCCTGCCCGGCGATGTCCGGCGCCGAGCCGTGCACCGGCTCGAACATGGACGGGAACTCGCCCGACGGGTTGATGTTGCCGCTGGCCGCGAGCCCGATGCCGCCCGCGATGGCGGCGGCGAGGTCGGTGATGATGTCGCCGAACAGGTTGTCCGTGACGATCACGTCGAACCGCTCGGGCTGGGTGACCATGAAGATGGTCGCGGCGTCCACGTGCAGGTAGTCCGTGGTGACGTCGGGGAATTCGGCCGCGACGGTCTCGAAGATCCGGGTCCACAGGCGACCGGCGTAGACCAGCACGTTGTTCTTGTGCACCAGGGTCAGCTTCTTGCGCGGCCGGGCCTGGGCGCGGGCGAACGCGTCGCGGACGACCCGCTCGATGCCGAACGCGGTGTTGACGCTGACCTCGGTGGCCACCTCGTGCTCGGTGCCGGTGCGCAGCGTGCCGCCGTTGCCGGTGTACGGGCCCTCGGTGCCCTCGCGGACCACGACGAAGTCGATCCGCGCGTCGGCGCCCAGCGGCGAGACCACGCCGGGTGCGAGCTTGGCCGGGCGCAGGTTGACGTGGTGGTCGAAGGCAAAGCGGAGCTTGAGCAGCAGGCCGCGCTCCAGAACGCCCGAGGGGACGCTCGGGTCGCCGATGGCGCCGAGCAGGATCGCGTCCTTGCCGCGCAACTCGTCGAGCACGCTGTCGGGCAGCGTCTCTCCGGTGCGGTGGTACAGGCGGGCACCGAGGTCGTACTCGGTGGTCTCCACCTTGACGTCGGCGGGAAGTACGGCGCCGAGGACCTTCAGGCCCTCCGCGACCACTTCCTGGCCGATGCCGTCACCGGGAACCACTGCGAGACGAATGCTGCGAGACATACGTGGACCCTACCTTCCGTCCCAGGGGCTGACATGTGCGGTCCGGATGGTGGGACGCGCCGGGTGCGATCGGTGCTGGTCAGCGGTCCTCGTCGGTCGGGCTGCCGCCGTTGTCGCGGCGGTCGAGGGCACGCTGGAGGGCGCGGGCGGCGTTGCGGCGCGTGGTTTCGTCCATGAGTGCACTTCCTTCACAGGGCTGGGTGTCTACACGGTGTGTGACGGACACGTGCAGGGGCCTTGTGGGCGTGCTTGAAGTTCCTGCCGTGCGGGTTTGCCGGGCACGGGAGGAGCCGTCTGCTTTCACGGTAGGCGACGGGTGACATCGCTGTCTGCAATTTACTCGGAGTTCCTACTATCTGAGATCAACGGTCCACGAGTCGGCGTGGCGCGGTTGCGTTGCACTTGGCTCGGGAGGGTGTGCCCGCCCGCTCCACCCGTTGCGTTCACCTCGATGGCTGCGGGATTGGAGGCTGCGGGGCGACCCGGTCCGGCCCCGCAGCCCCCCGGGGCGGCTCACCGGGATTTGGTGGATCGGCTGCGGATCCGGGGTGGGCTTCCCCCAAGTCCCCGACGTCGGCTGCGGTTCGGCGCGGCAGCGCCCACGAGATGGGCCCGCCCGAGTGATCGACGCGCGAAGCGCGGAGCGCGGCGGAGCCGCGAAACAAGACGGCGTGGCCCGGAGCGAAGCGGAGGGACACGCCGTCACGAGCGAGGGGTCGATTTTCTCTCGGAGGAGCGAAGCAGGAGAGAGAGAAAATCGACCCCTCGCGAGCCGGCGGCGCAGCCGCCCGACAAGTCAGTCGTCCAGGTTGACCGAGCGGACGAACTCCGCGCCGATTTCCTCGGCGATGGCGTTGAGGGTCTGGGGGTCGACCGTCGAGTCGACGGTCAGGGCCACCAGGGCCTGGCCACCCTTCGCGGCGCGGGCCACCTGCATGCCGGCGATGTTGATGCCGGCCTCGCCGAGGTGGCGGCCGATCACGCCGACCACGCCGGGCTTGTCGGCGTAGCGCAGGAAGACCATGTGCGCGGTGAGCACCAGGTCCACGTCGAAGCCGGTCACCTCGACGATCTTCTCGATGTGCTTGGGACCCGCCATCGTGCCGGAGACCGAGATCTCGCCGCCGTCGGAGAGCGTGCCGCGCACGGTGACCAGGTTGCGGTGGTCCGGGCTCTCCGAGCTGGTGGTCAGCCGGATCTCCACGCCGCGCTCCTGGGCCAGCAGCGGGGCGTTGACGTAGGAGACCGACTCCTCCACGACGTCCGCGAAGACGCCCTTGAGCGCCGCCAGTTCGAGCACCTTGACGTCGTGCTGGGTGATCTCGCCGCGCACCTCGACGTCGAGCCGAACCGCGACGCCGCCGGCCAGCGCGGTGAAGATCCGACCCAGCTTCTCGGCCAGTGGCAGGCCCGGCCGCACGTCCTCGGCGATCACGCCGCCCTGCACGTTGACCGCGTCCGGGACCAGTTCGCCGGCCAGTGCGAGGCGCACCGAGCGGGCCACCGCGACGCCGGCCTTCTCCTGCGCCTCGTCGGTGCTGGCCCCCAGGTGCGGGGTGGCCACCACGTTGTCGAACTCGAACAGCGGGCTGTCGGTGCACGGCTCCTTGGCGAACACGTCGAGGCCGGCGCCGGCCACCCGGCCCTCCTTGAGCGCGGCGGCGAGCGCGACCTCGTCCACGATGCCGCCGCGTGCCGCGTTGACGATGCGCACCGTCGGCTTGACCTTGCGCAGCGCCTCGTCGCCGATCAGGCCCAGCGTCTCCGGGGTCTTCGGCAGGTGCACGGTGATGAAGTCGGACTGCTCCAGGACCTCGTCCAGGGTGAGCAGGCGCACGCCCATCTGCGCGGCGCGGGCGGGCTGTACGTAGGGGTCGTAGGCCACGATGTTCATCCCGAACGCGGACATCCGCTGCGCGACCAGGACCCCGATCCGGCCCAGGCCGACCACGCCGAGGGTCTTCTCGGACAGTTCGACGCCGGTGTACTTGCTGCGCTTCCACTCGCCGTTCTTGAGCGCCGCGCTGCCCTGCGGGATGTTGCGCGCGACCGAGATGAGCAGGCCACAGGCGAGTTCGGCGGCGGTGACGATGTTCGAGGTCGGCGCGTTGACGACCATCACGCCCGCCTTGGTGGCGGCCGGTACGTCGACGTTGTCCAGCCCCACGCCGGCGCGCGCGACCACCTTGAGCCGGTTCGCCGCGGCGATCGCCTCGGCGTCGACCTTGGTGGCGCTGCGGATCAGGATGGCGTCGACGTCGGCGATCGCGGACAGCAGCTCACCGCGGTTCGCTCCATCGCAGTGGCGGATCTCGAAGTCGGGTCCGAGGGCATCGACGGTGGCCGGGGACAGCTCTTCGGCGATGAGAACGACGGGCTTGCTCACGGTTTTCCTTCGCGTGCTGCGATGACGGGTGGCCGCGTGGAAGACGCACGACGGGGTGGCCTGACGCGAGGCCGATCCTACCGCCGCCTTGTGAAGGACTTCACAGAAGTCCGATGAATGGACACGGGACACGCGGGGCAACGTTTCCGACCCGCCGTCAAGTCCCGGTCAAGTCCCGGCCGGGCCCCGCTCGATCCCCGGTCGAGCCTCCGTCAGTCGGCGGCCAGGAACCAGGCGATGGTGACCCGGCGCTGACCGTTCAGATCGAGGATGACCACCTCGCCGGAACCCGGCGTGGGCAGCGGCGCGGTGCCGCCGTAGGGCAGGGTGCGCGATTGCCCGTCGTCGACTCGTACCTCGGCCACCGGCGCGTCCTGCGAGCCGCGGCGCCAGGTGACCCACCACGTCGCGTCGTCCGCGCACTGGAACTCCAGGTGCACCCGGGACACGAACAGCCAGTCGGCCGGCGTCACCAGATGGCAGCGGGTCGCGTCGCGGCCCACCGCCAGCGTCGCTCCCGGCCGGCTCGGCGCGCTGGCCATCAGCATGGCGACCGTCGCCGCGTCGTCCGCCCCCGAAGTCGACGCCATGTTGAGATCGAGCACCGGTTTCCTCCCCCAAGCTCCCGCTCGTCAGTCGATTCCGCGCCCTGCCCCCGCCGTTCGCGTCGCCTCAGTCGATCGAGCCGCCGCGCCGGGCACACGGACACGGTTCGCGGCCCACAATGCCGCAGGTGACCGCCGTCTGGGCGATCAGGTCCCACCCTCCGTGCACATGCGGGGTGGTGTCCAGGTAGTCGGGTCCAAGCAGATGGTTCAATTCCGGGCAAAGATCCGAGCTGTAGAAGTCCCGGCGCAGTTCGGTCTTGCACCGCTCGACGGTGGCCTTGGCCATGTAGAGCATCTCGCACAGCTCGTCCGTGGTCCTGGGCCGCTTGGTGGCCCGGCCGTGGATCCAGTCGCAGGACATCGCCGCGAGTACCTCCAGGCGCACCCCGCGCAGCTTGTTGCGCAGTTCCTCCGGCCCGACGTCCACCGTCGGCGGCGCGCCGCCGTCCAGGGTGGACGCCGAACTGGGCCGGTCCGTCTGCATCGCCCGCCAGCCGAGCACCACGCTGCGCCGCCGGGCCAGGTCGCTGACCAGGATGTTGCCGCCGGTACCGGCGGGCAGCGGCAGAATCGCCCCGTACGGCATGTCCTGCGAGGTCTCCCCGCGCCTGATCCGCACGATCGCCACCGGCGTGTCCCGGGCCCCGCGCGGCCACTCCACCGTCCAGCCGCGGACCTCGCTGTACTCGAACACCAGGTGCTTGCGGGAGACGAACAGCCACTCGTGCGGGGTCAGCAGCGGCCGGCACGCGCCGGGGTCGCGGCCGACGAACAACCGCGTGCCCACCACGCCGGGGGTGCGTACGCTCTTGGGGCCGGGCAGCGGATCCCGCTCCGCCTCGCGGCCGTCCGCGATCGCGGTGAACGACATGTTCAGTTCGAGCATGTTCCCCTCGCCCCCTCCCGGGTCCTACCGCTCACCTGGTACCCGCGTGCGGCGCGTCGGCACCACACGGACACGGACCACGTCCGGTTATCCCGTGGGTGACCGCGGTCTGGGCTATCAGGTCCCACCCGCCGTGTACGTGCCGCACGGTGTCGAGGTAGTTCGGCCCGAGCAGGGAGTTGAGCTCCGGGCACAGGCCCGAACTGTAGAACTCGCGGCGCAGCTTGGTCTTGTACCGCTCGACCGTGGCCGCCGACAGGTGCAGCAGGTCGCACAGTTCCTTGGTCGACTTCGCGCGCTTGACCGGACGCCCGTGCACCCAGTCGCAGGACAGCGCGGCGAGTACCTCCATCTCCGTCTCGGAGAGGCGGTTCTGCAGGACGAACGGCGCGACGTCCTGCGTCTCGGGCACCCCGACGTCGGGCTCCGTGGTGTCCTCGCCCGCGCGTTGCGGCAGCGACACCCGCCACTCCACCAACACCCGCCGGCGCCGGGCCAGGTCGGTGACCACGACCCGGCCCGGGCGCAGCGAGCCGAGCGGCAGCGTGGCGCCGTAGGGCACCGGTTCGGACACACCCTCGCGGTCGATCTGGACCAGTGCGACCGGGCGCGGGTGCGAACCCTGGAGCCACTCCACACTCCAGCCGCGCTCCAGGGAGTAGACGAACTCCAGGTGCACGCGCGACACGAAACGCCAGTCCTTCGGCGTGACCAGGCCGCAGCGCGAGGGGTCCCGGCCGATCGCGATCTTCTTGCCGGGCTCGCTTTGCACCTTCACCGTGCGCGGCCGGGCCAGGTCCGACTCCTGCTGGTCGGCGTCGTCCGACGTCGCCACGGTGAGGATCAGTTCGAGCATCGCCATCCGTCCGGTCTCGTGCCCCGCGCTGGGGCATCGCCCATCGTCACCCGGTGAACCGTCACCAGGCCGTTCCCCCGTCCGACGACCGTAGGGCCCCGGGGCCACTCGACGCATCCTCCGGTTGTTCCCGGGGGTCGGCGCCGGAGCGGTGACCCTCCGGTACGGGGAGCGCGTCGCATTCGACCACGACCGCCGTCGCGTCGTCGTCACCGCTCTCGACGGCCGTCCTGGTCAAGGTCGTTGCCGCGTGGAAGGGGTCGCCGTGCACCAGGTCGGCGACCGTTTCGTCGGGCAGGTGGCCGACGCCGTCCGTGGCGAGGACCACACGGTCGCCCGGGTGCAGTTCGATGCGTTGCAGTTCGGGTTCGGGGGCCTGCGAGCCGCCGAGCGGGGTGGAGGTGAGCAGCCAGGGCCGGCCGAACTCGGCGGCGTTGCCCTGTTCGGTGAGCCGGAACGCCCGGCCGCCGCGGACCAGCCAGCACACGCTGTCCCCGCAGCCGGCCAGATGCAGCCGGCCGTGTTGCAGTACGGCCGCCACGACCGTGGTGCGCATCCCCTCGTACTGCGCGACGCCGTGTCGGCGAACGGCCAGGTCGGCCACCGCGATCGCGGCGCCGAGCCGGTCGCTCCAGCCCGCGGACAGGTCGGCGGCGGCCAGTTCGGCCACCAACGTGCGGACCGCGACATCGGCCGCATACCAACCGGCGGGATGGCCGCCGAGGCCGTCGGCGACGATGAACACCTCGCCGGTGGCGGCGTATCGGTCGTCGTTGTCCCGCGCGCTCAGCTCCGGACCCAGGCCGCGCCGCTCGCGCCTGGCGGCCCGGCGCCGCCCCGGGTGCGAGGAGGTGGACCACGCGGACGCCTGTACGCCCAGCGGCGGCCCGAGGTGTTCCTGCACGTCGTCCCCGGCCTCGTCGGACCGGCGCAGGCTGTCGCTGCGGGACGTGGTGGGCACGTCCAGCTCGTCGGCGTCCTCGACCGGTTCGGCCACGGACAACACCTGGGTCTGCGACTCGTCGGGCGAGGAGGCCGGGGCCGGCGCGGCCGGCGCGGGCACCGACGGCGGCGATGTGGGCATCGGCGGCACCGAGGGCGGCGGCACCGCATGCCCCGCGGCCACGGTGGTGTCGGCGGAACCGGCGACCGTCGGCGGCGCGGGAACCGGCGGCGGCACCGCCGGAGTCCGCGCGTCCGGCTCGACCGCGGCGGGCGTCACGGTGTGCCCGACCCGCCCGGCCGGCTCCTCCGGCTCCGCCGGCTCGGTGGCGAACGTCTCGGCGGGATGCGGCGCCCCGTGCCACGGCGCCCCCGGCCCGGCCGGCTCGGGGCCCGGCGGGTTCGGCGCGTCCTCGGCGGCCGGCTCGGTCGCGACCGGCCCGGCGGCGTACGAGACCGCCGGTACGACCCGCCCGCCCTCGGCCGCCGCGCCCGGCTCGCCCTTGCTCCCGAGCAGGTCGTCGAACCCGATCGGCGGCGGCTCGGCCACCCGGTCCGGCTCGGGCACCGGCGCGGGCACCGGCGGCTCGATCCGGTCCACCGGTTCGCGGGTCGGCGCGTCCTCGAAGTCGAGATAGAGGTCGCCGAAGATGTCGTCGTCCGCCGCCGGTGGTCGTTCGGCGCGCAATTCGTCCTGCCGCAACGTTCGTTCCGGCAAGCCACCGCGAGCCGGCACGGTCGTCTCCCGACCCGAGTCCCCTGTGCCCCTCATGTGTCTCACGCTCCACGATGTCGGACCGGAACGGCAAATCCGGTGCGGCGATAGCACTGCCTCGTTCAAGCATGCTGCCTCGAATACGGCCCCGGCATGTGAACCGGAAGGGCAATTCCCGCAGGTTTCCTCGACGCGCCTCCCGCGCGTCACCCGGATCGACCCCATGGGCGGCTACGACCGACCGGTGCGCACCGGCTCCGAACCGTCCGCGAGCAGTCCCGCCAACGCGGTGCGCCCGCGCGAGAGCCGGGCCTTGATCGTCCCCTCCGGGGTGCCCTCGTGCGCGGCGATCTCGGCGACGGACAGGCCGCCCATGTGATGCATGACCACGGCGCGTCGTTGCGCCTCGGGGATCTGTCGCAACGCGGTGACCAGGGCCACCGACTCCGGTCCCGGGGCGGGCAGGTCGCGGTCGGGCCCGTGCCGGATCCAGCTCTTGAGCGCGGTTCGGGTGCGGCGCCAGCGACTGACCGCGATCCGTTGGCCGACCAGGCGGATCCAGGCGACGGGGTTCTCGTAGCCGCTGATCCGGTCCCAGTCCTTCCAGGCCCGGATGTACGTCTCCTGCGCGGCCTCCTGGGCCTCGCCGAGATCGCCGGTCAGCGCGTACAGGTGTGCGACCAGGGCGCCGTGGCTCTCCGCGTAGAACACGTCGAAGTCGGCGCGACCGCCCGTGTCCCGTCCCATCGTTCCCCCGCGTCCGTCGCGGCGTGTTCGTCCTGCCGTGACCCGGTACCTTATCCGGCCCGGGGCGCGCACCTGATCTCGGTTCAGGTCGCGGAATACCCGCCTCGGGCGTCTCTCCCCCACCCACGCTCGCGAGCGGGTGATCGGTTCCGTGTACGGACCAACCGAATCCCGAGGACGAGCGCGGGGCCGGCCACGAACGCCGCGCTCGCCAGGACGCGGTGCCGGCGGCTGCGCCGGGCGAGCAGTCGGTCGAACGGGACTCGCCCGCCGTCGACGACGCGACGCACGTCACGTTCGAGCGCGCCGAACACGACGGCGAGCGCCTCCTCGTCCTGCATGGCCGCGTCCCCCGTCACCCACCGCGCGGTCCGAGCGACACGTCCGGTACGGGGCACACGTGTGCGGACGGGGTGCGGTTGCGTTGTGGTCGGGCGCGATTTTTGTGCCCACCCGCCCACCCGTTGCGTCACGTTCGAAGGCTGCGGTTTCCCCCGCACCCCTACGCTTGGCCCAACGCCTCCTGGGCCTTGCGTTGGCCCGTGGTGAAGTTGTTGTCCACCGTCAGGTCGTAGCCGGGCATTTCCGCCTGGCGCCCGTGTTGGCCGGCCCAGTCGGCGGCGATCTGTTGCATGTAGCCGCGGCCCCACGCGTGTTGGTCGGCGATTTCGCGGTCGGTATGCGCGGCGCTGTCCGCCTGGTGCTGCTGGACCTCGTAGTCGGCGGTCATCGTGATGATCCGCGACAGCGGCTCGGCGACCATGGTGGGCAACGGGCTCATCTTGACCGCGCCGGCGACCACGTTGGCCGCGCCCTTGCCGGTCCAGCCGACCTCGTTGTTGTACTCCTTGTCGCTGAGCACCTGTTGGTGTCGGATCGCCTCGGCGCGCACCGCGTCCAACGCGCCGACCACCTGGGCCGACTGGGCCAAGTGCTGGTCGGCGGTGATCCCGGCGGGCGGGTTGCCCTTCGCGATGCGTTCCAGGCCGACCGCGGCGAACGCGTGCTCGGCGTCGGAGAGTTGCTTGAACGCCTTGGGGTCCTCGGCGAGCACCGCCATGGTGCGCAGCACGTCGTGGTCGGGTGTGTTGCCGAGGAAGATGGCCCGGGCCTCCCCCGAGTTCGGGAACAGCGGGTCGGGGTCCGAGGATCCGCCCGCGCGCTCGTTGCGCAGCTCGTTGTGGATGTCGGGCATGTACGAGGCCATCGCGTTGGTGAAACTGTCCCGATAGTCGGCGAAGTGCCCGCCCGGGCCGTCCTGCCCGATCGTGTGCACCGCGTCGGCGATGATCCGCGCGCCCGCCTCGGTGTGCCGACCGCTGGTCGGGTCGCCCGCCGGATGCCCGGTCGTGGCCGCCTCGAACGCCTTGCCGAACTCGTTGGCGGGCGAGCCGGGTCCGGTCTCCGGGCCCCAGTCGCGCTGCTTCATCAGGTAGTGCAGGTTGTCCCCCGAAGCCGGGTCGAGCACCTGCTCGGCCGCCCCCGGGTTGCGCCCGAGCGCGTCCATCAGCCCGCCCATCGGGTCGAAGCCGCGCCCCGTGTGCCCCGCTCCGTCGTGCATCAGCGGGTAGTCGTCGCCCATCAGCGGGACCTGCTCGTGCGGGTCGTAGCCCTTGCGGTCGAAGGCGACCATGTCCTTGCCCACGTCGCCGAGGAACTGCTTGTCGTAGTCGCCCTGGTGCAGCAGATTGCCGAGCAGTTGATACCCGTACAGGTAGTGCTTGGGTATGCCGTCGAGCACGAACGTACGACTGCGCCCGGCCTCCTTGAGCCCGTCCACCCAGCTCTGGGTCACGTGCGGCTGCCCGTCGGACCGGGTCGCGGTGGCCAGGTTCACGCCCACCGAGTCCTGGATCGCCTTCAGGTGCTCCATCGTGGTCGGGTCGACGTCGTGCCCGGTCCCCTTTCGGCCCTGGTTGACCACGCCCGCCTCCAGGTCGAGCAGACCCTGCGGACCCAGCGTGTTCATCAAGTTCGTCGAGAAGATCGACGACTTCTCGTTCGCGTGCAGGAGGTTGCGCAGCTCCTCCAGTTCCTCCGGGGTCAGCGTGTTGATCCGCTTGGCCAGTTCCACGGCGCGGATCGAGTCGGGTAGTTCGCCGCCGCCGATCGCGTTCGCGTTGAACGAGGTGGTGCTGGTGCCGATGTCGCCCTTGAGCGCGACGGCGGTACGGGCGTCCGCGTCGGTGGCGTCGTCCAGCGCGCTCTTGAACTTGTGCTGGAAGCCCTCGGCGAGCCCCGTCATCTTGGTGTTGTGTGTGTCCACCTCCTGCTGGTCGGGCTGATGCCCCTGCGGCTTGAGCGGTCCCCAGGTGAGCGATCCGTCGTCGTGTACGACCAACTCGTGCGCCTGGGCGTCCGCGATCGCGTCCGTCAGCCGCTTCTTCGCCGCGCCGATGTCGTCCGCCGTGTCGCGCAGGATCGCGCAGATCGCCCGGAATTCGGTCTTGCCGCCCTCGAACACCTGGTCCAGGCCCCGGTATCGGGCCAGCGTGGCCTTCGCGGACGGACCGTCCCACTGGCCGGTCACCGTCAACGCCTGTGCGTCGACCCGCACTTCCTGCTGTTCGTGGTCCAGCCAGGCCGCGAAGTCGTAGAACTCCTGGGCCGATTCGCGCAGCGCCTCGACGTTGACATCGCGCAGCTGGGCAAAGCCGACCATGCTCAACTCACCTTCCCGGCCAGGGAGATGGTCACCGCGTGCTCGTTGCGGTCGTAGTTGCCGGCGATCGAGTACAGGCCCGAGGAGATCTCCGACAGGTCGCTCTTCAGCCGGCCGACCTGCTCCTTCCATTTCGCCGCGTTCAGCGGCGCGACCAACTGCCAGCCGGCGAAGGCGGTCTTGGCGGCCGACGCGTCCGGTACGGAGCGGTCGACACCGATCGCGCCGCCCATCTCGAACAACGTCTTGGCCGAGGCCCGCAGTTGGCCCGCTTCGACCTTGGTCTTGTCGTTGGGTCCGACGGGGCCGGTGCCGGGCGGGATCACGCTCTGCGGCATGCCGGGATTGAGTATCGAGAAGATCCGTGAGGGGTCGCTCATGATCACCGAGTCAAGCGATCCTGCGATGGCACTCGAAACCGACGCATGGTGAATCCCCCGTGAACACCGATGGCCCGATCCGGAAACCACCCGAACCGGGAAATCCTCCTGCGGAAAGTCCCCCGGTCGGCAAAGTGCCCCGGACCGATCCGGTCCGGGGCACCACGCACGCTACGAAGAAGAGCCGACCACTCGAGGATCAGCCCTCGTTGGTCACCCAGCTCATCATCTTGCGCAGTTCCTTGCCGGTGGTCTCCAGCTTGTGCTGGGCGTCCGCCTTCACGTACTCCTTGTACTTGGGCAGACCGGCCTCGTACTCCGCCATCCACGCGGTCGCGAACGAGCCGTCCTGGATCTCGGCGAGGACCTTCTTCATCTCGGCCTTGGTGTCGGCCGTGATGATCCGGGGGCCGGTGATGTAGTCGCCCCACTCGGCGGTCTCCGAGATGGACCAGCGCATCTTCTCCAGGCCGCCCTCGTACATGAGGTCGACGATCAGCTTCAGCTCGTGCATGCACTCGAAGTAGGCGATCTCCGGCTGGTAGCCGGCCTCGACCAGGGTCTCGAAGCCCGCCTTGACCAGCGCCGAGGCACCGCCGCAGAGCACGGCCTGCTCACCGAACAGGTCGGTCTCGGTCTCCTCGGTGAAGGTGGTCTTGATCACGCCGGCGCGGGTGCCGCCGATGCCCTTGGCGTAGGAGAGCGCGAGCGCGAGCGCCTGGCCCGACGCGTCCTGCTCGACCGCGACGATGCACGGCACGCCGCGACCCTCTTCGTACTGCCGGCGCACCAGGTGACCCGGGCCCTTGGGCGCGACCATGCACACGTCGACGTTGGCCGGCGGCTTGATGAAGCCGAACCGGATGTTGAAGCCGTGCCCGAAGAACAGCGCGTCGCCGTCCTGCAGGTTGGGCTCCACGGCCTCGGCGTAGACCTTCGCCTGGACCGGGTCGGGGGTGAGGATCATGATCACGCTGGCCTCGGCGGCGGCCTCGGCGGGGGTGACCACGCGCAGCCCGGCCTCCTCGGCCTTGGCCCGGCTCTTCGAGCCCTCCAGCAGACCGACCCGCACATCGACGCCGGAGTCCCGCAGCGACAGCGCGTGGGCGTGGCCCTGGCTGCCGTAGCCGAGCACCGCGACCTTGCGGTTCTGGATGATGGACAGGTCGGCGTCGTCGTCGTAGAACAGCTCGGCCACTTCGGGGTTCTCCTTCAAGACAGGGTGTTTCCGGGGGCCACGCCCCGCTCGTCATCTTCGCAAACGACGAGCGGACCGCGGGCCGGCGGTTTGCAATGTGGACCGTGACGGACCGTCAGATATCCGTCGGATACCCGACCGGACCGGGTGGGTCCGTCAGGCCGAGCGCTCCACCGACCGCAACGAGCGGTCGGTGATCGAGCGACCGCCGCGACCGATGGCCACGACGCCGGACTGGACGAGTTCCTTGATGCCGAACGGCTCCAGCATGCGCAACATCGCGGCAAGCTTGTCGGGGCCACCGGTGGCCTCGACGGTGACCGCCTCGGGTGAGACGTCGACCGTCTTGGCGCGGAAGAGCTGGACGATCTCCACCACCTGCGAGCGGGTCTCGTGGTCGGCGCGCACCTTCACCAGCAGCAGCTGGCGCTGCACCGACGCGGGCGGGTCCAGCTCGACGATCTTGAGCACGTTGACCAGCTTGTTCAGCTGCTTGGTGACCTGCTCCAACGGCAGTTCCTCGACCACGCTGACCACGATGGTGATCCGCGAGATGTCGGGATGCTCGGTGGTGCCCACCGCGAGCGAGTCGATGTTGAAGCCCCGCCGCGAGAACAGCGCGGTGATCCGGGCGAGGACACCGGGCTTGTTCTCGACGAGAACCGAGAGGGTGTGTTTGGACATGATCGCTGGACTCCTATGCCTTCCTGATGCCCTGTCGTCCGGTCAGTCGTCCGAGTCGCCGAAGTCGGGGCGCACGTCGCGTGCCGCCATCACCTCGTCGTTGGACGAACCCGCCGCGACCATCGGCCACACCATCGCGTCCTGGTGCACGACGAAGTCGATGACCACGGGCGCGTCGTTGATCGACATCGCCTTGTGGATGGTCTCGTCCAACTGGTCCGGGCTCTCGCAGCGCAGGCCGACACAGCCCATCGCCTCGGCCAGTTTGACGAAGTCCGGCAGCCGGCGGCTCTGCAGGTCGGTGTTGGAGTAGCGCTCGTTGTAGAAGAGCGTCTGCCACTGGCGGACCATGCCCAGGGTGCCGTTGTTGATGATGGCGACCTTGATCGGGATGTCGTTGACCGCGCAGGTGACCAGTTCCTGGTTGGTCATCTGGAAACAACCGTCGCCGTCGATCGCCCACACCGTGGTGTCCGGCATGCCCGCCTTGGCGCCCATCGCGGCCGGCACCGAGTAGCCCATCGTCCCGGCGCCGCCGGAGTTGAGCCAGGTGTACGGCTTCTCGTAGCGGATGAACTGCGAGGCCCACATCTGATGTTGACCGACCCCGGAGGCGAAGATCGTGTCCGGCCCGGAGATCGCGCCGAGCCGCTCGATCACCAGCTGCGGGGACAACGAGCCGTCGGCCGGCAGGTCGTAGCCCAGCGGGTAGGTCTCGCGCCAGCGGTTGAGCGCGGTCCACCACTCCTGGTAGTCGCCGAACCGGCCGGCCTCGTGCTCGGCCTGGACCGCGACCACCAGGTCGGCGATCACCTCGCGCGCGTCGCCGACGATCGGCACGTCGGCGGTGCGGTTCTTGGAGATCTCGGCCGGGTCGATGTCCGCGTGCACGATGGTGGCGTGCGGCGCGAAGGTGTCCAGCCGGCCGGTGACCCGGTCGTCGAAGCGGGCGCCCAGGGCGAAGATCAGGTCGGCCTTCTGCAGCGCGGTGACCGCAGACACCGTGCCGTGCATCCCGGGCATGCCCAGGTGTTGCGGGTGGCTGTCCGGGAACGCGCCCAGCGCCATCAGCGTGGTGACCACCGGCGCGCCGGTCAGCTCGGCGAGGATCTTCAGCTCGGCCGACGCGCGTGCCTTGAGCACCCCGCCGCCGACGTACAGGACCGGGCGCTTGGCCTCGCTGAGCAGCCGGGCGGCCTCGCGGATCTGCTTGGCGTGCGGCCGGGTCACCGGGCGGTAGCCGGGCAGTTCGGGGGTGCCGTTCCAGACGAAGTCGGTCTTCGCCTGGAGCGCGTCCTTGGAGATGTCGACCAGGACCGGGCCGGGTCGCCCGGTGGAGGCGATGTGGAACGCCGCGGCGATCGTGGGCGCGATCTCGGCCGGGTCGGTGACCAGGAAGTTGTGCTTGGTGATCGGCATGGTGATGCCGCAGATGTCCGCCTCCTGGAAGGCGTCCGTGCCGATCGCGGCGCTGGCCACCTGGCCGGTGATCGCCACGATCGGCACCGAGTCCATGTGCGCGTCGGCGATCGGGGTCACCAGGTTGGTCGCCCCGGGGCCCGAAGTGGCCATGCACACCCCGACCTTGCCGGTCGCCTGGGCGTAACCCTCCGCCGCGTGACCGGCGCCCTGCTCGTGCCGGACGAGGATGTGGCGCACCTTCGTCGAGTCCATCATCGGATCGTAGGCGGGAAGAATCGCTCCCCCGGGAATGCCGAAGACCGTGTCCACCCCTGCGGCTTCCAGGGAGCGGATCAGCGCTTGGGCTCCTGTCACCTGATCGGTCATGCGTTCGTCTCTTCTCGTCTTCTCGATCTGAAGTCGGCATCTCGAGTGGGGGCGCGAGGCCCGGACCCGTCGGACTGCAACAAAAAACCCCCCGTGCCGTTAGGCAAGCGAGGGGGGCGCGCGAACCGACTCGGTGGTCAGTTCACGCGCTTCTCAAGTACGAGGATGCGGGTCTGCATGCCCGCGACTCTCTCTCCGCGCCCGTGTACGTGTCAAGCCGGGTCTTCGCACGTCTCAGTATTCGGGATTCTTTGTCCAGGAATGACGGGCCGTCATAGTTTCGGCCGCCCCGTGCCGCGCCGCGCGCCCGGCCCGCGCCGCGCCCCGGCTCACGGCTGTGGTCTGGGCACCTGTACCGGCAGCGCGGCACGCACCTCGGGCAGCGGATCCGGACGCGGGCCGCGCACCGCGCTGTTCCCCAACGGGATCTGACCCAGCACATCGAAGATCGCGTCGCCGGACACCGCCGGGTGGAACCAGTTGCCCTGCCCGCGCTGACAGCCCATCTCGCGCAGTATGTCCACCTGCGCGTGACTGTCGATGCCCGCCGCCACCAGGGTCAGTCCGGAATCCAACCCCAATCGCACAATCGTCGAGGTGAGCACGGTCAGATGTGGACACGTGCCGACCTCGGCGACGAACGAACGGTCGATCTTGAGCGCGTCCACCGGCAACCGGCGCAGGTAGGTCAGCGACGAGTGACCGGTGCCGAAGTCGTCCAGGGACAACCGCACGCCCAGCCGGCGCAACACCGCGATCCGACCGAGCAGCAGCTCGTCGCCGTCCGGGAGCACGTTGTCGGTGATCTCCAGGGTCAGCGCGGCGGCCGGCAGGTCGGCCCCGCGCAGTGTCTCCTCCAGCACGTCCAGGAAGCCCGGGCCGGTGAGTTGGCGCGCGGCCAGGCCGACCGTGACGCCGATCTCGTGGCCGGCCGCCCGCCAGGTCGCGGCGGCCAGCGCGCTCTCCTCGAGCAGGCGACGGCCCACCGCCGAGAGCCGCCCGTCGACGCCGGCGGTGAGCCGGACGTGGTCCGCCCGGCCCGGGACGCCGCCGTCCTCGACCCGAGACAGCGCCGCCTCGACGTCGCGCACCCGGCCGGTGTCCAGGTCGACGACGGGCTGGTACGAGATGGCCAGCCGGCCGTCCCGATCCACCCGCCGGCGCCCCGCCGCCCGGGCCGCCCGGCGCTCCACGTCGGCGTCCATGTCCGGCGTGTAGACCTCGACCCGGCCCTTGCCGCCGTCCTTGGCCCGGTACATCGCCGCGTCCGCGTGCCGCATCAGGTCGGCCGGGGCGATCCCGGGCGCGGAGAAGGCGATCCCGATGCTGGCCGCGACCCGTACCTCGCCGTCGGCGATCCGGTACGGCGAGGACAGCGTGGACAACAGCCGCTCGGCGATCTCCCGAATCGCCCGCGGGCTGGGATCGCCGACCAGGAGCGCGGCGAACTCGTCGCCGCCGAACCGGGCCACCGTGTCACCGATCCGGACCGCGTGTTCGAGCCGGCGCGCGGCCTGGACGAGAAGTTCGTCACCCGCGGTGTGCCCGTAGTTGTCGTTGACCGCCTTGAACCCGTCCAGGTCCACGAACAACACCGCGATGGTGGGCGTGACCCCGCGCCGCTGGGCCAGCGCGTGCTGGATCCGGTCCTCGAACAGGGCCCGGTTGGGCAGATCGGTGAGCCGGTCGTGGAACGCGTCGTGTTCGAGCTGGGTCTGCAGCTTGATCCGGTCGGTGACGTCGCGGCTGTTGAAGATCAGCCCGTCGCCGTAGCGGTTGACCGCCGATTCGGTGTGCAGCCAGGTGCCGCCGGCCGAGCGGATCCGGCACTCCACCCGCACCATCGCGGTGTCCCCCTCGGCCGGCGGCACCGCGCCGTCCAGGAACGCGCGTAGCTCGCGCTGTACCCGCGCGCTCTCCTCCGGATGGATCAGCAGTTCCAGCCGGGTGCCGACCAACTCCTCGGGTTCGAACCCGTAGACCCGGCGCACCGCGTGGCTGACGTACTGGAGCACGCCATCGCTCGCGGCGATCATGATCACATCGCTGGAGCCCTGCACGAGGGACCGGAAGTGGCTCTCCTTGGCGGACAGTTCCTGGGCCATGAACACGTTGTCGACGAGCGTGATGCCCTGCCGCAGCACCAGGGTGACCAGTACGGTCGCACCGACCCCGAGCACCACCTTGTCCGGCGCGTGGCCGGCCACCGCGCCGCCGAGGACACCGGCCGTACACACCGCGGCGGCGATGTAGGGGGTGAGCGCGGAGAGCATCGAGATGGTCCGGTGCCGGGGCCGCTCGTGCGCCTCGGTCCCGTGCCCGGTCCACGGCGCGATGGCCAGCAACAGACTGCCCGCGAACCAGCCCACGTCGAGGAGGCCGCCGGAGCGATATCCGCTGTTCAGCCCGGGTGTGGTCCATAGCGCGTCGCTCATCACGGTGACCGCGAGGCCGACCAGGGCCAGATTCAGTGCCGCGCGATCTCCCGAACCGGCCCGAAAACGCAATCCGAGGACCATGCTGATCATCAGGATGTCGAGCACCGGATAGGCGAGCGTGAGCACGATCTTGATGATGTCCGAGCGATCCCCGTTGGTATTGCGGGCCAGCGCCAGACTCCAGCCAAGGGTGAACAACGAGCCCGCGATCAACCAGCCGTCGAGGGCCACGCAGGTCCACGCGGCGATCCCGCGCGGGCGCTGGGCGACCAGCAGCAGGCCCACGATGGTGGGCGGCGCGAACAGCAGGAAGATCACATCGGTCGGCCCGGGCGTGGGCACCGGTACGCCGAGCACGACCTCGTACCAGCCCCAGATGCCGTTGCCCAGCGAGACCATCGTGGCGGAGAACGCGAACAGCGCCCAGGACAACCGGGCCCGCCCGCATTCGTGCACGGACTTGAGCGCACAGGAGACCGCCGCCACGGCCGCCGCGGCGGCCAGGCCGAAGTCGCCCATGGCGAGCGACAGCGTCGGATTGCCCCAGCCCTGGAGCGCACCGATCGCATACACGAGACACAACGGCGCGATCAGGTACTTCAGCTGCCGCTGTGCAGGGGTGTCGGCCAAGATCAGCAGCCGCACCGGGTCGTCGTGGCTCGGCCACTCCGGCAGTGGTCCCCCGGCATTCCGCACTCCCCTCTGCCCGAAGTCGCCTCCACGACGCTTCATGGCACTGCACCGGCCCTCACACCCCAGCCGTGAGGCGGGGCGGTCGGCGCCGGCGCGACGGGGGTGCGACACCCGACCGTGCGCGTCTCTCAACGCCCCACGCCCCGGACGATACACCAACCCGTCACTGTGAGCTTGTCTTACTCAACACAGAGTAACTAATGATGCCCAGCATGGGAGTCCCTTCCCGTGCATTTGTGACAAAGTCCCGACACTGGCCGGAAAAAGGGTCGCTGATCAGGGCAAACCTGGGAGTTTCAGCACCCCGCAACGGCGTTGTCGGGAAGCCGGAAACCACCCCGGGCACCGGCGAAACCACGCGCCGGCCTGTCGCCCGGGCCCTGCCCACCGGCCGACCGGGCGGCGGGCAGGGTGAGCACGGAGAACTCGGACGGCGGAGCGCAGACCGGGGGCGCCCGGGCGCGGGGGGCTCGCAGCCAAGGTACGGAGGGGCGCGGGGCGCGCGGGTGGAGACCGGACGGGCCGGTCTTGACGGATCACGCCCGGTGGGTCGCACCCGACGGCTCAGTCCGGTGCGCCCAGGCAGGTGAACCCCGACGGGTCAGCCGGCCTGTGCAGGCCCGGGGGCGGGCGCCGGGTAAAACCGCAGGTCACGCATCGACCCAAGCAGTGAGAGTCTCGTCGGGATCCGGTTTCGGGCCCGGCGAGGGCGGGAGCCGGGATGGGCCGCGAAATGCGACATGGCCACCGGCCGCCGAGGCCGCCAAGCGGACAACGGCTCCCGACCGCGAGCCAGCAAAGCCGTGCAGGGCAGCAACGGCCGCGTAGCGGACGGGCAACAACGGATGCGAAGCACCAAGCAAAAACCCCGGCCGCGGAGCGGACGTGCAACGACGAGGCGGTGGCCACCGCCACGAGACGGCCCCGCCGAACGGACCCAGGGCCACCCCGCCGCCAGCCCAACACCACCACGCCAAGCCGCCAACCGCCCCCGACCACGAGCCGGCAAAGCCGACCAGGGCAACAACGGCCACGCAGCCGACAGGCGACACTCGCGACGCAGGGCGCCGGGCGCGGATCCGTCGGGCCGACCCGCGCTGCCAAGCGGCCCGCGAAGCGGCCCGCCAAGCGGACCCCGGATAGCGGCCTCAGTCGCGCTTGAGAAGGACCGCGCCCGGTTCTCTGGCTACCTCCGTGAAGCCCTGGCCGAGGAGGTAGGCGATCCAGTAGCGGGCCCATTCCTTGTTGTCGCCCCATACCTCGATCGCCGCGTAGCCGGGGCCGGGCAGGATGGTCGGGAAGTCGGTGACCCGGGCCCGTGCGGTCAGTTGCGGCGAGAAGCTCATCGTGGCCGACACCTTGGCGTCGTCCGGGATCTGGTCGAGCACCTTGTGCGCCGAGTGCACCCGGTCCTGGACCACCCAGGCGCGCTTGTGCAGCAGGTCCATCAGCGGGAAGTCGCGCGCGAAGGCCATCGACACCGCGAGCGGAACGATGGCCGCGTGCACCGCGTATCGGCGCAGCCAGTCCACGTGCGACGCGCGCAGCTTGACCACGCCGTCCACGAACGCCGCGAACACGATGGGCATCAGCACCGCGCTGTAGTGGAAGTAGGTGCCCCAGTAGAACGTGTTCTGGGAGGTGAACCGCCACAGGATGGTCGGCACGATCATCGCCAGGATCGGCGAGCGCAGCGCGATGAACCCGGTGGGCAGCAGCAGCATGAACAGCGTCATCCACTTCATGCTGGGATACACCATCGACTTGGGCAGTTCGACGATCAGTTCGGAGATCGGCACCTGACTCAGCGAGGTGTTCGGGTCGGCCTGGCCGGAGCGCTGCGAGGTGTCCAGGTTGCCCCAGAACGCATAGGTGTCGTTCGGGTTGATCGCCGGGAGCAGGACGAAGATCGCCAGCGCGAATGCGGCCACCCCGATCAGCACGTGTACCGCGGCCAGCTTCCAGCGGCGCAGCGCCAGGAGCGGTACGGCCGCCGCCGCCAGGGTCAGGCCGAGGTCCTCCTTGACCAGGATCAGCGGCAGCCACCAGGCCAGCGCCTGGACATGCCGGCCGAGCAGGAAACGATCCAGACCGAAGGCGAGCAGCGGTACGGCGAAGGCGATCTCGTGGAAGTCGAAGGAGATCGCCGACTGGATGCCCCAGGACAGGCCGTACGCGATGCCGAGCGCCGCACTCCCCCACGGCCCGAACGCGCGGGCCGCGATCCGGGTGATCGGGATCACCGAGATGCCGACCAGGAACGCCTGGGCGACCAGCAGCGTGCTCGCGCCCGGGAAGATCCGGTAGATCGGGCCGAGCAGCGCCAGGATCGGGTGGAAGTGCTCGCCGAGCACGTTGAATCCGGGCGATCGGATGTCCGATACCGGCGCCTCGAAGTTGGAGTACGCCCGGACCACCTGTTCGAACAGGCCCAGGTCGTAGGCGTGTGTCTCCATCCGGCGATGGCGCAGCAGCGAGTGGGTCGTGTAGATCGCGAAGAAGAGCCCGGCGAGCAGGTACGGCAGGGCGCCCGGACCCACCCGGCGGCGGGCCCGCTCGACCACCGTGCGCAATCCGAGGTCGTGTTCACCCGTGCGGGGGGCGACGACGGCCGCTTCGGCCACCGCCGAGCCACCGGGTCCACCGGCCGGGCCGGCCGGGTCCGATGCCTCGAATCGTTCGTGAACAGCGCGGTGCGCCGTCCCCCTGTCTTCCATGTCTCTCCGTCCGGGTCGGCCTGCGCGGGGCACACCGTACCGGTGTCGGCCCCGCATCCCAGCAGAGCGCGACCGACCGCTTTAGGTTGCTCGGTGACGCACGATATTTGTCGGAGCCACCCCTTCGGACCAACGTTCGAGCTGCTCGCGGATCAGTCGCAGGGCCCGTGGGAGGAACGCGGAGGAGCTGCCGCCGACATGCGGACTGATCAATACGCCGGGCGCGAAACGCAGCGGATGGTCGGCGGGCAGCGGCTCGGGGTCGGTGACGTCGAGCGCCGCGCGCAGCCGTCCGGCACCGGTCTCGGCGAGCAGCGCGTCGGTGTCCACGACCGCTCCGCGCGCGACATTGACCACCAGTGCGCCGGCCGGCAGCCGGGCCAGGAAGGCGGCGTCGACCAGGCCGCGGGTGTCCTCGGTGAGCGGGACCGTGACAATCACCACGTCGGCGTGCGGGAGCAGCTCCGGCAGTTCGGCCGTCGCCCGGACCGGTCCGTGCCCGCCGGCGCGAGCGCTGCGGGCGACTCGGACCACGTCCACCTCGAAGCCCTGGAACCGCCGGTCGACGGCCTCGCCGATCGCCCCGTAGCCGAGGATCAGCACGGTCTTGTCGGCCAGCGCCGGATAGAACCCGGACCGCCACTCCCCCGCGTCCTGGCCGCGTACGAACGCCGGGATGTCGCGCAGCGCGGCGAGCGTGAGGGCGAGCGCCAGTTCGGCGGTGCTCGTCTCGTGGATGCCGCGGCCGTTGCACAGCCGCACGCCGGGCGGGAGGTAGGGCAGGACGTGTTCGTAGCCGGCGGTGAGCGTCTGGATCAGCTGGAGCCGGGGCATCTCGGCGATCCGGGCGAGGTGTTCGCGGTCGAAGGTGTAGGGCAGTACATAGAGCTCGACGTCGGCCGCGGTGCCGGGGATCGGGCCGCCGATGCCGTCGTAGGTGTCGATGACGTGGGCCCCGACGAGCTTGGCCGGAAGAGGGGCGAGTTGTTCGAGGGTGTACGGGACCCAGATTCTGCCTTCGGTGACCATGGGCGAACTCTAAATCGGCGGGTAAATCGGCGTGGCCGCCGGGCCGGGGGCCGGGGCCGGGCGGCTTAGGGTCGGGGGGATCCCGAGAAGGATCCCGAGAAGGTGGTGTTCCGGTGGCGTTGTCGGTGGTGGTTCCGGTGCGCGTACGGCGTCCGAAGGCTCGTTGGTTCGCCCTCCTGCTCGCGCTCACCGTGGCGCTCGGGCTCACCGCGTGCTCCGACGGTGGTGGTGGCGGTTCGACGCGTCGCAAGGCGACGCCCGGGAGTTCGAGCGCTGCCGGCCAGGCGCCCCCGGCGCCGAACGTACCGGTGGGGCCGACCGCGGCCAAGGTCGGCGAGCCGGTCGTGGTGGGCGAGTTGGCCCGGGATCTGAACACGCCGTGGGGTGTGGCACTGCTGCCGGACCGGGACGCGCTGGTGTCCTCGCGGGACACCGGCACGATCACCCGCTTCGGGCCGGGCACGGTGCCGCCGGTAGTGGTCGGGACGGTGCCGGGTTCGGTACATCGGGGGGAGGGCGGTCTGCTCGGGCTCGCGATCTCGCCGAAGTACGCGACCGATCACCTCCTGTACGCCTACCTGACCACGGATCAGGACAACCGGATCGTCCGGATGACGTACCTGCCGGGGCAACCCCTGGGACCACCCGAGGTGCTGCTGACCGGGATCCCGGCGGGTACGAACCACAACGGCGGCCGGATCGCGTTCGGCCCGGACGGGATGCTCTACGCCGGTACGGGCGAGGCGGACCAAAAGCAGTCGGCCCAGGACACGTCCTCGCTCGGCGGCAAGATCCTGCGGCTGACCCCCGAGGGCAAACCGGCTCCCGGCAACCCGTTCCCGAACTCGCCGGTCTGGAGCCTGGGCCACCGCAACGTCCAGGGCCTCGCCTGGGACTCGACGGGCCGCCTGTGGGCGAGCGAGTTCGGCCAGGACACCTGGGACGAGCTGAACCTGATCCGCTCCGGCGCAAACTACGGCTGGCCGGTGGTGGAGGGTGCCGGCAACCGGCCGGAGTATATGAACCCGGTGGCCCAATGGGCCCCGGAGGACGCCTCGCCGAGCGGCATCGCCATCCTCGGCGACACCGTCTACCTGGCCGCGCTGCGCGGCGAACGCCTGTGGCAGACCCCGATCCTGGGCTCGACGGTGGGCGAACCGAAGGCGTACTTCCAGGGCAGGTACGGGCGCCTGCGCACGGTCCTGGCGGTCGGCCCGGACGAACTGTGGCTGGTCACCAACACGACCGACGGGCGGGGAACACCCCGAAAGGGCGACGACCGCATCCTGCGCCTGGTGGTGCGCTGAGGGCTGGAGGGTGTGCGGCCGGGAGGCTCTTCCGGGTCGGCGGGTTCGGGACGTCGGGGGTGGCGGTTAGCGTGTGCGTGGCCGAGTGCTGGGGTCGCGGGAAGGGGATTCATGGGGCTGGGGCTGGAATTGGTGTTGCGTGAGCTCTCCGGGACCGAGGTGACCGGGGTGTTCGCGCGGCTCGCGGCGTTGCGCGGGGTCGAGGCCCTCGTCGCCGACGAGGTTTGTCTCTCCGATGCGTTGGTGGCGGCGATTGCCACGCACGGGACCGCCGAGGAGGTCGTTCGGGCCGCGCGCAATCCGTGTCTGACGTCGGGTCAGCTGTGTCGGTTGATCGAGGCGGGCGGTGATCCCGTGGTGGCCGCGGCGTTTCCGCCCGGTGGGGTCGACGAGCCGGCCGGGGAGCACGGTTCGGTGCTCGATCGGGGGCGGTGGGAGATTCGCGCGGGTGGGGCGCGGGCCGAGCGGGTGGTGGCGTTGCTTCGGGCACATCCGCTGCTCGCGCATACCTGTCGGCGGCCGGGGGCGGTCGGTGTGCTGCATTCACCCGAGGCGCCGGTCACCCGGACCGAGGCGCTCGATCAGGTGGGACCCGCGTTGCGGGCCGGGGTGTTGGCGCCGCGCGAGATCCTGGTCCGGATGCGACCCGCGCGGGTCGCGGCCCAGGTGCTCGCGGTGATCTCGCGCGAACACGCGTACGTCACCGGCGAGTCCGCCATCCACGAGCTGCTCCGGCCCCGGATCGTGGACACGCTCGGCACCACCCCCGCCGCCTGGGCGTATGTGGCCCGCCACCTCGGGCGGTTCCCCGGTACGTTGCCCGAGCTGTTCGCGGCGGCGAAGGCACACACCGGCGAGGCCGCGATCATGGTGCCCGCCACCGTACGGCCTTCCCTGGTCTTTCTGCTCCGCCGCCTGGACGCGGACGAACTGACCACCGTGGTACCGCGGCTCGACGACGCGGCGGCGGCCGCACTGCTGCCGGGCAACGTCCCGCCGCTGACGAACGTGGCCGAGGCGGCGCTGCGTTGCGGACATCCGGCCCTGCTCGCGGCGCTGGCCGAGCACCAGAGCCTCGGTCGGCACTACGCTCGCCGGCTCAGGGACCTCGGCGACCACCGGGTCGATCGGCTTTTGGTGGACAACCGCTCGGGGGTCACCGCCGAGCTGCGCCGCGAGGTCTACGCCGGGCGCCGCACGGATCGGCCGCGCGTCGCGATGGACCCGGAGTTGCGGATCCATCTGCTCGAGGATTCGCCGTTCGGCCGCGAATACGACGCCTATGCGCTGTCCGGCGATCCGGCGCTGGTGGACTACGCGTTGGCGCGCCTTGATGGGCAGAAGTTGCGGCGGATCGACTGGATCGACATCCTGCTGAGTCTGTGGGAGCGCGCCGATCCGAAGGTGACCGGCGACATCCTCGACCGGCATGCCGACCTGTTCCCGGACCGGATCCGGACCACCGCGCAGGCCGCGCTGGCCGCCGAAGACCCGTCTGCGCTACGGGAGTTGCGGGCCCGCTGGGATCGCGGTGGGCGCGCCGAACCGCCCGTGCCCGAGCACCGCCGGCCGGCCGCCGATCGGCTGCGCGATACCCCCCTCGACGCGTGGCACGCGTGGCTGATCGCCGCGGTCACCTCCGGTGAACTCGACGCCGAGGACCTGGTCCGACACGCCCACCCGGCCCGGCACGCGTTCGAGGCCCTGGCCTCGATCGACGCCTACCGCTGGGCGCCCGGCGATCCACGCCCGGCGCTCGCCCGGCTCGCGAAGCGGATCGGCGCCAATCCGGAGGCGTGGGTGATCCTGACCGGGCTGACCGCCGAGTTCGACGGCACGCTCGCCGAATTGGCCGACGTCTCGATGGCCGCCGCAGGTTGATCTCGGCTCGATGGCTGGGTTTCGGGGGCTCCCCGGTGGCCTGATCGGGCCCTGCGGTCGTGCTCCGGCTACCCGTCCACCAAGTGCAGTCGGTGGGCTACCGCGGCTGCTTCTCCTCGTCCGGTCACCTCGAGTTTGGCCAGGATGTTGGAGACGTGGACGCTGGCGGTCTTGACGCTGATGTAGAGCTCTTCGGCGATTTGCCGGTTGCTGCGGCCGTCGGCCACCAGGCGCAGGACGTCCAGCTCGCGCGGGGTCAGCGTGGGCAGTGGGGCGCCGGCCACGCCCTGGGGGTTCGGGGCCATCCGGGCTCGGCGGGTCAGCAGGTCGATCAGTTCGCGCAACGTCTTGGCCTCGAGCCTGGTCGCCACCTCCGCCGCGGCTGCCAAGGGGATGGCCGCCGCGTCCCGGTCGCCGGCGGCCAGCAGCGTTTCGGCGTGCCGGTAGCGGACCCAGGCGGTGCGGTAGGGCTGTTCGGTGAGCTCCCACGCGCAGCCGACCCGGCCCCACAGGGCCGCGTCGTCGGTGCCGGCGGCTCGCGCCAGCTCGGCCTTGACCAGCGACTCGTAGGCCGCGTCCAGGGCACAGTCGACGGCCAGTGACGCGGCCATCGTCGCGATCCGGTCGGCGATGTCCTGCCGGGCCTTGAGTTCGGACTCGCGGGGTCGCACCGTCGAGGTGCGCGCGTCGGCCTCGTTGGCCGCCGCGTCGGCGAGCAGTTGCCACATGTAGCGCTGGTGGCCCGGCGGGCAGCCCACCCCGTCGAGCGCCGCCACCAGCGCCTCGCGGGACTCGTCGAGGCGACCTTGCGCCTCGGCCACCCGAATCTCGGCCCGGGCCAGCGGGATCGAGTATTGCGCCTCGACGAAGCGCGACCCGGCGGCCAGCCGGGACCGGCGCAGATGCGCGGTCGCGCCGCGCACGTCGCCGCGGGCCAGGCACAGGTCGACCAGCGAGAGTTCGAGGTGGCGGGTGGTCTGCGGGCCCGGGTCGAGGTCGAGGGTCTTCTCCACCAGCGTCTCCAGGCCGGCCCAGTCGCCCGCCGAAAGCAGCGACTCGGCGAGGTTGCCCAGCGCGAACGAGCCCGAGGTGCGGGTCAGTCCGCGCTCCGCCGCCAGCTCCATCGCCTGCCGTGCGGCGGCCACGCTCTCCCGATGCCGGCCCAGGCCCTCGAGCAGGGAGGCCCGGTTGCTCAGGATGTGCACGAGGCTGTCCGGCTCGCTGCTGCTGATCGCCCCCTCCTCGGCCAGGGTCAGCTGGGCCATGCCCTCCTCGATCCGGCCGATCTGGACCAGCGAGCAGGCGAGGGTCTTGCGCGCCTCCGCCTCGATGTCGGCGCTGTCCACACTCTGCGCGCGCTCCAGCGCCTCCAGTGCCTCGGCGATCGCCTCGGCGCCCTCGCCGTCGAGCATCCGGTCGCGGGCGATGTGCGCGAGCACCCGGGCCTGTTCCATCGACGGCGGCAGGCCGTCCAGGATCTCCTTGGCCCGGCGCAGCTCCGGCATGCCCGACGAGCGGCACAGGTTGCGCAGCCCCCGGCCCTTCTCCCGCCACAGGAACGCGGCCAACTCGGGCTCGGCGACCGGGTCCACCAGTTCGATCGCGCGCTTGCAGAAGTGGATCGCCAACTCGCGCTCGCTGCCGAGCCGGGCCGCGGTGACCGCCTCGATGTAGATGTCGAGCAATCGGCGCCCGGTCAACGCATCCGGGTCGGGCACCTGCTCCCACAACAACATCGCCCGCTCCAGCAACCGGGTGCGCTCGTCGAACGCGTATCGCTCCCGCGCCGCCTCGGCTGCCGCGAGCACCGCGGGCAGCGCCTTGACCGCCTTGCCGGCGTGGTACCAGTAGGTCGCTATCCGCCCGCGCAGCTCGTCGGCGCCGACCAGGTCCGGACAACGTTCGAGCGCGTCGGCGAAGGCCGCGTAGAGCCGGACCCGCTCGCCCGGCATCAGGTCCTCGCGAATGGCGGTGCGGACCAGCGCGTGTCGGAACTGGAACTCGTCCCCGATCGGCACCAGTACGTGTGCGGACACCGCCGTGCGCAGCGCCTCCTCCAGGCGATCGGGGTCCAGCGAGGAGACCTCGGTGAGCAGCCGGTGGCCGACGGTGACCCCGCCGATCGCGGCCAGCCGGATCACCTTCTGGGCGTCCTCGGACAGTTCCTCGATCCGGATCAGCAGCAGGTCGCGCAACGTGTCCGAGATGCCGGTGAGTTGCCCGTCGCGGATGCTGCAGGCCAGCTCCTCGACGAAGAACGCGTTGCCCTCGGATTTCTGGAAGATCTGGCGAAGCAGGCGACGCGGCGGCTCCTCGCGCAGGATGCCGCGCAGCTGGTCGCCGACCTGGGCCCGGGTGAGCCGGGCCAGGTCGATCCGGGCCACGTTGTGCACCCGGTCCAGCTCGGCCAGGAACGATCGCAGCGGGTGTCGCCGACCGACCGCGTCGGCCCGATACGTGCCGACGATCAGGATCCGGCCGGTACGCAGCAGCCGGAACAGGAAGCCGAGCAGCTCACGCGTGGACGAGTCGGCCCAGTGCAGGTCCTCGATCGCGATCACCAGCGTGCGGTCGTCGCCCAGCCGCTCGAGCAATCCGAGCATCAGTTCGAACAGGCGGACCCGGTCGAACTCGCCGTCGCGCGCGAGCGTGCCCGGTGCCAGGTCGGGCAGCAGCCAGGCCAGGTCACGCTCGCGACCGGCGACCACGTCGGCCAGCTCGGGGCCCATCCGACGCGACAGGGTGCGCAGCGCGGCCGAGATCGGCGCGAACGGCAGGCTCTCCGCGCCCAGCTCCAGACAACCGCCGACCGTGGTCACCGCGCCCTGCAACTCGGCCCGCTCCAGGAACTCCTGAAGCAGCCGCGTCTTGCCCACGCCGGCCTCGCCGCCGACGAGCACCACACCCGGCGTGCCCTCGTCGGCTTCGCGCAAAGCCGTGAGGAACCGCGCCATTTCCACTGACCGGCCTACGAACACGGGAGAAACAGAAGTACTCGCCACAGTGCCGAGCATGTCACGTTCCTTCGCGTCACAGCCGGGGATTTCTCCCCCGGCGAAACCCGTTTGCGCAGGTCAGCTCGGGGGTTCCGGCGGGCGTGGCGAGCGTCACGTGCGCCCCCGGGCCCGGCTCACCGAGCCCGCCCCCGAGCCGGGCTCGCCGAGCCGGGCCGGCTCACCGGGCATAGAGGTGCAGGGTGGCGATGCCCCACCCGGATACGCCCCGATCGGAAGTGAGCCCGCCGGCACCCTGGCCGGTTCGCCGCTCCTCGCGCCGCGCCACCCGAGCGGCCTTGGCCGCCTGCCGGCTCGTACGCAGCGCCTCGCGGACGACGCGGTCCTGGTCCGCAGTCGCCCGCAGTTCGCGCTCACGGGCCTGGAACAGTTCGAATTCCAACATGGTGTCGACCTCCTGGTCACCCGAGCCGGGCTGTCCGGCTCGTGGTACGAGCCTCGCGTCCCAGTGGGCCTGCGGACATCGGTCGGATGCCGCATCCCGGTTCGCTCACGTCGTCCGTAAGCGATCTAAGGCGCCCAAGAAGAAGGCGATAAGGGGGTCGAACAGACCTGGGGAGAACCCCGGTCGAACATCAGTGCGCGCACGGCGAGAGGGCCTCCGATCGCACACTGCGACCGAAGGCCCTCTGTGTACAGCCGATAATCGAAGGCCCTCTTCGAACAGCCGATAAATCGTCAGGAAACGCCCAGGCGCTCCAGGATCAGCTCCCGCACCCGGGCCGCGTCCGCCTGCCCGCGCGTGGTCTTCATGACCGCGCCGACCAGCGCGCCCACCGCCTGCACCTTGCCGCCGCGGATCTTGTCGGCGATCCCCGCGTTGGCCGCGATCGCCTCGTCCACGGCCGCGCCGAGCGCCGAGTCGTCGGAGACGACCTTGAGCCCGCGTGCCTCGACCACCGCGTCCGGCTCGCCCTCGCCGGCGAGTACGCCGTCGATCACCTGGCGGGCCAGCTTGTCGTTCAGCTCGCCGCTCTTGACCAGCGCCGACACCCGGGCCACCTGGGCCGCGGTGATCGGCAGCGTGGCCACCTCGACGCCGCGTTCGTTGGCCCGCCGGGACAGCTCGCCCAGCCACCACTTGCGCGCCGCGTCCGCGTCCGCCCCGGCGTCGATCGTGGCCAGGATGACGTCCAGGACGCCCGCGTTGACCATCGACTGCATCTCGAAGTCGTTGACGCCCCACTCGGCCTGCAGCCGGGCCCGGCGCAACGACGGCAACTCGGGCAGCGTGCCGCGCAGTTCCTCGACCCAGGCACGCGAGGGTGCCACCGGCACCAGGTCGGGCTCGGGGAAGTAGCGGTAGTCCTCGGCCTCTTCCTTGATCCGGCCGGCCGTGGTGCTGCCGTCCTCCTCGTGGAAGTGCC
Source organism: Embleya sp. AB8 (assembly GCF_049739465.1). Taxonomy (NCBI): domain Bacteria; kingdom Bacillati; phylum Actinomycetota; class Actinomycetes; order Kitasatosporales; family Streptomycetaceae; genus Embleya; species Embleya sp. AB8. Next base: position 331,171 of record NZ_JBMHHY010000006.1, read on the forward strand.
GGGTCTCCTGCACGATGGTGCCGCCGTCGGTGAGGACGGTGGCGTGCCGCTGGATCTCGAACCGGATGGCCCGCTCGACCGAACGCAGCGAGTTGACGTTCTTCGTCTCGCTGCGGGTGCCGAACTTCGCCCGGCCCTTGGGCCGCAGCGACAGGTTCGCGTCGCAGCGCAGCTGGCCGAGTTCCATCCGGGCCTCGGAGACCCCGAGCGCGCGGATCAGCTCGCGCAGCTCGGCCACGTACGCCTTGGCCACCAGCGGGGCCAGCTCGCCCGCGCCCTCGATCGGCTTGGTGACGATCTCGATCAGCGGGATGCCGCACCGGTTGTAGTCGAGCAGCGAATAGTCCGCGCCGTGGATGCGACCGGTGGCGCCGCCCATGTGCAGCGACTTGCCGGTGTCCTCCTCCATGTGCGCGCGCTCGATCTCCACGCGCCAGGTCTTGCCCTCGACCTGGACGTCGAGGTAGCCGTCGAAGGCGATCGGCTCGTCGTACTGCGAGGTCTGGAAGTTCTTCGGCATATCCGGATAGAAGTAGTTCTTCCGGGCGAAGCGGCACCATTCGGCGATGTTGCAGTTGAGCGCGAGACCGATCCGGATCGCCGACTCGACCGCGACCGCGTTGACCACGGGCAGCGCGCCGGGCATGCCCAGACACGTCGGACAGACCTGGCTGTTCGGCTCGGCGCCGAACTCGGTCGAGCAGCCGCAGAACATCTTGGTCGCGGTGCCCAGCTCGACGTGGACCTCCAGGCCCATCACCGGGTCGAAGGTCTCCAGCGCGTCCTCGTAGGACATCAGGCTGGTGGTACTCACAGGACGTCGGCCTCCGTCCGTTCGGCAAGCTCCGCGTTGTCCTCGCGCATCGATCGGATCAGCAGCGCGAAGCCGGTGACCACGGCGGCGGCGCTGATCACCGCGTCGGCCAGCTCCAGCTTGTCGTTCTTGCCGCGGGCCTCCTTGATCTGCTTGATCACGCCGTACGCGCCGACCAGCTGCATGCCGACGCTGAACACCTTGCCGATATTGCTCTTGGGAGCCTTCTGCTTCTGCTTGTTCTTGTTGGTCTTGGCCATGTCGACTCCTCGAAGGTCAGAGCGCGGGTGCGCGGTCGAGCAGCGGGGCACCCCAGCGGGACAGGTAACCGGCCTCGACGGCGGCGCCCACCCGGTACAGCCGGTCGTCGGCCATGGCAGGCGCGATGATCTGCAGGCCGACCGGCAGCCCGTCCTCGTCCGCGAGGCCGCACGGCAGCGACATCGCCGCGTTGCCCGCGAGGTTGGACGGGATGGTGCACAGGTCCGCGAGGTACATCGCCATCGGGTCGTCCGCCCGCTCCCCGATCGGGAACGCGGTGGTCGGCGTGGTCGGCGAGATCAGTACGTCCACCTGCCCGAACGCGGCCTCGAAGTCGCGCGTGATCAGCGTGCGGACCTTTTGCGCCTGGCCGTAGTACGCGTCGTAGTAGCCCGAGGACAACGCGTACGTGCCGAGCATGATCCGCCGCTTGACCTCGGCGCCGAAGCCGGCCTCGCGGGTCAGCGACATGACCTCCTCGGCCGAGCGGTCGCCGTCGTCGCCGACCCGCAGGCCGTAGCGCATCGCGTCGAAGCGGGCCAGGTTGGAGGACGCCTCCGAGGGCGCGATCAGGTAGTAGGCCGGCATCGCGTAGCCGAAGTTGGGACACGAGATCTCGACGATCTCCGCGCCCAGCTCACGCAGCAGTTCGACGGCGTCGGCGAACCGGGCCAGGACACCCGGCTGATAGCCCTCGCCGGCGAACTCCTTGACCACGCCGACCCGCAGGCCGCGCACGTCGCCGTTGCGGGCGGCCTCGACCACGTTCGGCACCGGGGCGTCGATCGAGGTGGAGTCGAGCGGGTCGTGTCCGGCGATCGCCTCGTGCAACAACGCGGCGTCGAGCACGGTGCGCGCGCACGGGCCGCCCTGGTCGAGCGAGGACGAGAACGCCACCAGGCCGTAGCGGGAGACCCCGCCGTAGGTCGGCTTGACGCCGACCGTGCCGGTCAGCGCGGCGGGCTGGCGGATCGAGCCGCCGGTGTCGGTGCCGATGGCCAGCGGCGCCTGGAAGGACGCGATCGCGGCGGCCGAGCCACCGCCCGAGCCGCCCGGGACCCTGGTGGTGTCCCACGGGTTGCCGGTCGGGCCGTACGCGGAGTTCTCGGTCGAGGACCCCATGGCGAACTCGTCCATGTTGGTCTTGCCGAGGATCACCACGCCGGCGTCCTTGAGCCGGCGGGTCAGCGTCGCGTCGTAAGGCGGTCGCCAGCCCTCCAGCATCTTCGACCCGCAGGTGGTCGGGACACCCTTGGTGGTGAACACGTCCTTGAGCGCGAGCGGTACGCCGGCCAGCGGGCCCAGCTCGTCGCCGCGCGCGCGGGCGTCGTCGACGGCCTTGGCGGCGGCGAGCGCGCCGTCCGCGTCCACGTGCAGGAACGCGTGCACCTTGGCGTCGACGGCCTCGATGCGGTCCAGGTGGGCCTGGGCGACCTCGACGGCGGTGACCTTGCCGTCGGCGATGGCGGAGGCGGTCTCGGCCGCGGTCCAGCGGATGGTCTCGGTCATGGCCGTCACTCCTCTCCCAGGATGCGAGGCACCCGGAAACGCTGCTCTTCGGCGGCCGGCGCACCGGACAGCGCCTCCTCGGGGGTGAGCCCGGGGCGGATGACGTCCGGCCGCATGACGTTGGTCAGCGGCAGCGGATGCGAGGTCGGCGGGATGTCGTCGGCTGCGACCTCGGCGACGCGGGCTACCGCGCCGATGATGTCGTCGAGCTGCGCGGCGAGGTGATCAAGCTCCTCGGCGCCGAGCTCCAGCCGCGACAGCCGGGCGAGGTGGGCGACCTCCTCGCGCGTGATGCCAGGCATGCAGGCGGGTTCCTTCGGTTTCGGCGGGTGTGGTGGGGCCAGTCTATTGGCCGGGCGAGGGGTGGCCGTGGGCGCGGGTTTTGCGGCCGGGCGGTGGCCTTGGCGGGGGTTTTGTGCCCACGTGGTGGCCGAGGGCGCGGGTTTTGTTCCCACCCGCCCACCCGTGCCGTTTGGTGGTGAGGCTGCGGGTCTACTGCGGCGGGGTGGCCGATCGGGGCCTCGTGGCCAGGTTCGTGGAGGGTTCGGGGCGGGGTCGGGGGTCGGCGCGCGGTGGGCTCGGGGCGGAGTCGGGGGTCGGCGCGCGGTGGGCTCGCCCCGAGCCCGCGCTCAGCCTGCGGAACGCTGCCCCAAGCCCGCGCTCAGCTTGCGGCAGGCTGCCCCGAGCGCGCCCGGCCCGCGGCCCGCCGCTGCCCCTCCCCGAACTGCGCCCAGCCCACGGCGCCCCAGCCCGAGTCGACTGCACGCCGGCCCCCGACCTGCCCGAGCCTGCGGCCGGTGCGCGGCGACCTACCGCCGAGTCCCCATACAGGCCGGCCCCGTCCTCCCCAGACCTGCGCCCAGCGCGCAGCGCCCCACCGCCGAGTCCCCGTACAGGCCAGCCCCGACCTCCCCAAGCCTGTGGCCCGCTACCGCTCCCCGAACCTGCGGCCAGCCCACGGCACCCCAGCCCCGAGTCCACTACACGCCGGCCCCGACCTCCCCGAGCCTGCGCCCAGCGCGCGGCCCGCCGCCCCCGAGCCCACCGCACGCCGCACGCCGGCTGGCAAGCTCTCCGAGCCCGCCGCCGGCCCACTGCGCACCGTCCCAGGCTCCCTCCGAGTCCGTCCCGAGCCCGCCCCGAACTCGGTGCGAGTCCATCGTGGGCATGCTGCGCCGGCCCCGAGTTCCGTCGGATGTCGGACGTGCGCCGGCCCCTGGGCGTCGCAAGCTCGCCGCGAACCCGCCCCGAGCCCGCCCGAGTCCGCCCCGAACCCGTCGCGAGTCCACCCCGGGCGGGCCGCGCCAGCCCCGAGGGCCGCCGGAGGTCGGACGTACGCCGACCCCTGCACGTCGCAAGCTCGCCGCGAACCCACCCCGAACGCGCCCGAGTCCGCGCGAGTTCGTCCCGAACCCGCCGCGAGTCCACCCCGCGCGCGCCGCGCCCACCCCGAGCCCTGCCAGAGGCCGGACGTGCGCCGGCCCCTGCGCGTCGCAAGCTCGCCGCGAACCCACCCCGAACGCGCCCGAGTCCGCCCGAGTCCGCCCCGAACCCGCCGCAAATCCACCCCGGGCGCGCCGCGCCCACCCCAAGCCCCGCCGGACGCCGGACGTGCGCCGACCCCTGAGCATCGCGAACCCGCCCCGAACCCGCCCAGTCCGCCGCGAACCTGCCCCGAACCCGCCGCAAGTCCACCCCGAGCGTGACGCGCCGGCCCCAAGCCCCGCCGGAGGTCGAACAGGCACCGGCCCCTGGGCATCGCAAGCTCGCCGCGAACCCGCCCCGAGCCCGCCCGAGTCCGCCCCGAACCCGCCGCAAATCCACCCCGGGCGCGCCGCGCCCACCCCAAGCCCCGCCGGACGTCGGACGTGCGCCGGCCCCCAGCCGTCGCCGGCTCGCCGCGAGCCCGTCTCGTTTTCGGGCCGGCTGCGGGCGAAGTCTTGGTGAACCCCGGGTGGTTCGTGCGGTTCGGGGGCGGCGCGTGGCGGGTTTGGGTGGGCTCGGGGGCGTGGATTCGGGGATCAGGTGCGAATAATTCCGGCCGGATGGCACATCTCGTCGAACAACCCGGAAGTAACTTCACTCAAATGCCAACTTCCGTTACCGACTGGGTAAGAGAACCTTGCGAAGCCACTCTCCGGTCTGCGTCCCCCCGCGTCGATCGGCCCTTCGCACAACTCTTGGGCCCGGCGTCCGAGAGCGCGCTCGTCAAGGACTCGGGGCTTGGGAGGGGACACGATGGCCGCCATCGTGCTGGTACACGGGATCGCGCAGGAATACCGGTCGGCCCACACGCTCGAGGAGGAGTGGGTCCCACGGCTGGCCCGGGGAGTGAAGGCCGCGGGTTTTCCCGAGGTCGCGGATCGTCTGTGGAAGTACCGCCACACCCGTCGCGGAATCGACGCGAGGATGGCGTTCTATGGTGACCTGCTCCGTCGGCACCCGTCGCAGAGCGAGATGATCGACGAGGACATCCAGCACGAGGTGACCGCGCGGATAGGTCGGGAATGGCTGGATCGTGCCGCGGTGCGCGGCTCGGTACCGCCGGAACGGCAGCGCGCGGCACGGGAGATCGCCCGACTCGAGGGCGGGCCCGGCGAGACGGGCCGGACCGTGGTGCTCTCCCCGACGTGCGGGTTGGCCGGGCTGCGCTGGTTCGCGGCGGACGGGCCGGGTTCGGCGGGCGGCTTCGTAAACAAGGCGTTGACTCAGTTGACCCGATATCTGACGGATGATCAGACCCGGAACCGGGTACTCGATCGGGTCGGCGGCGAGATCGGCTTCGACACGAAGGTGGTGATCGGGCACTCGCTCGGCGCGGTCGTCGCCTACGAGTTGGCCCACCGGCTGCGCAGACCGCTGCCGTTGTTGATCACGCTCGGGTCGCCGCTGGGGCCGGACACGGTCGTCGACTCGTGGGTACGCCCGCAGCCGGCCCAGCCCCCGGCGTTCGTGGAGAACTGGGTCAACCTGGCCGACCGGGACGACCTCGTGGCGGCCGATCCCACGCTGTCCCGGATGTTCCCGGTTGCGGGGGATGGCGGGCCGGTGATGCGCGGTGGCTACACGGGCGAGCATGGGGCGGAGCCGCACAAGGCCTGTTTCTACTTGCAGCGACGGGAGATCGGGCGGTCGGTGGGGTTGGCTTTCGGGACATAGAGCCGTACGGCCGACCGGTTCGTGCGCAGGCGGCCTGCGGACTGCCGTCCTCAAGCGCCGGACCGGCTACTTGGCCTCAAACGCCGGCCGGGCTGGATTTTTGGCCCGGTCGGCATTTGAGGTTGACGTTCGCGGTGGGCGAGTGCGGTTGGTGAGCGCGGTGGGCATGCGCGGTTGGTGACTGCGGTTGGCGAGCGCGGTCAGCGATCGAGGGTGGCCTGCTTGGGACTTGGTTGGCCGGTGGTCGAGGTTGGCGGCCTCGGTCAGTTCGCGGTCGCCAGTACGTCGTGGACTATCGGGCCTGCCGAGCCGCCGCCGGTTACTCCGGCTTCGACGATTGCGGCTATTGCGACGTTGCCTCGGTAGGCGATCAGCCAGCCGTTGTTGGGGCCGGTTTCGGTGACTTCCGCGGTGCCCGTCTTCGCGCCCACGTCGCCCGGGAGGTCGGCCAGGACCTTGGCCGTGCCGTCGGTGACCGTGGCGCGCATGAGTTTGCGGAGGTCGGCCACCACCGGGGGCGGGAGGTCGCGGGTCTTGGCGGTCGGTTGTTGGCCCTTGATCAGTACCGGCTGGTGGAACGTACCGGACGCCGCCGTCGCGGTCGCCGAGGCCATCACCAGTGGGTTGGCCTGGACCGTACCCTGCCCGAACATCGCGGCTGATTTATCGGTTTCATCCACCGGCAGCGGGACCTTGCCGTCGAACGACGCGATGCCGGTCTTCCACTCCTGGCCGATGCCGAAGTGGTCGTTCGCGAAGCGGCTCAGTTCGTCGTTGCCGAGTTTGCCGCGCAGGCTGACGAATGCCGTGTTGCACGAGTGCGTGAAGTCCTCGCGGAAGGTGGCGTTGGGAATCTCGGATGTCTCGACGTTGTGGAACTGCTTGCCGACAGTCAGGTATTTGGGGCAGTCGACGATGTCGGTCGGTTTCACCGCGCCCTTGCTCAGGAGGGCTGCGGTGGTGATCACCTTCATGGTCGAGCCCGGGGCGTAGCGGCCCATGAAGGCTCGATTCATGCCGGTGGTGGGCGCGTTCGCGAGGGCGAGTACCTCGCCCTTGTCGATGCTCACCGCGACCAGGCCGACCAGTCGGCCGTTCGCGTACTTCGCCACCGCCGCGTCCGCCGCGCGCTGGAGCTTCGGGTCGATGGTGGTGGATACCGGACCGCCGCCGCCGGCGCCGCCGGTGGTGGCGGCGGCGGCGGGCTTCGAGGTGCCGAATTCGGCCTCGGTGGACTCGACCGCGCCGGTTTGACGGTTGATCAGTTGTACCGATCCGACGCCGGTTCCGCCTGCACCGCCGCCGGCCGCGCCGGCGAAGAGCGGGGTCAGGGACGGGTGGTCGGTCGGAGAGAGTACGCCGCCGTCGCGGTCCAGTACCTTCGGCGCCCGGCCCGGTGTCGCGCCCTTGGCCAGGCGGAACTTGGCCTCGGGGCCGAGCTTGGGGTGTACGAGGGACGGCTGCCACTTGACCATCCATCGACCGCTGCCCCCGGTGAGGGCGAGAGTCGAGTCGTAGGTCCAGGTACCGAGGCCGGCCACCGGCATCGCCGCGCCGAAGGGCACCGCGACCGCGCCGTCCGCCGCCGGCTTGGCCGGTCCCGGAGTGAACGCCGGTTGGCCGATCTCCAGGCCGGCCGTGAAGCTGCGCAGCGTGGTCTCGGCGGTCTGCGGGTTGTCGGTCAGGCCGGCCGCGTCCGCCCAGCGGCCGGCCGCCCAGTGGTCGAGGAACGTCCGCGCCGCGCGGTCCGCGTCGGTGTTCGCCGTGCTGCCGACGGGGACCGGGCCCAGCCGGTTGTCGTCGGTGTCACCGCGCCAGTGATCGGCGACGGCCCAGCCGGTTCCGCCGAGGACCAGCGTGCCGGCGGCAACGAGCGCCCAGGCCCGTCGGGCTCGACGGCCCCGATGCGGTCCGTGTGGTCCGTGTGATCCGTGTGATCCGTCCACCCCGTGCGTCATGTGCATCCCTCCCGAGCTCCGCGTGCCTGGACAGGTCGACAGGAGAACAGGGACTCGGGCGGGTAGTCCAAGACCGTTATCGGACAGGAGTTGATAGTCGAATGACTATGATGCCTGGTCATGGACCTGCTTCGACATCTCCGGTACTTCCGGACCGTTGCGGAGGAGGGACATGTCGGCCGGGCCGCCGAGCGGCTTCGGATGGCCCAGCCATCGCTGTCGCAGCGGATCCAGCGGCTCGAGCGCGAACTGGGCGTGCGGTTGTTCGATCGGAACAGTCGTGGGGTCGCGTTGACCCCGGCGGGGCGGGTCGTACTGACCGAGGCGGTCGAGCTGCTTGCCGCCGCCGATCGGCTCGGCGGTGCGGTGGCGGGGCTGCGCAGCGGTACGACCGGCGCGATCCGCGCGGCGGTACCGCCCGATCTGGGCGGCGCGGCGGTGGCGGGGATCCTGACCGGGTTTCCGGAGCGTTCGCCGGGCGGGGTGCTCGACCTGCGCGAGTTGACCACTGCGGCGCAGTTGCGCGAATTGGCGGCCGGCACGCTGGACGTCGGCGTACTGCGGCATCCATGCGCGATGGCCGATCTGGAGTTGGGGCCGATGTTGCATCAGCCGCTCGGTGTGCTGCTGGCCGCCGAGGATCCGCTCGCGGGCTCGACCGAGATCGTGCTCGCCGACCTGACGGGGTGTGAGCTGGTGTTGTTCCCCCGGGAGTTCGCCCCGGCGTTGTATGACGAGACGTTGACGGCGTGTGCGCGGCACGGCTGTACGCCGGCGGCGGTGCACGATGTGCGCGGTGGGGATTTCGCCCGGGCGCTGGTGTTGTCCGGCGCGGCGGTGGCGTTGGTCCCGGAGACCACGGCCGAACCGGGCACGGTGTGGCGGGCGTTGGCGGGTACGCCGTTGGCGTGGCGGACGTCGACGGCGTGGCCGCGGGGGGCCGATGGGCCGGCGGTACGGGCTTTTGTCGAGGCGGCGGAGGCGGCGTTGCGGCGGTATGCGGGGGTGCTCGGTGAGCGTCCGGGGGGTCTGGGGAGTCCGGGGAGTCCGGGGAGTTTTGGGCGGCCCGGGCGTCCGCTGCTTTTCGCGCGGCCTGCTTCGGAGTTCCCGCTGTGAGCGGGGGGCGGGCGTCGGGGGCGTCGCGGGCGGTTCGGGGGCGGATCGTGGACACGTTCGCCGACGCGGGGGTTTCGGGGGTGGTGCACGCGGTCGACATCGACTCGGGTGGCGAACTCGCCCTGGGTGCGGACACGTTGTACAGCACGGCGAGTCTGCACAAGGTGTGCCTGGTCGCCACGCTGTTCCGGGAGGCGGCGGCGGGGCGGGTCGAGCTGACCCGGCGGATCGAGTTGCCGGCGGGCGAAGCGCGCAGTCCGGGAGGTACGGGCGTGGCGGCGATGCTGGATCCGGTCACCATGTCGCTGCGGGACCTCGCGTCGCTCGCGATCGCGGTGAGCGACAACGCGGCGGCGGACGCGCTGTGGGACGTACTTGGGTTGGATCTGGTGAACGCGACGATGGCCGAGCTGGGGCTGACCCGGACGGTGGCGATCGAACCGCTGCGCGAGATGTACGCGGGTATGCGCGCGGACGCCGGTCCGGCGGGGGCCGCCGGGCTGGTCGACCCCGCGGTGGTGGCGCGGTTGCGGGCGTTGGATCCGCACCGGTCCAACCGGGGGACGCCGCGGGATCTGACTCGGCTGCTGGCCGCGATCTGGCGGGACGAGGTGTGTGCGGGGTCGTATGGGGTGGGGCTGCGCCGGGTGCTCGGTCTCCAGGCCTGGTCGCATCGGATGGCGTCGGGGTTCCCGTTCGACGACGTGCGGGTGTCGGGGAAGACGGGGACGTTGCCGACGATGCGGCACGAGGTGGGGGTGGTCGAGTATCCGGACGGCGGCCGGTACACGATCGCGATCTTTACGCGGTCCGCCGACACGGCGGCGTCGTTGCCGACCGCCGACGCGGTGATCGGGACGGTGGCGCGGATGGCGGTCGATGCGCTCAGGTTGTTGCGGTGAACTCGGGTTGCGGGGTGGGTCGTGTCGGGCCCGGGTGGGGTTGTCGGCCAGGGAGGTTCCGGGCCGTCCTCGGGCGCCGGACGGGCTGTAAGGGGCCCGATGCGCCGCGCCGGCCAACAGGCCCACCGGCTCGGGCCGGCCTTCTGTCGGTGGCGGTCAGTACGTGGCGATCAGTACGTGGTGGGCAGGTAGTCGTAGCAGTAGCTGTCGAGGTCACAACTGAAGGACAGCAGCAGTGCGTTGCCGGTGATCGGGCCGACGTCGCCGTCCGGGACGGTGCCCCAGCCGTTGTCCCGGGCCCAGATCTGGAACGCGATGATCGCGGCCTCCGTATCCGGCCCGAACTCGCCGTCCGTCTCGATCCAGGCGGGCGCGGGCGAATCGTTGATGAGCTTCTGTACGCACCACACCGCCAGCGGGTCGTTGGCCCGGCCCGGCCCGATGTATCCCACCCGGCGGGCGTTGTCCTTCCGGCCCGCGAACCCGACGGTCACCAGCATCCCGACGGTGGCCATCGCGGCGGCGGCGAGGGCGACTTCGTTGCCGACCATCCAAGGATCCCTTCTCGGTAACGGTGGTTCTCGTTGCGCTGCCCACACCACGTGGCGATGTCGCCAGGCGGATAAGGGAGTTGGCACGACTCTGGATCGGCCGGGTCTCGTCCCGCCAGGCACCCGTGTCCCTGTCCGCCGTGGGATGCCGACGTGCCCGATGACCTGCGCAAATGTGGCCCGCTCCGAGGCGTCCCATCGGTTGGGTGGGCGGTGTGGGACGGGCTTGGATCGGGACGGTCGAAGCGGGCCGACCGGGGGCGTCACCGGGCGAGTGGAGGGCGGCCGGCGATCACACCGGGCAGCGTGTGCAGCCTGGTGACGGCGTGCGCCGGCGGCCGACGGAATCGGCTCGACCTCGTGGTTCTGCGCCATCAACCATGGCGATGTCCCGGCGCGCGGCACCTGCCGGCGCAGGAACGCCACCCGCGGCCCCGGGCCCGGACTCGGGCGGGCAGGAAGGGGCGACACCGGGGGCTCAACGGGGGCGGCGGCACTACCGCGTTCGTCGGTAGTGCCGCCTTGTTGTCGCCCGAGGGGCCGCGTCCGCTCCCGGATCACTCGCGCGTCGGGACGTTGCCGCCGATGGCGTCGGCGGTGTCGGCGGCGTCGGCGCGGCCATGCCTGGCATCGCGCAAAGCAGTGGGTTCAGGTCCCCGGACCGCTACCGCGGCAGGCCGCCCTACCGGAAGCATTCCGGAAGGTAACTGTTCGGAAACGTCTTGTTGTTGTACACGTACGGCGCGTACACGTACCCGGACGCGTTCAGCACGAAGTTGCCGCTGTAGTGCTCCTGGTAGACGTGGTACCAGACGTTTCCCTGGTTGTTGACGACCTGGCCCCGCGTCCAGCAGTCGGCAACGGCATAGTCGGTCCCGAAGAGAGCCGGGGCGACTATGGGACTGGTGGTCGTGGGCGCCTGATAGACGCCCGTCCCCATACCCGTCCCCCAGATGTTCACGTCCATGATCCCCGCAACGGCGCCTCCCGCGGACGCGCCCCCCGCGGCCATCCCCAGTCCGCTCGCGGTGAGCACCGCGACCGCGGCGACCGTCGCGACTCGACGCCCGAACTTGATCCTCATATCTGCCTCCTGGCACGAGAAGAACGAACGACACGAACACCCCACGTCCGACGGACCGTTCGCCCGGTGGAGCACCCGTCGGAGCGGGCTTCACCCGGATTTCCCCAGGTCGGTGGGTGGTGCTTCCCGGTGAGCAGTGCGGTCGGGACCGGCAGCGCCCCGCCCTTCCGGGTGATCCGCACGTGCGTGCTCCTTCGGGCGCTCGTCGACCGCCTCCGGAACCGGTCCACGCCCGAACGGCGGGCGGCGTGCGGTTGCCCCGCCCGCGTCCCAGGTTGGCGGGTCGGCCGGCGCGCGTATTGCACGAATGCGTCAGCGCGAGGGCCGCGGCGCGTTCGGGTCGACGGGCGCCCGCGCTTGATTCGGGGTGGGCTTGATCCGTTTTGACGGACACCCTGGCTGAGGGGCTGCGGTCCCTTGGGGAGGATGTCCATCATGGAGAGCATGGGGAAGAAGAAGCCTC